>DVKK01000021.1 GCA_018716085.1 Candidatus Ornithoclostridium excrementipullorum | reverse complement strand
GAGGCCGACGGCAAGACCGTCTATTTCGATTATCAGAACGCTCTCGGCAATATCTCCGACCTCGGTTCCATTCTCGACAACTTCGTCGGCAGACAGCCCGATATCATCTATGCGATAGCGACCGATGCGGCTCAGCAGGCGGCGCAGAAGACGCTCGGCACCGATATAGACGTTATATTCAATGCGGTCACCGATCCCGTTTTGTCCAACATCGTTTCCTCGATGACCGCGCCCGGCGGCAACGTTACGGGCGTGTCGGATATGAATCCGATGGACAGACAGGTCGAACTCATGCAGATGCTGATGGGCGGCGGCACCGATTTTACCGTAGGAGTGCTTTACACCAACAGCGAGCAGAACTCCGTGACCCAGAGAGATACGATAGCTTCCATATGCCAAAGAATGGGCATCGAATGCATATCCAGAGGTATCCCCGACGCCAACGAACTTCCCGCGGCGCTCGCTTCTCTCAAAAACCAGGGCGCGGATATCCTCTATCTGCCTACCGACAACCTGCTTGCGAGCATCGCGAGCAACGTCCACAGCACCAACGTGCAGGACGGTATCAACCTTCCGATAGTCTGCGGCGAAGGCGGCATGAACGACGCTTGCGGAGTCGCTACTCTGAGCGTGGATTACAACTATCTGGGACGTCTTGCCGCCGGTATAGCTTACGACATACTCGTAGGCGGTAAGGATCCGTCCGAAATAGCGGTGCTCACCCAGACTGAGGATCTCGCTTATTCCGTCAACGAGAAGGTCGCTTCCGAGATCGGATTCACCATTCCCGACGAGGTAAAAGCTCTCGTGACACAGGCGGATTGATATGGGCGCAACTCTCCTTACCGGTCTGAATCAAGGCCTGTTCTGGGCGGTACTGGCGATAGGCGTATACATATCGTTCAGACTGCTCGACTTTGCGGATCTGACCTGCGAGGGCAGTTTTGCCATGGGAGGCATGATCTCCGCCGTATTGGTCACGCAGAGCGGTTATGATCCCATCGTAGCGTGCGTCATAGCCGTGCTTGCCGGCGCCGCGGCGGGATTCGTGACGGGAGCGCTCAATACGCTGTTCAGGATACCTCCGATACTTGCGGGCATACTTACGCTGACGGCGCTGACGTCGGTCAACCTGCTCATATCGGGCGCCAAGGCGTCGATAGGTTTTTTGGGCTTCGATCTGTTCTACCGGTGGCTGGGAATGTCCGCCAATTACGCTCAGCTCGTGTCGGGTCTTATGATCCTCGCGATACTGATAGCGCTGATATACTGGTTTTTCGGTACGGAGATGGGCAGTTCCATTCGCGCCACGGGTATGAACGAGCGCATGAGCCGCGCTCAGGGTATCAACACCTCCGCTATGAAGATCGTGGGACTTATGCTCTCCAACGCTCTGATAGCTCTTTCGGGAGCTCTGGTAGCGCAAAGAGACGGTTCCGCGACGCTCACCATGGGACAGGGCGCGATCGTCATAGGTCTTGCGTCCGTTATCATAGGCGAGACGCTCGTCCCGTCCAGACGCAATTTTGCGCTCGCACTGTTCGGCGTTGTCGTGGGCAGCGTGATATACCGCATAATCTACGTGGTGGTCATCTACGCGGGACTGGGAACGGAGTACGTCAAACTCATCACCGCCGTGATAGTGGTCATCGCGCTGTGTCTGCCCATGATCAAGGCGAATCTTGCCAAGCTGTGGAAAATCACCGACGCCCGTCTGCGTGCGAAAAATCCCAAATATGCGGCTTATGCCGCCGCGCGCGACGCCAAAGCGGAGGCTAAAAAACTCGCGCTGCGCGAGAAACGGGGCGCGGAACTCGCAAGCCTTGCCGACGCGTTCGAAAGGGCTAAGATAGCGGACGACCCCAAGGCGATGAATGCCCGCGCCGCCGAGAGCGGACAGGGCGACGGATTCGTCTATATGGGGAAATGGCAGTACAAGATGTTGCAGGACAAATATCTGCGCAAAAAGGAAAAATACGTTGAGAAATACGGCAGCAAGGCTCTTGCCGCGCTCGAATCGGGAAACGTAGAGGAGGCGGAGAATGCTTGAACTGAAAGGCGTATCCAAGACCTTCAACATGGGCACCGTCAATGAGAAGAAAGCTCTCGTCGATATCGATTTCACGATAGAGGACGGAGATTTCATCACGGTCATCGGCGGCAACGGCGCGGGAAAGTCCACACTGCTAAACGTGATAGCGGGCGTATATACCCCCGAATCGGGCAGTATCGTTCTTGCGGGCAAAGACATCACGCGCCTGCCCGAGCACAAGAGAGCGAAATATCTCGGAAGAGTGTTCCAGGATCCCATGACGGGCACCGCCGCGAGCATGGAGATACAGGAAAACCTCGCGCTCGCGTACCGCCGGGGAAAACTGCGCGGACTGCGTTGGGGCGTTCCGAAAAGGGAAAAGGCGTTCTTCAAGCAGCAGCTCGCGTTTCTCGGACTGGGACTCGAAGACCGCATGACCGCCAAGGTGGGCTTGCTTTCGGGCGGACAGCGACAGGCGCTCACGCTGTTGATGGCAACGCTCAAAAAGCCCGAGCTTCTGCTCCTCGACGAGCATACGGCGGCGCTCGACCCCAAGACTGCGGCGCGCGTGCTGGAAGTCACCGAGGAGATCGCCTCGAGGGAGAATCTCACCACGCTGATGATCACCCACAATATGAGAGACGCGATCCGTTACGGCAACCGCCTCATCATGATGCATGAAGGAAAGATAATCTACGACGTCAAAGGCGAGGAAAAACAAAAACTCACGGTCGCGGAACTATTGGACAAGTTCAAAATACAGAGCGACAAGATGTTGATGATATGACGCTGAGCCGCCGCCCCGCATCCTTGCGGGACGGCGGTCGCGTCTTCGGAGGGAAAATGAGCGAGATCGACAGGTACATATCCGTCGTACCTACCGAGAACCAGATAATGATCGAAAAGCTCGGTTTTTACTGTTTCGTCCATTTCGGGTTGAATACGTTCACGGGCAAGGAATGGGGGGACGGCAAGACGCCGCCGTCCGTTTTCGCGCCTACCGAACTGAATACGGACCAATGGTGCGAGGTCGTAGCTTCCGCAGGAGCCAAGGCGGTCATACTTACCGCCAAGCACCATGACGGATTTTGTCTGTGGCAGACGGATACGACGGAATATTGCGTAAAGAACAGCCCGTGGATGGACGGCAAAGGCGACGTCGTGGCGATGTTGGCGGACAGCTGTCGCAAATACGGGCTGAAAATGGGAGTATATCTCTCTCCGTGGGACCGCAACAGTCCCGCGTACGGTACGGACGGCTACGACGACCTTTACTGCGCGCAGCTGACCGAACTGCTCACGCGTTACGGAGATATGTTCACCGTATGGCTGGACGGGGCGTGCGGATCGCATCTCGACGGCAAGCCCGCGCAAAAATACGATTTCGAACGCTATTACGCTCTGATCCGCCGCTTGCAGCCGAACTGCGCGATATCCAACTGCGGACCCGACGTGCGCTGGGTCGGAAACGAAGCGGGCGTTACCCGCAAGAGCGAGTGGAACGTCGTTCCCGCGGGGCTTGCGGATACTGCGCGGGTTGCTCTGGAATCTCAGAAAGAAGAGGGGCCTTTCGTCAAGCCGCCCGGGGCGGAAGACGAGGATCTCGGCAGCCGCGAAGTCCTGTCGCGGTACGACAAACTCATCTGGTATCCCGCCGAAGCGGACGTGTCGATACGCCCGGGCTGGTTCTATCACTCGTACGAAGACCGCAAGGTCAAGAGTGCGGACAGACTGCTGTCGCTGTGGTATTCCACGGTCGGCGGCAACTGTATGCTTCTGCTCAATCTGCCGCCCGACAAGAGAGGGCTTATCCACGAGAAAGACGCTCGGAGCATGAAGGAACTGGGCGAAAGACTCGACAGCGCGTTCGCCCGTAAGATCGATATAGTCAAGAGGAATTATCCCGAGGCGGATACGACCGTCGCGCCGACCTATACTCCCGCAGCGAAAGCCGACGTTTACAGGCTGGAAGTCGTGTTCGGAGCGCGCGCGGCGATCGATAAGGCGGTCATAGCCGAGGACATACGTTATTCGCAGAGGATAGAGAAGTTCTCTCTGTACGCCGTGGCAGACGGCAAGGAAACGAAAGTTTATTCGGGGACCACCGTGGGGCACAAGGCGGTGCCGTTGTTCGATCCGACGGAGTGCGACGGGCTCGTTTTCGAGATAGAGCAGTGCCGCGACAAGCCGTATATCGAAGAATTTTCCGTCTATGCGAGCGACGGAAGACAGCCCGAGAAACCGAAATTCACCGAAATAAAGAAGTTTTTCCTCAGATTGCATTACAAAGCGTTCCTGCTGTGGGAAAAGCTGGGTCGAAAATTCTCGGTGAAAAAGGCGAAATAAAAATACGAAAAAGCGCATACAGGTGCGCTTTTTTCTTTGTCTGAGCGTTAAAACGCCGTTTTGAGATCCGCCGCGAAACGGCGGTTTTTGCGTAAAATACGGGATAAAATATGCAATATCGAGGCAAAACGCGTATCGCGATTAAAACGGTTGATTTTTTGTCGCCGTTATAATAAAATATAGCGTGCGGTGGGCGCGCCGCGCGCGTATGCGAGGCGAGCCCCGACTCGGGAACAGGAAACGGGTATGGGAATGAAGAGAAAGGGAAGAGTGTTTGTCGCGGCTTTACTGGTCGCGTTGGCAGCATTGGCGGTATTCGCCGGCTGTACCGTGGACGATGAGGTCACGCAGGGGGACGGCGACGTTTACGTTTCGCTCTGGGAGGGGAACGGTTATACCGCGACTACGGAAGAGGCCGTCGCGCTGATGGCTTCCATGCCTTCGAGAGAAGGGTTCGCGTTCGGAGGCTGGTTTTACGATCACGGAACGTGGCTGCGGCCCGTTACGGCGGAGAATATAGTTTCCGCGCCGCAGGGCACGTATATTTACGCAAAGTGGATCCAAAGCGACGATCTCGTCACGGTCACTTTTTACGACCATACGGAGAACGCCGTGCTCTACCGAGCGTACGTCGAGAAAGGTACGGATCTCAGCGGGCTCGGCATAACTCCTTCTTACAAAGCCGAGGACGAACGGTATCGTTATACGTTCAAGGGTTGGGATAAGGAGCTCTCTTCGATCGCGGAGGATACCGACGTTTATCCCGTTTACGACACGACCTTGCGCACTTACAACGTGACGTTCGCGGTGAACGGCGTAGCGGTCAAAACCGAGAGCGTGCCTTACGGAGGGAGCGCCCAAGCTCCGTCCGAGAGCGACATCCGGAAGTATCTTCCGTATATCGAGGGCAAGAAAGTAGAATTTTCGCATTGGAGCAAAAGCGCCGACGAACTTTCGTATATAACCGGCGACGTCACGGTCACGGCGCTTTACAACACTTCCGATCTGCGGTTTACGGTCACGTTCAACTACGGCAACGGACTCACTTACGTTCAGACCGTCGGATACGGAGAGAACGCGCTCCCTCCGACTTCGAATCTCGACAAGCCGTCCGATCCCGACACCGATTACGTGTTTGCGGGCTGGGACGGCAATTATTTTTACGTCACCGAAGACAGGGTGATCAACGCCGTTTACGACAACAGAGTGCGCTACTATACCGTCGATTTTTACGACGGCGACGTGCTGTACTGCCGCCGCTACGTACCTCTCGGAGGTTCGGCGGCGCTGCCCGAGAAAGACCCCGTCAGGGCGTCCGACGCCAATTTCGACTATTCCTTCGCGGGCTGGCAGGGCAAGACCGACGACATCTCCGCCGATACGAAAGTGTATGCCGATTACGAAGGCACGGCGCGCAGGTATAAGGTATCGTTTTACGTGGAAGGGACGCTTATCGCCGAAAAGTACGCGACGTACGGGTCGTCGGCAGAGGCTCCGTCCGACGAGGAGGCGAAAGCCGCGGTCAAGGAAGAGGACGGCGTGATAAAGACTTTCGCGGGGTGGGACAAGAGCTTTAACAGCATTACCGCCGATACCGTCGTCAACGCCGAGATCGACAGAGAGGCGAAGGTGTTCGACGTCACGTTCGTCTGGGGACTTGCGGGCGAAAATTCGTCGGTGGACAGAGCGACTTACGGTACCGCCGCAGAAGCCCCCGAGATAGCGGACGTAACGACGGAAGACGAGGGCACTATATACGTGTTCGACGGTTGGGACGGCGATTGGTCGTCCGTAAAAGAGGATATGACCGTCACAGCGATCTACAAGAAATATCCCAAGACGTTCAAGGTGGAATTTTTCGACGCCTACGGCGCGCGAATAGGCGACGTGCAGATGGTGGAATACGGCGGAAGCGCCGACGAGCCGCAAGCGCCCGTAAAGACCGCGGACGCGCAATACGAGTACGTTTTCTCGGGTTGGGATACCGACGCGTGGCGCAACGTGAAAGAAGACGTCGAGGTGAGACCCGTGTACGGATCGAACGTGCGCAGTTATACCGTGCGCTTCTTGGGCGACGACGGAACGGAGCTCTCGCGCGAGACGGTGCGGTACGGTTCGTCCGCTTCCGCGCCCGAGGATCCGGTAAAGGCTTCTACCGCGCAGTACGAATATACTTTTGCGGGGTGGAGCGGCGACGAGTGGCAGAACGTTACGGGCGACGTTACCGTCTATGCCGTCTATACACGGTCCGTACGCAGCTACACCGTCACGTTCGTTTACGGCAACGTTGACGACCCCGAAAGCGAAGACTACAAGACGGACGTACAGTCGGTCGAATACGGAGGCTCCGCCGTACAGCCCTCTGCGGAAGAGGCTGTCCGTCCCGACGACGTTTATGCGACGTATCAGTTCGTAGGTTGGAGCGACGCCAATTATCTCAACGTCACCGAAAACATCACAGTGACCGCGCAATATATCGCGTACGACAAGTATTTCGAGGTGTCTTTCATGTCGGAGGACGGTTCGTTGCTGCGCGCTCCGCAGTACGTCCGTTACGGCAGGGACAGCGCGAATCTTCCCGATACCGCGAATATAGTCAAACAGCAGACGGTATCTCATACGTTTGCGTTCGACGGCTGGACCTATGACAGAGGCGACGGGACGCAGGTGTTCGTTCCGCACGACGAGTTTGCGTCTCTCGCGCAAAACCGCATGATAGACAGGGATTACGTGTTGACGGCGCACTTCGCCGAAACGCTGCGTAAATATACCGTTATCTTCTATGACGACGATCGCACGACCGTGTTGTCCGAACAGGTCGTGGATTACGGCGCTTCCGCCGCCGAACCCGAAACGCCCGTCAAGGACATGACCGTACAATGGGTCTATACGTTCGGAGGCTGGTCGTCCGACGCGTGGACGGAGATAGGCGGAGATACCGTCGTATATGCGACTTATACGCAGAAACTGCGCGAATACGACGTTACGTTCGTCTACGGAAACGTCGACGATCCGTCGAGCGCAGACTACCGCACTCTGCCGGTACGAGTGCCTTACGGAACGGTGCCGTCGGTGCCCGACGAGATAGATACCGCCCGCCCGTCTACCGCAAAGTACGACTATACTTTCGGCGGTTGGGACGGATTGCTCGCGGTCAGCGGAGATATGACGGTCACCGCGAATTACCTTGCTTCTATCCGCAATTATACCGTGACTTTCTACAATCTGACGACGGGCGCGCTCGAAGGAGAGAACGTGATGCCGTACGGATCGTGGATCGAACGCACGATGAGCGCGGGCGGATACGTATTCGATTCCTGGTATCTCGCCGACGGCGACGGTTATACCGCGCTGCCGACAAGGGAAGAGGTGGAACAGAGCGGAGGAGAAGGACACGTCAACGGCGATATGACGCTTTACGGCAACCTCGTGATGGAGGGCATCACCTTCGACAGCAGCAACAACATCAACGGCTATACGGGGGCGAACAGCATCGTCGTGATACCGACTTACGCCAACAGACAGAAGGTCGGAGCGGTCAACAGCTATATGTTCCTCGGAAGAACGCAGGAAGAGATCGATGCCGTCCACGTTCCTCTCGGAGTACAGCTCAGCGGCAGAGCTTTCCGTTCGATAGAGAACAGCAACTTGCTCGTCATACCGGACGGAGACGTTGCTTCGACGATCGTCGTATATTGCGAGGCGGAGGACGACGGCGGATGGGACGCGGAATGGGATCAGTTCGATACCAACTGGGACAGCGGCATAGACGGCGACCGCAAATATTTCTCGGTCAAGGGCGTAGAGACCGTGGGAGATTACAATTACGTACTGATTGCCGATAATACGGCGATAATACAGCGTTTCGTCAACGGTACGAAGAAATATGTGGAACTGCCGATCGGCTCCGTGACCGTATCGGGAGGCGACAACGCGGGCACATATACGATAACCGAACTTGCAGGCTCCGCTTTCCGCGGAATGAGCAACGTGGAAACGGTGTTTATCTCCAACGGTTGGAAAGATCTCAAAATAGGCAGGACCGTATTCTCGGGACTGACGGCTACGATATATATCGCGGTGTCCGATTCCGGAAAGGTCGGCAACGTTCCCGCGATCGCATGGGGAGGCGTCGAGGGCGCTCAGATAATCACGAAGTGGGCTTCCTGGAACAGGATGTGGGCGAGCCAGGTGAGAGGAGATTCGGGCGAACTTACGCTCGAATGGAACTGCGACGGTCTTTACACCGGCTCCGACAGCGTGACTTATCTGCTGCGCAGCAACGGCGAAGCGATCGCGATATCGCAGGATTACACGTTCTTCGGAAATCTTACCCATCTCACGATACCCGAGAGCGTGACCGTGAACGATAAAGTCTATACCGTCACCGAGATAGGAGATCAGCTGTTCAAGGACGAGATACTGCTCACGCAGGTCACGATCCCCGGAACCATAAAGAGGATAGGAGAACAGGCGTTCTACGGGACCAACCTCAGCACTCTTACTCTGTCGGACGGCTTGGAAGAGATAGGGAACCTCGCGTTTGCGATGAATACCAGCCTGACCTACGTCTATATCCCCGCAAGCTGTTCCACGATAGGCTACTTCGCGTTCGCGGGAGCGAACAACGCCGAACTGTTCATGGGCAGATCGAGCGCGCCGACCGGATCCGGTCTTATCGGCTACAAGTTGGGATGGAACACTACTATAGATCTTACGGGACTGGATATTTCGTCGATCGGCAGTATGGTGAGCAGCCTTGTGGGCAGCGGCACGACTCTCCCGACATATTGGAACGCCGTCGGAAAGACTGAGATCGAACTCAGCGGTTGGAACGGTCTTATCGCCGCGATAGCGGTGCTCGAATTCGTAGTGCAGAACGACGGCAATGCCAGACTCATCAAGGTCTCGCAAAGCGGCGTGTTTGCCAAACTGGACAGCTTTACGATACCGTCGTCCGTGACTTACAACGACGTGACCTACACGGTCACCGCGATCGACGACAGCGCGTTCTCGGGGTGGTCGATAGATACGCTCGGGATACCTTCCACAGTTACCTCGATAGGATCCAACGCCTTCTCGTCGGTCGGCACGATAAACACCGATCTCGCGCAGCCTGCCGACGGGGCTTTGCCCGAAGGATGGGCTTTCGACGCGACGAACATAACGATAAACTACGGACAGACGCTTTGAGCGATATCCGTGACGGACGCGCGCCTTTTCGGCGCGCGTTTTTGTTTTGCCTGCGGGAACTCCGTCAAAACGGGCTATCGGGCGCCATATATGTTTTTTCTGCCCGTGTTCGTTAAACGCGCTTTTTAATGATCGCGGCACGGCGTATGCGGCGGCGGACGTATTTGCTTTTTCGGCTTTGGCAATAATCTTCGCGTATGAGAAGAGGCTGCTTCGGAGGATGCTTTACAAAGTTCGCGATAGTCGCGGTCGTGATCGTCGTCGCCGTGATATGGAGTTATTCTTCGCTTACGCTCGAAAAACTCGGCAAGGCCGACGAAGCGGGGATATTCGGGTTCCTCGGCGAGGAATACGAAGATAAGACCGCTCGCGATCTCGGGATAGAGGATCTTACGCTCAAACAGATCGTAGACTACTTCCGGCGCAAGATATTCGGCGAAGATACCGACGCGAAAGCGGTCGGAAAGATATGTCGGGAGCAAGAGCGCTGCGAGATTTCCGAAAGAGAGTTGCCGATAAATGACTTTATCGGGCGATCGTCATAAGACGGGAAAGAGCGGTGCCCCGCGGTTTCGGTACGGGAGAGATACGCCGATCGTATTTTCGAAAAAGCTGTTCCGATATCCCGAAAACGATATCGATGCGGTGCGCAAGTTTTTATAGGGGGCGGTCGTACGGAGCGGCGAAATGCCGTCGAAATAAAAAATACAGGACTTGCGTCCTGCATTTTTTGAGGCAAAGAACAAAACGTTCAATGCTTTTCCTCGATCCATTCCGCCAATTCGTTCTCGAAATGATAGATTCCGTTGTTTTCGTCTTTCAGACTCATTGCGAGATTGGCTTCATCGAGTTTTCGCGCCCGCCTTCGGGCCGCATCTTTTTTCTTCTTGTCCATTTTCGCCTCCGATAGTATTGTGAGCGGCTTTTTGCGGATTATGCGCGGAGAGGTAAATTTTTTCGTTCCGCGAAGACAAAGCGAAAAGTCGTATTCCGCAAGGCGGCAGCCGCAAGATATCCGCCGCCGCTGTACTTGCGCCGCGATGTGTGATATAATGTCCGTGTGAAGAAAGGAGATATTCTCGAACTCGAAATAGTATCCGAAGGTATGGAAGGCGAGGGCGTCGCGCGCTGCGACGGCATGGTCGTCTTCGTGCCTCATACATTGACGGGAGAACGCGTGCGCGTAATGGTCAAAGAGGTCAGAAGCCGATTTGCGAGAGCGGGCGTGATCAAATTGATATCTCCGTCGCCGCACAGGGTAAGACCCGTCTGTCCGATATTTTTCAAGTGCGGGAGCTGCGATCTGCAACATATGGATTACCCGTCGCAACTCGAGGCGAAACGCGCCAACGTACGTTCGTGCCTTCGCAAGGCTTGCGGCGCCGATATAGACGTAAAGCCCACAGTGCCGTCGCCGTCCGTATTCGGTTACCGCAATAAGATACAGGTGCCGATAGGATACGGCGCGGACGGCAAGCCCGCGGCGGGATATTTCGCGGAAGGTACGCACAGGATCGTGCCGTTCTCCGACCCGAGCGGCGCGGGCTCGGGGTGCGCCATGTACGGGCGCGATATGCAGAGACTTCTGGACGTGTTTCTCAGTTTTGCCGAAGAGAGCGGGCTGTCGTGCTACGACGAAAAAACGAGGAAAGGGTTCCTGCGGCATTTCGTCGCGCGCAGAGCGGGCGGAGCGTACTGTATCGTCGTCGTCGGTAACGGTTCGGCTTTGCCCGCATTTAAAAAGCTCATCGCGGCTTACCGCGACCTCGGGATAAGGTTTTCGCTGTACTTCTGCGCCAATACCGCTCCGACCAACGTGATAATGCAAGGCCCGCTGACGTTGCTCTGCGGGGAAGAAAAACTTCGTTTCGAAGTTCTGGGGATCAAGGCGGAGGCGGGACCTCTTTCGTTTTTGCAGATAAACGACGGCGTACGCGACCTTATTTATTCCGCCGTCGCCGACGAGGTCGGCAAAACTCCCGGCGCGGAAGTTATCGACGCTTACAGCGGCACCGGAATACTCACCAACGCGATCGCGCCGAGCGCGCGCTCCGTCACGGGGATAGAGATAGTACCGCAGGCGGTCGCCGACGCCGACGCGCTTACCGCGCTTAACGGCAATACGGGCAAAGTCGTCAACATCTGCGCGGACTGCGCCGACGCCCTGCCCGGATTAGTCGCCGATACGGCGGCAAGGAATGCCCCGTCCGTCGTGATACTCGATCCGCCTCGCAAAGGGTGCGACCGTCGCGTTATCGACGCTCTGCTCGAATCCGCGCCCGATAAGGTGATCTACGTGTCCTGCAATCCCGCGACCCTCGCGCGCGATATCTCCGCCATGGTCGGCAAGTACGACGTTGCGTCCGTCACCCCGTACGATATGTTTCCGCAGACAAAACACGTCGAAACTCTAATTTGTCTCGAAAGAAAGTAGACGGCGGTCAGGAGAAGGTGATTCAAAAAGATTTAATTGCATTAAGGAGAAAATATATGGAAAAGGTGTGGTTTGTAACGGCAGCGAGCGGCGGTATCGGTTCAGCAATCGTAAACGCTGCGTTGAAACACGGAGATGTGTGGCAGCGGCAACGCGGAACGGCAGCTTAACAATCGTAATGCCACGGACAGACTTTGACGATAAAATTGGACGTATCGCAACAAGACCAAAGCCTTTTCGACAAAGCCGCAAAAACTGCTGTCGAAAAATCCGGGAAAATAGAATTTTTAGTCAACAATGCCGGACATGGCAGGATCACAAATTTTGAAGAAACAAGCGAGCAAAGCATCAAAGAAGTATTTGAGGTAAACCTGTTCGGCACAATGAGAGTGACGAGAGCCGTGCTGCTGTTTATGCGTAAGCAACGCTCTGGACATATATTCAATATCTCATCCGGGGCGGGATATTGCGGAGGGCCTACCGCGTATCATTCTTCAAAGTTTGCAGTTACAGGTTTTTCCTGTTCACTGGCATTTGAACTCGCACTGTTCGGGATAAGGGTGACGAACGTCGCGCCCGGGATGTTCAGAATAGGTTTTTATGACGGAGCGAAAATAAAGACGGACTGCGATATTCACATAGCCGATTATGACAAGTGCCGTTGGCAGACAGATTTTATGAAAGAAAACAGTAAAGGCAATCAGGTTGGAAACCCCGAAAAACTGGGTAATTTATTGTATGAAGTGACATATTCAGATACTCCCGCCGCTTTACTTGCCCGTCGGTAGCGACGCCGTCTCCGTATTGGAAGAACTGAAAAAACAAATTGGTAAAGACGCAGCCTCATGGAAAGAGGAAGTAAGTAAACCGGCTATTAGAAAACAAGACCTTTTGTAGGCATCTGCTACGTAGAAACATTAGTAGCTCTTTCCTACAAAAAATCCGACGAACATATTAAAGTTAAGGTAGAGTTCGGAGAGAAAATGGGAAGGATGTCTTTGAGGAGAATTATTGATGAGTAGAAACCGTAAACCGAAAGAGGAATTAATCTATTTAGGCTTGATGATATATTACGCCTTAAATGCAGAGGAAGAGCAAAAACACTCTGGCGCTCATCCTTATGCATAAATCGATGCTATCAAAGTGAAATTGAGATGTTGTAGATAATATTGTCGCAATGATTGAAAAATTTTGTATAATTTGCATTATTCTAATATATTTATCTATTATTGATTGATTTTATGTTTATAATATAGTACAATTATTATACATAAAATAAAATGGAGGACTTAATGGATGTTGGAATTCGATATAATATTTGATTTTTCTTATGATGTTAAGAAAAAATCAATAAGTATAACGAATCCGAACAAGCAATAAAAAAGAAACATATAATGAATTGTTAGGCTATATCGAAACAATTTTATCAAGCCCTAAAATCGCTTTATGATTTATAAGGGAGGTGGTATTGCTGTTATGATCATTAAGACATTAGGCAAATTGAGAATGAAAATCTGGAAAGAAATGACAAACAAAATTGAAAAACAAAAATAAAGGGATAACATTATGATTGCATTAAAAAAAACAAAATCGAATAGAATACACTTAAAGCCCGAAGATAAAGTATCTGAAACATGTATCACAATGGTTCAGAGTAACAACTATCAAGAAGTTAAAATAACGCAAGAAGAATGTAGAAAAAGTGTAAGAACTCTTTCAAGTTTAAGAAATAAACATAGGAAATAATTTTTGCGGGGATTAAAATATATATGCAAAGGAAATCTATTTTTGTAGATGAGTTGCCAGTTCTCGATAATGATTTTTTTACAGATGATCGGTTTAAATCTTGGTATAATATGCTTTCTGATTTTGCTTGTGCGACAATAGAGACTTTACATAATGAGGTAGGAGGTGTTGTGGGCATAGATTACGAAATCAATACTGTTTTATTGCAAGAAGTTGTATATGATGCAATGATAGGATTGAAGACTATTGTATCGAGTGAACATAACATTGTAAGACACCCAAATCCTTTTAAGATTGCTGCATATTTAGGATATTGGTTTATTCGTCATAAGCCTATAGCGTTTAGAGCTGAAATGAATTTAGATATAAAATCTTTAAAAATGCCTTTGATTGACAATGACGATTTGAAAAAAATAAAAATTGTAGAGATTAAACATCTAAATGAGGTTGCTGCTGCTAAGTTCTTACTGAGGTATATTTTTGTTGTTGAATCAAAAAAGCCTTTATGTAATCAAAAAAGATGTAAAAAAATTAAATCAAATGGTAACTTTTATTTCGAAGATTTTCAAGAAATGTTGGATACAATATATGAGAAACTGTTGTATCATCTTATGTATAGAGATATTTCTCCAAAGATCATTGAACATTTTTTAGAGGCATATACATTACATCCTTACGTATCATATACTTGTGATTTGTGGAACATATCAGAAGAGAGTAAAGAGTGAGTTTATTTACTAAGATAGATGAAATACAAATCTTGCCAAGTAGGAAAAATTTAGTTGGGACTATTATTATTTCCGTAGCCGCAATTTTATTGTATTTTGTAGTGTCCGTATTTTATATCATCTCTTGTTGCAATGCTGGTTTTGATGGATATATAATTATATCGATAATAGAGATGATAATAAATGTGGTATCAATTATCGTATGCTTAATTGCTACATACGTCAGTGATATATTTATAAAGAATTGTGTGAATAGTATTGAACGACTTGAAAAAGCTAGTAAATCATCTTCAATAGATGATAAATATTTAGATTTGCGTCATAAGCTCAACTTTACAGATAAATTATTAATTATTAAAATTATATTTAGTATATTATTTATTTTTTATATAGCAACTAATATAGCATTTACAATAATTTCAAATGATAATGATTCGGCCATACATATTGTTAGTATAGTGTTAACTTCTGTTTCGGCCTTAATATCTATTATACTTGGATTGATATCGGTTATAAGTTGTTTTACTGTTGGAATTTATACAAAAATATTACTAAATGCTTTGAAAAAAAGCTATAGCGATCTTCTGCACGAGTATAATGATTTGCGAATAACTATAAGCCATACCGATGTGGCAAAATAATTTAAGGGAATGGGAAATTTACTTGTTTTGAATATAGAAGTAATAGTATGGGGCTAAGGTTATTGCATTACTTTTTAGTGGTTGTATAGGGAAAATGTTTCAAGGATGTCAATAATTTTAATATTACATAATTATCGTTGTCGCGTCAATTTGCAAGACTTGATCAGGGATTCGGCGGAATAGGTGCGTTATGAGCGAACTTAAAAAGATCCCGAACGTGGGAAGGCGGACGGAGCAAGCTCTGTTCGCGATGGGGTATACCACGATCGGATCGTTGAAAGGCAAAACGGGAGAGCAGCTGTACGCCGAAGAGTGCGCGCTCCGCGGGTGTACGATCGACAGATGTCAGCTGTACCTTTACCGCGCCGTCGAATATTTCGTAAATTCGCCCGCCCCCGATCCGCAAAAATGCAAATGGTGGTATTGGAAAGACGAATTTGTGCAGCCTTCACCCTGCGGGGCCGTTTGCGCCGAATGCGGACTATATCCGTCGCAATGCGCGGGGTGCCGCAAAATAAAAGGCGAAGTGTACTGGCTGCAATATATCGGCGCAGAAGTATGTCCCGTCTATGATTGCTGCGTGAACGACAAAAAGCATGAGAACTGCGGGTCGTGCGAAAAACTTCCTTGCGCAAAGTTTACCAAAGACCCGACCATATCGGATGAGCAGAACGAGGCGAACCTGAAAATCATGACGGAAAGGCTCAGGCGGAATAAATAGTTCATCTCGGGGAAAAGCGATCATTATTCTGTTTGCTGACGCCGAAAGATCGGATCGTATACCTTTTTAATACGGGAATACGCTTCGTTGCGATGACCGCAGTATAAAGCCGAGGGTTGAAAAAATTGTAAAACTATGATAGCATTAGAATAGGAGGCGTAACATTGTGAAAGGACAGACGTGTTATTCTTATGCGATGGGTTTTGATGAAAACGTTTTGCTGCTCGAACGTGACGGTTTTGAAATTAAAAAAGACGGCGAAAATTACTGCGTTTCTTTCGGGATCGATCTTGCCGATACGTGGGAAGAGTTTGTGCGGACGAATTTGAAAAACGGATATTGGAACGAGTATCTGAAAGGGGAAAATGCGGTGTTCATTTTCAATACGTAAAGCGGCATAAGGCGTTATGAAGTGCAACGGTATAAAAATGCCGAAGTTCTTCGATTATGCAGAGAGATGAGCGGTCATTCATTCCGCAGCATAAGGAGCATGTTACGCGGTAACGGTTTTTATAAAAATAAGATCGGCATATTCGGGACGCGCAAATTCTGACCGTCACAAAGAAGGATGGATTTATATTATTTCCGGGGAAAAGTATGTTGTATAAGTATAATCAAACGAATAAAAATTTAGAAGAGTTGGGATTTTGCGATATTACGCATCTCGACGGGAGAGAAAAGGATCTTGAGGATCTGTGCGCGCAAAATTTATGGAAGATGTATGCCGAAGACAATCTTCTGATGCCTATATTACAGGAGAGACCCTACCAAGAAGAATGCGATATGGGAGCGTTGAACAGGAACGGCGACCTTGTTATTTTTGAATTGAAAAGGTGCGTTTCCAAAGAGGACGCGACAATGCAGATAATGAAATATTTGCAGATCTACGGACAAAAGAACTATCGCGAGTTAAACGATATCTATCTGAAATATCGTGAAAGCAAAAAAGGATCATGGCAAGATGAGATCCATAAAAATTGCAAAGGAGAATTGAAGACGGAGCATCGGGAATTTTTTCAGTTGGAAGAAGAGTTGCAGGAATGGCAGTTCAATAGAAGACAAAAGTTGGTCGTCGTCGGGAATTCTTCGGATGACGCTTTGATAAATAATATCGAGTTTTGGAAAGGAAAGGGCATAGATATCGATTTTCTTCCGTACAGATTTTATACTATTCACGGGGAGATATATTTTGAATTTTTTGCCAAGCCGTACGATTATCATTTGAACCCGCAAAACAGGAAGGGCATTATGTTCGATACCGACAGGAACAATAATCCGGATGCGTTATGGGATATGATAAAGAATAAAAAAGTAAGCGCATACGGAGCGGCGCGCAGATTCATAAAGCGTTTTAACAAGAATGACTACGCGTTCTTCTATCATGCCGGATGGGGGATCGTCGGAGCGGGGAGGATCGCGTCCAAACAAATCGTCGATATCAAAGAAAAAAAGGAACGGTATTTGAAAGTTGATTTGTTGACTCCTTCCATTGAAAAAGAAAGCGATATAAGATATCTCTCGCCGAAAGAAATAAAAGGTATTCTGAAAAAAGATTTTTGGTGGGCAAGTACCGTAAAGTCTCCGTATCTTTCCAAAAACGAATCCGAAGAATTATTGGAGGCGCTTAAAGCCAAATATTCGGAATAGGAATCGATATCGGATGTTTCGGATAGAGGCGGGGTGTTAAAAAGCCACCGGTGAAAATATTGACCCAAAGTCATTGACTTTGGGTCAATATCATGTTACAATGCGATCGTAAGGAGGATATAGGCATGAACAAACGTAAGCAAGCGGCTTTGGATACGAGAAAAAAACTTCTCGAAGTCGGCGAAAGACTGATTGCCGAAAAGGGATTCGATAACGTATCCGTAGAGGATATAACAGAAGAGAGCGGGGTGTCGAAAGGCACTTTCTATACTTATTTTCCGCACAAGGAAGATATCGTATATCATATAAGTCTGGATGCTTTCGACGGATTGAAAGAGGAGATCTTGGCGATGAAGGATACCGGGATAGCGGAGCGGTTGCGCAGATATACATACAAGTTCATGGAATGCGTAGAGCGTTACGGGATCATGATCTGCCGTCAATGGGTCAGGAACGAGATCTGCGAGGACGACTGCGGCAAATTGATTTACGATCTGTCGTCGCTGCGCTATATCCTGGAAGCCGCCGTTGCGGAAGGCAAACTGTCGGAGGACGCTCCGGTCGAAACGTTGACGTATATGATAACGAGCGGGTTATACGGAATGATGACGTGTTGGTGCATGAGCGGAGGCAAGTTCGAGCCTAAGGACCATACGGACGAATTTTTCTTTGCAGGATTGGAGAAGGCTCTCGCGCCTTACGTTACGGAATGATACGCCGCATTGCGGCTAAGGAGGTAATATATGGAATATTTCGAATTGAGTAACGGAGTAAAGATCCCCGCATTGGGTATCGGAACCTTTCTGCTTGCGCCCGACGCGGCGGAAAAGGCGGTGACCGCGGCGTTGGCGGAAGGCTATTCGCTCGTCGATACCGCGAACGCATACGTCAACGAAAAGGCGGTGGGCAGAGCGTTGAAAAACTCGGGCACAGACAGAAAAGACGTATTTCTCAGCACGAAACTGTGGCCGACGGTCTATACCGCGGAGGACGCCGTGGACAAGACTTTGGACAGATTGCAGACGGATTACGTGGATCTGCTGTTCATACATCAGCCGGCAGGCGATTACATCGCCGGATACAGACAGCTCGAAAAGGCTTATAAAGAGGGTAAGGCACGGTCGATAGGCATTTCCAATTTCAGAGGCGAGAAGCTTGAGAAACTGCTTGCCGCCGCCGAGATCGCTCCGCACGTCATACAGTTGGAAGCGCATCCGTACTGCACCGAAAAAGACGTGACCGAAAGGCTCGAAGAGTACGGTACCAGGCTGATGGCGTGGTATCCTTTGGGTCACGGCGATAAAAAGCTGATAAACGAAGACGTGTTCGTAAAACTTGCGGAGAAATACGGGAAAACGCCTGCGCAGATCGTGTTGCGCTGGCATACGCAGAAGGGTTTCATCGTCATTCCCGGGTCGTCCGACGAGCGTCATATAAAGGACAACATCGACATATTCGATTTCGAGTTGACAGACGGCGAGATGGAAGAGATCGCGGCGCTCGACACGAACACGAAGTATTACAACGCCACCCCTCGGCAGGAAGAAGCGTACGCGGAGTTCCGCCCCGACATGGACGGTCAGAAGTGAGCTGCCATGCGCCGCGCGCATACCGCGGCATAAAATAACGGTATTTGACAGCGGGGAGTATGGGATCTTATAATAAAATCGGCGGCT
The DNA here is from genome assembly GCA_018716085.1 of Candidatus Ornithoclostridium excrementipullorum. GTDB lineage: Bacteria > Bacillota > Clostridia > Christensenellales > UBA3700 > Ornithoclostridium > Ornithoclostridium excrementipullorum. The sequence continues at coordinate 85,935 of DVKK01000021.1, read as the reverse complement.
GAGAGCCGCGCAGGAGGAACTATGATATACAGAGATTTTCGCGGGATAAAGCTGTCTGCGCTCGGATTCGGTTCGATGCGTCTTCCCGTCAGAGGGGAGTATTCCGACATCGACGAGGAGCAGACCGCGGAGATGGTCGATTACGCGATCGGACACGGCGTGAATTATTTCGATACCGCATGGGGGTATCATGACGGCGAGTCGGAAAACGTGATGGGAAAGATACTGTCCCGCTATCCGAGGGAAAGCTGGTATCTTGCGACCAAGTTCCCGGGGTACGACCTCGCGAACATGGGCAAGACGGAACAGATATTCGAGGCGCAGCTCAAAAAGTGCCGCGTCGATCACTTCGATTTTTATCTTTTCCACAACGTCTGCGAGATGAACATCGACGCCTATCTCGACGACGAAAAATACGGTACGTATACCTATCTGAAGAAGCAAAAAGACAACGGCAGGATAAAGCATCTCGGTTTTTCCGCTCACGGCGATCTCGACGTGATGAGGCGTTTTCTCGAAAAGTACGGCAAGGATATGGAGTTCTGCCAGCTGCAGATAAACTGGTTCGACTGGAAATTCCAAAAGGCAAAGGAAAAAGTCGATATGCTGCGCGAATACGGCATTCCCGTTTGGGTCATGGAGCCCTTGCGCGGCGGCAGGCTGGTAAACCTCGGCGAAGAGGATGAGGCGAAACTGCGCGCCGTTCGTCCCGACGAGAGCATACCCGCGTGGTCGTTCAGATTCTTACAGACCATTCCCGACGTCAAGGTGACGCTGTCGGGAATGTCCGATCTCGAACAGATCAAGGCGAATATCGCGACGTTTGAACAGGACAGACCTCTTGACGAGAAAGAGCTCGCGGTACTCGGCGGGATCGCGGACGAAATGATAGCGCAGTCGGCTCTGCCTTGCACGGCTTGCCGTTACTGTACGAGCCATTGCCCCAGGCATCTGGACATACCGCAACTGATAAAACTCTACAACGAGCACCGTTTTACGGGCGGCGGATTCATCGCGCCGATGGTTCTCGGGACGATGCCGAAAGATAAGTGGCCGAGCGCGTGCGTAGGGTGCAGGAGCTGCGAGAGAGTCTGCCCGCAGGGGATAAAGATATCCGAGATGATGAAGGATTTCTCGAAAAGGATAGAAGCGTAAACCGAACAAAACAAGAAGGAGATACGAATATGTTGGAAACAATGCTCAAAAGAAAGAACGCCGCTACAGGCGTCAGGGTAACGGTCAAGACTGCGGTCGCGGCGCTCGTGATAGCGCTTGCCGCGGCTCTGCCTCAGATAGTGCACGCGGCGGCGGGCGCGCAGGGCGGCGTGCAATGGCTGCCCATGTATCTGCCCGTACTTCTCGGCGGATGCGTACTCGGCGTGAAGTGGGGCATAGGCGCGGGACTGCTTGCGCCCGTGTTCAGCTTTTTGGTGACTTCTGCGGCGGGGAATCCGATGCCCGCGGCGGAGCGTCTGCCGTACATGATGGTCGAGCTTGCCGTATTTGCGGCGGTGAGCGGCGCGTTCTCCGGAACGATCGTCAAAAACGCATGGGCGGCTTTTCCCGCGGTGCTTTTGGCGCAGGTCGCGGGAAGGCTTGCGTTCCTCGCGGTCGCGGCGATATTCCAGAGCGTTTCTTCGCTGTCCGCGGCGGTCGTATGGTCGCAGATACAGGCGGGATTGCTCGGCATGGTATTGCAGGCGGTAGCGGTGCCGGCGATAGTCATTGCGCTTCGCGCCGTGTTGCTGCGCGGAGAAAAGGACGCGGATTGATATGAGATACGTACCTCTCGGGAGAACGGGACTGCAAGTCAGCGAGATAGGATTGGGCTGTGAAGGTTTTCTCGGCAAGGACGAAGCGTTCACGCACAGAATGTTCGACGCGGCGTTGCAAGCCGGAGTCAACTGTATGGATCTGTACAGCCCCGATCCCGATATGCACAGACGAGTGGGCAGAGAGATAGCGCGCAGCGGAGAAAAATTCGTGTTGCAGGCGCATCTTTGCACCGAGTGGACGAGGGGGCAGTACCGCGCGACGCGCGATCTTGCGACCGTTAAAAAAGCGTTCGGGACCATGCTTCGCAATCTCGGCACGGACAGAGTCGATATAGGTATGATACATTACGTGGATTCGGTCGACCTGTGGCGCAGGATACGCGACGGCGGGATCCTAGACTATGCGCGCAGACTCAAAGACGAGGGCGTGATAGGGCATATAGGCATGAGCAGCCACAATCCCGAGGCTGCGCTCGAAGCGGTCGAAAGCGGAGAGATAGAAGTGCTGATGTTTTCGGTCAATCCGTGTTACGATCTGCTTCCCGGCGACGAGGACGTGGATAAGCTGTTTGACGAAAAGAGCTACGAAAAACCGCTTTTCAACCTCGATCCCGTGCGCGAAAGACTGTACGAAAGCTGTCAGCGTGCGGGCGTGGGGATCACCGTGATGAAGGTGTTCGGCGGAGGCGATCTGCTCACCGACGATTCGCCTGCGGGCAAGGCGCTGACCGTCCCGCAATGCATACACTATGCGCTGACCCGTCCCGCCGTCGCAAGCGTTATGATAGGCGCGCACGACGAAGAACAGCTCAAGGCCTCGCTGGATTACGAAAACGCGACCGACGGAGAGCGCGACTATGCGGCGGCGTTCGCCTCGTTCCCGAAGATGAGCTGGGCGGGGCACTGTATGTACTGCGGACATTGCGCGCCGTGTCCCAAAGGTATCGACGTGGCGTCGGTGACCAAGTTCCTCAATCTTGCCAAGGCGCAGAACGGAGTTCCCGAGACCGTGCGCGAACACTATGCGTCGCTGAATGCGAAAGCGGGCGACTGCGTGGAGTGCGGCAGCTGCGTCAAGAGATGTCCGTTCGGGGTGGACGTCATAGCGAATATGCGTGAGGCGAAGCGCATATTCGGAGCATGATTTTTCGTGCGGGTGTCGATTTGAACAGCATTTTGAAAAAGCTGAAAGACTTGTTGGATACGGGATGTACCGTCGCCGTTTGCGGAAAAGACGGCAGGATCGTTACCGATACCGATAAAGGGATCCGTCCGTTGATCAAGCTGATAGACGGAGGTGAAGATCTGCGCGGCTGCTCAGCGGCGGACAGGATCGTAGGCAAAGCCGCCGCATTGATGTACGTACTTCTCGGCGCGCGCGAGGTGTATGCCGACGTCCTTGCGGAAAAGGCGCTGGAAATATTGCGCCGCAACGGGATAGACGCGTATTACGGAGAACTCGCTTCCGTAATAATCAACCGCAGGGGGGACGGTCCGTGTCCCATGGAGATCGCGGTCGCCGATACGGACGACCCCGAGGAGGCATACTCTGCGGTCAAGGCGTGTCTATTGCGGCTTTCGGAAAAAAACATCTCGAAGAAGCGCACGCCGCTTGATCCAACGGCGTAAGACCGGATCGTCAGCCGCGGTCTTACGCCGTCTTTATCCCGCTATCAGTCTTACGGCTACCGCGGTGGAGTCGTCTTTCGCTCCGTATTCGGTCGCCTTGGCGAGCAGGGTGTCGCACAGTTCCTGCGGCGAAAGAGTGTCTGTTCGGGAAAGCACGAGCCTGACGCCGTCCGCGCCAAGGGCGTCTACTATCCCGTCGGATACGAGCACTACGCTGTCCGTGCCCGACAGCAGGCGGCTGTCCGAATAGGGCGTCGCCTCTTCGACTATGCCTATCGGGAGCGCGGAGGATTCTATCACGTCCACATTGTCGGCGCGCTTGACGAAACTCTGCACGCCGCCCAGTTTAACGAAATGCGCGATCGCCGTTTCCAGGTCTATCACGCATATGTCCAGCGCGGAGAATTCGTCCGCGCCTTTCATCATCAGCATTCGGTTGATCATATTCAGCGCGGCTTCGTTGCCAAATCCCGCTTTATAAAAGTTTTCCACCATCGCGAGCGTAGAGGAGCTGTTTGCCTGCGCCTCGGCGCCGCTGCCCATACCGTCGCATACCGCGACGAACAGTTTGCCTCCCGCGAGTTTGCGCACGGCGCGGCTGTCGCCGTTGTCGGCCGAATCGCTCTTGCGTACGGACGCTTCGCCGAATACCGCACAATATCTCGGAGCGGCGGCGAAGGACAGCGTTACTTTGTCCGAGCCGAGCGGCTGCGCTTCGCCGACGCGCTGCATCCTGTTTCCGAGCACGGCGGAGACCGTTTCGTCCAATGCCCGTTTGCGAGCGTCCGCTCTGCGTACGGTCAGAGAGGCCTGGACTTTGCCTTCTTTAGTGTAGAGCACCGCTTCCGTGCAGACGATGTTTTTGTAGCTCAGTTCTTCGATAAGGCGGTTTTCGGCACGCTCGTCGAAGGAGATGCCTTTGTTTACGTCCTCCGCCACGTCGCTGATCATATTGCCCACGCCGTACATCTGCTCGGCTATCACTCTCTGCGAGAGATCGAGCCTTTTCGCGTTTTCCTCGCGTTTTTTATAGCGTTCCGCCGCGCTCTTGCACCCCGCGAGCAAAGCGTCTATACGGCAGCATCGCGAAGTCACGAACGTAGGCATATCCGCCGCGCCCGCGTCGCCCGTGAGCAGAGCCGAGGACGCCGCCGGCACGAACAGAGAAGAGGTGTCGCCGCCCAAAGCCGCCTGACAGCCTTCCCTTCTCGGGCATCCGGCGCACACGGTCAGCATGACGTCGCGCGCCACTTCCTGCGGCGCGGGGAGTCTGTTTTCGGGTCGGTCCGTCCGCACCGAAAAACTTTTTCCCATTTCGTAAAATACGTTCGCCACGCTGTTGAGCCTCGCAAAGACTTCGGCTCTGCCGTGCGACAGCAGGCGTTTTGCTCCCGCTATTCGGTTTTCGGGAGTATATACGGCTATGCGAGCTTTCAGCTTTTTGGGAAGAAGGACGTAGCACAGACCTCCCGCAGCCAGCGCGGCGATATGCAGAGGAGTATAGGCGAACGCTTCGAAGAAAGCCCCCGCAAGCAGATCCGAGAGCATCATTGCGGCAAAAGGAAAAAGTACGTGCAGTTTTTTGAATGCGCATGCCGCGACGTATGCGGCAACGGCGGCGCCGCACACCGACATATCGAGCGAGGCGATCGATCCTCCCATGCCCATCGAAAAGACGATCAGAAGGGCGGCGGGGACCGAAAACGATCTCAAAGAAACCATGACCGTCCATCCGAGGACGGCAAAAAACGGCATGAAGCCGTAAATATCCAGACGGTAGAGCCCCAGAGAAAGGATCATGACCACGACCGCGCCGCCTACTGTTTCGTCCGTCGTCAGTTTGTTGCGCACTCCGCGCACGATGAGAGCATAGCAGATCAACAGCGCGCAGTAGCAGAACAGTTGGTTGGCGGCGACCGAAGCGATCGCGAAACGCAGTTCGTATCCCGCCGGAACGAACGCAAAGGCAGGCAGCTGTCCCGCAAAGGCATATACGTTCGCGGCAAACAGCCCCATGGGACGGGCGCTCAGGTAGTGTATCAGCTTTGCCGCGCCCATGACCGCGATCGGAGCCGCGGCACAGACTATACCTTGCAACGAAGCGTCCGCCAAGGCGCTTCCGGCGAGAAACATCGGCGAAACGAGGAAGTAATTACAGCGGCAGAAGACGAGCGCCGTATAAAGTCCGGCGGCAAGCCCCGACATGCCTTCGTAGATCCCGGCGTTTGCCGCAAGAAAGAAAGGGACGACGGACAGCAGATAGTATACGATGTCGCCGCCGCGGTATCCTGCGAGTTTTTTCATAACCGCAATTATAGCCTTCCTTCGGTGTCGTTTTCGGAGAGATTTCGTCGCGAAAGGACTTATGCGGTCGAAAGAAACGGAATATATCGCCGCGGCTTGCGCACAACAACGGTATGATCGACAAGACCGCCGCGGTCGGCGGATTCGAAAAGACGTTCGGAAAGACTTCCGACCTTATAATAACCGAATTCACCGCTCTCGGCAGGGCGAGCGCTTTCGTTTATATCGACGGTATCATCGACAAGGACGTGTTCGAACTCAACATCGTGAAGCCGCTCAAAAACGCACGCAAGCGCGTCGACGACGAAGGGATAGCCGCGTTCCTTGACGAACGCACAAGACCGACCACGCCCGTTAAACGGGAAGAAACGCTCGACAAGGCGATCGAGGCGGTCGCGGACGGCGACATAGTTCTCATTATGCAGAACGCGCCCTGCTTTTTTATTTATTCCGAGCGGAAGTATCCGATAAGAGCGGTCGCGGAACCGCCGGTGAGCAACGTTCTGCGCGGGCCGAGAGAAGGCTTTGTCGAGGACATGAAGACCAACATGACGCTGATACGCCGACGGCTGCGTACGCCAAAGCTGCGTTTTGATATCAAGTACGTGGGCAGGCTGTCGCATACTTCCGTTGCGATAGCTTATATAGACGGAGTCGCGGACGGAAAGATCGTCGCGGAAGTGAAGGCCCGTCTGTCGGCGATGGATATCGACGGCGTGGTGGAAGCGGCGTACGTGGCGCGGTATCTCGAAGAGGACAACTTCTCGCTGTTCGATCAGGTGGGGACGTCGGAAAAACCGGATTCCGTCGCGGCAAAACTGCTCGAAGGCAGAGTGGCGGTGGTGATAGACGGTTCGCCCGTCGTACTCACGGTGCCTTTCGTGATGTTCGAGCATTTGCAGGCGGCGGAAGACTATTACGTAAAAAGTTACCGCGCGACTCTTTTGCGCGCGATAAGAGTGCTCGCGCTCACTGTAGCGGTGCTGCTTCCCGCGGCGTACGTAGCGTTGCAGGAATTTCAGTATCAGATGTTCCCGCTCAAATTTCTTGTGACGATAATGAATTCCGTATACGGGATACCGCTCACTCCTACTATAGAGATGCTGGTGGTGCTCACGATCTTCGAGATACTGAGCGAAGCGAGCGTGCGAATGCCGAGATATATAGGTATGGCGGTATCGATAGTCGGCGCTCTCGTGCTCGGAGAGACCGCCGTGAACGCGGGGCTTCTTTCCATGCCGACCGTGCTCATAATATCGGTTTCCACGATAGGGATCTACTGTGTGCCCGACGAGGCGAATTCGGCGTCCGTGCTCAGGCTCGTGTTCGTTGCCGTCGCGGGCGTGCTGGGGCTGTTCGGGATAATCCTGGCGAGCGTGGCTTTGATGGCGTATCTTGCCGACCTCCGCAACTTCGGCACTTCCTATCTCGCGCCTTTCGCGCCCGCTCTGACGGACGATTGGAAAGACGCCGTGATAAAGGGCAACGTGATGGAGCAGACCGAAAGACCTTACAGTATCCCCACGTCCAACAGAACGAGGCAGAAGAGATGAGAACGAGAAGAAGCATTACTTCGGCGGAGGCGTATCCGTCGCAGATAGCGGTGCTGGCGTTTATGGCGTCGGTCACTTTCAAAGTGCTGATGCTTCCGCGCTATTTCGCAGGAGAGTGCGGCAGACAGTCTTGGATCGCGATGTCGCTCATGATGCTTTTGGATACGGCGATGTTCGCGTTCGTTTACAAGATAGCCTGCAACGGAGGGATACGCAATCTGGATATCCCGCTGTGGATAAAGAACTCGGCGATCGCGATAGCGGTCGCGGGCTGTCTGTTAAAGGCGGTCCTGTTTTATTCGGAATGTATAGCCTACACCGCGACGGCTCTGTTCGACGAGGGATTGTGGAGGCTGATCGTGGCGGGTTTCTTCCCTGTGCTGGCATACGTGGCGTACAAAGGACTGAACGTGCTGGCAAGGACGGCGCAGGTCGTGATATGGCTTGTCGGAGCGGTCATCGCCATCAACGTATTGCTTGCGGATTTTCAGGGCGACATCGAGACCGTTCTGCCCGTGGTGCCGAGCGTTCGTCTGGCGTCGGCGTGCGACAGATATCTGTTCTGGTTCGGAGATTTTACTCCGTTCATGTTCTTCTCGGTGACGTCGTCGAGCAGAAAAAAACACGCGCCCGTGTTTGTTTCGCTTGCTTTTCTGTTTGTATTTACCGTTGGGTTCGTGATAGCTTTAGACTCGGTGTTCGGCGGCGGATCGGCGCTTATCTCGTTCGCTTTCGGCAAGCTTGCGATATTCAACAAACTGTCAAGACTTCTCGGGGCGCTCGACTTTCCGGTAGTTTGCGTGTGGCTGCTGATGGCGACGGTAAAGCTTTCGCTGCTGTTATCGGCGGCGTGCGAGGGTCTGACTCATTTTACCGGAGGCAGAGGGGTCTGGGCGGTATTTCTCGCCGCGGCGGCGTCGGCGGTGTGTAAGCTGGCGGTCGGCAATCTCGCGAACGCGCACGTTTTCTTTACGGGGCGGATAAGGTATTTTGCGGCGGTATCGGAATACGTCGTGCCGATGGCGGTCTATGCCGCATACGAGATATCGCGTCGCGTCAAAGCCCGAAGGGAGCGCTTACCGGCATGAAAAAAAAGATCGTATCCCGCAAATGGCTCGTCATACCGCTGTTGTTCGTACTGTTCGTCGTGTTGGGCAACTTGTCGTCGGGGATCAATCTTCTCGACCGCGCGATAGTGGTGGGACTTGCCGTCGACGGCGGAGGAGAGGAGATAGAGCTGTCGGCTCAGATAATCGTGCCGAAAAACGGAGGCGTGTCATCTCAAGGGAACACCTTTGCCGTCTATGAGAGCAAAGGCGCGACTTTGCAGGAGGCGATAGAAAACCTTTCGACCACGATAGGTCTTCGCGCGTCTTTCGCGCACACGGACGTGATACTGTTCGGTTCCGATTTCCTGCGCAGCGGTACCGCGGACGTGCTCGAATACATCTTCAAGAGCGATCTCGTAAGGGACAGCGCTCTGTTGGTCGCGGCGGCGTACGACGCGAAAGATCTGTTCAAACTCAAACTGCCCGTCAACGAAGTGGTGAGTTATCACCTCGTGGAGATGCTCAACTCCAATCGGGACGAAGCGGGACAGAATCCCATGACGCTGCACAAGTATTTTTATAATTACTACACTCTCGGCGGGACCAATTATATGCCTCTCGTCAACGTCCTGAAAGAGGAGAAGGGGAGCATAAGCCCCGATTCGGGAAAGGGCGAGGACACTTACAGACTGGAGCTGTCCAAAACGGTCGTACTGTCGAGAGAGGGTTATGTGATGAGGCTGGACAGAGAGGACAGCAAAGGACTCTCGTACGCCGACAAGAGGCTCAACAGCGGGACTTTGGGATACCGCGACGAAGACGGCGTGCGCCGTGAGGCGGTCATATTGGACAGTAAGGCGATGTTCGAGGCGGTCGCGGAAGACGAGGTGAAACTCTCGGTCGTGACCATGTGCCGCCCCGCCGAAAAGGCGTATTCCGAGCACGGAGAGCAGAAAGGAGGACTGGACGTCGGAGCGGTCGGGCAGATAAAGGGGCAGATAGCCGCGTCGGTCGAGGCGTGTTTCGAACACTGCAGACAGAAAGACTGCGATATCTTCGCTCTCGGCGAGGTACTATATCGCAAATACGGAGAAAAGTTCAAGGTCCGCTGCGGGGAAGATTATCTCGACAAGGTCAGGCTTACCGTGGAAGTTACCGTTTTCACCAAATGAGCATTTGAGTTGCAACACCCGCGCGCGTATGCTATAATCAACATATGCAGCGCTCCGTGATCGTCGGAAAAGAAAAAGAGCTCCCCCTGTCCGCGCCGAAGAAGCGGAGGATATGGGAGCTTGATTTTCTGCGCGGCGTTTGCGTGCTCCTGATGATATTCGATCACGCGATGTACGACGTTGCGTATCAGTTCGGCAGAGCGTGGGCGGACGCCACTCAGAGCGAGTTTTTTATCGCTCTCTGTCAGCGCGCGCGGGAATATTGGGCTTCCCCTCTGAGGCTCACCACTCAGGACATCGTGGTGTGGACTTTTGCCCTGCTTTGCGGGATATCGTGTTCTTTTTCCAAAAACAATTTCAGAAGAGCGGTCGAAGTCGCGGCTTTCGCGGGGATAATCACTCTGGTGACGACCGCCATGGGCGAGAGTACGAGTATCACGTTCGGGATACTCCATATGTTTGCGGTCGCGATATTCTTATGGGTCATCATCAACGAGATATGCGGCAGGAACAAGTACAAGACGGCGATAGTCTGCCTTGTCGTCGGCATTGCGATCATCCTTATAGATTATTATTGCGGCATACGCTACGAGGCGGACAGACAGGCGTTTGCCGACGACGGGACGTTTTTCTGGCTGGCAAGATGGATGCAGGGCGGCGCGACGAACGTGCATTCCGCGGACTATTATCCCGTTTTCCCGACTGCGGGTTATATGTTGTTGGGCGCGGCGATAGCGCCGGTGCTCTATCCGAAAAAGCGTTCGCTCCTGCCGCGTCTCGGCGAGTACGATTGGCACAGGCCTTTCGATTTCTGGGGGAGGATAGCGATCTGGGTCTACGTCCTGCATCAGGTCGTCATCATGGTCATATTCGCGCTTATCAGTTTCATCTTCATCACTCCCGGAGATTTTATAGTCATCTGAGAAGCGGGCTTCGGGCGGAAAGGCGGCGCGGTTTCCCGTACGCGCGCCGCGCGAGTTCTTTCGGAGTATGCGTTTTCCGCAGAATGACAAAATGTTGCGTATAGCTATTGAATAATCCCCGTATATCTGTTATAATGAGAACGTTAATTATTAAACGATCTGCGCGCATGGGCGCGCCGGCGATTTGATGATTGATAAGGAGAAATTATGAGTGAGAAAAAATCCGTATTCCGCGGCACTGAGCAGCAGCGGAAGGAACTTGCGGCGGTCATCGAGGAATCCAAGTCTATTCCCGGCTGTCTAGTCCACGTGCTGCAAAGGGCGCAATCTATCTACGGCTATCTCCCGATAGAGGTACAGACGTACATAGCCGAAGGGCTGGGTATATCTCTGTCCGAAGTCTACGGGGTAGCCACTTTTTATTCGCAGTTTTCGCTTACGCCGAAGGGAAAACACAGGATCAGCGTATGCCTGGGCACCGCCTGCTACGTCAAAGGGTCGGACAAGATCCTCGAAGCGGTAGAGAAAGAACTCGGAATAAAGTGCGGCGAATGCACCGAAGACGGGCTTTTTTCGATAGACAGCTGCCGTTGCGTGGGCGCGTGCGGACTCGCGCCGGTCATGATGATCGGAGAAGAGGTCTACGGCAAGCTCACGCCGGAGATGGTCAAAGGGATCATAGACAAATACAGGGAGGCGGAAAATGACGGTAAAAGAGCTTGACGCGATACGCGCCGCAAAGAAAGATCTTATAGCGGTCCGCCGCCTCGTGAAAGAGGAGGGCGAAAAACTCGCCGCGAAGACGGGCTACCGCAAACAGGTGCTGGTGTGCGGCGGCACGGGCTGTACATCCTCCCGTTCGATGAAGGTCATCGAGAGGTTGGAATCCGTACTTGCCGAATTGGGGCTGGACGACGTATTGGTAGTCAAGACGGGCTGTTTCGGCTTGTGCTCGTTGGGGCCGATCATGATCGTCTATCCCGAGGGCGCGTTCTATTCGCAGATGACGCCCGATCACGCCGAGACGGTCGTGAGAAAACATCTCGTCCGCGGCAGAGAGATAGTCAAAGAACTGCTTTACGAAGGAACCGTTACCGAGAGCGGCAAGATAATACCGTTTGCCGAAACGCCGTTTTATAAAAAGCAGATGCGCATAGCGCTGCGCAACTGCGGCGTTATCGCGCCCGAGGACATAGAGGAAGCGATCGCCGCCGGAGATTACGCCGCGCTCGAAAAGGTGCTCACGTCCATGAGCCCCGACGACGTGATAAGCGAGATGCTCGCGTCGGGACTGCGAGGCAGAGGCGGAGCGGGATTCCCGACAGGAAGGAAGTGGTCGTTCGCCAAGGCTTCCGCTGGGGACGTCAAATACGTATGCTGCAATGCGGACGAGGGAGATCCCGGCGCGTTCATGGACAGATCCGTGCTCGAAGGAGATCCGCATTGCGTGCTCGAAGCAATGGCGATCGCAGGATACGCTATAGGCGCGTCTTACGGTTACGTCTACGTCAGAGCGGAATATCCCGTTGCGGTCGAAAGACTAAATATAGCCATAAAGCAGGCTCGGGAATACGGACTTTTGGGCAAAGACATCCTCGGATCGGGATTCGACTTCGACATAGAGGTCAGACTGGGAGCGGGCGCGTTCGTCTGCGGAGAGGAGACCGCGCTCATGACCAGTATAGAAGGGCATAGAGGCGAGCCTCGCCCCCGTCCCCCGTTCCCTGCGGTAAAGGGACTTTTCGGCAAACCCACCATCCTCAACAACGTCGAAACGTGGGCGAACGTCAATCCCATAATCATGAACGGAGCCGCATGGTTCTCGTCGATCGGCACGGAGTCGTCGTCGGGCACCAAGGTCTTTGCGCTCGGCGGCAAGATCACCAACGTAGGACTTGTCGAAGTGCCGATGGGGACGACGTTGCGCGAGATAGTGGAAGAGATAGGCGGCGGCATCCCCGGAGGAAAGAAGTTCAAGGCGGCGCAGACGGGCGGACCGTCGGGAGGATGTATCCCCGCGTCCTGCATAGATACGCCGATCGATTACGACAGTCTTATAGCCATCGGGTCGATGATGGGCAGCGGAGGTATGATAATCCTCGACGAGGATTCGTGCATGGTGGACATCTCCAAGTTCTATCTCGAATTCACCGCCGACGAGTCGTGCGGTAAGTGTACGCCGTGCCGCATAGGCACAAAGAGGCTTTTGCAGCTGCTCACCAAGATCACTGAGGGAAAAGGCGAGCCCGAGGATCTGGACAAGATAGAGGAACTTGCCAATCACATGAAACAGTCGTCGCTGTGCGCGCTCGGGCAGTCCGCGCCCAACCCCGTGCTGTCCACGATGAGATATTTCCGCGACGAATACGAGGCTCATATAGTTCGCAAGGAGTGCGAGGCTAAGGTGTGCAAGGCTCTGATGAGCTATTACATAGATCCGGACAAGTGCCGCGGCTGTACGCTGTGCGCCCGCAACTGCCCGGTCAAGGCGATAAGCGGCGCCGTCAAACAGCCGCACGTCATCGACAGGACCAAGTGCGTCAAGTGCGGACTGTGCGAGAGCAACTGCAAATTCGGCGCGATAGAGAGGAGGTGACGGTATGGAAAAAGTCAAAGAAAAGATGGTCAATCTCAAGATCAACGGCATAGCCGTCACCGTTCCCGAGGGGACGACGATATTGCAGGCGGCGCGCAAGGCGCATATAGAAATACCGACGCTGTGCTTTCTCAAAGACGTGAGCTGCGTGGGGTCATGCCGCATGTGCGTGGTAGAGGCTACCGGCGCGAGAGGACTGGTCGCCGCATGCGTCTATCCGGTGGCGGAGGGCATGGAAGTGCGTACCAATACGGATAAATGCCGTCGTTCGCGCAAGCTCACGCTCGAACTTATATTGAGCAAACACAAGAAGAAGTGTCTGTCGTGCGAGCGCAATCACAACTGCGAACTGCAAAAGCTGTCCTTGGGTTACAGCGTGGACGAGGACAGATTCAAGGGCGAAGATTTCGTGCTTCCGATAGACGCGTCCACTCCGTACGTGGTCCGCGACAACGACAAGTGCATCAACTGTATGCGCTGCGTTGCGGCGTGCGCCAAACAGAGCGTCAATGCGATCGGATCCATAGGCCGCGGTTTCCACGTGCATATAGGCAGCGCGTTCGACAGACCTCTGTCCGATTCGCCGTGCGTGGGATGCGGACAGTGTATCGTCGCGTGTCCCGTCGGCGCTCTGTCCGAGAGGACGACTGTGGACGAGGTCTGGGCTGCGCTGTCAGATCCTACCAAGCAGGTGGTGTTCTTTACCGCTCCGTCCATAAGGGCGACTTTGGGCGAAGCGTTCGATATGCCCGTGGGTACGAACGTGGAAGGCAAAATGGTCGCCGCCATCCGAAGGCTCGGCACGGACGCGGTGTTCAATATGGACGTCACCGCCGACCTTACGATAATGGAAGAGGCGAGCGAGCTGATAAACCGTATCAAGACCGACAAGCCTCTGCCTATGTTCACCTCGTGCTGCCCCGGATGGATCAAGTTCGTCGAGCAGACGTATCCCGAGATGATACCTCATCTCTCCACGTGCAAGTCGCCTCAGCAGATGTTCGGCGCTTTGCTCAAAAGCTATTGGTGCGAAAAGAACGGCGTCGACCCGCAAAATCTTTATGTGGTAAGCGTTATACCGTGTACCGCGAAAAAATACGAGTGTACGCGCGAGGAGATGAAAGACGACGTCGACGCGGCTCTGACGACGCGTGAACTGGCTCGGATGATCAAGACCGCGGGTATCAAGTTTACCGAGCTTCCCGACGAGGAATTCGACAACCCGTTCGCCGTGGCGACGGGCGGCGGAGCGATATTCGGCGCGACGGGCGGCGTCATGGAAGCGGCTCTGCGCGCCGCCGCGCATATGCTCGACGGCAGTTTCGAAGTTCTAGATTTCTTCGGAGTGCGCGGATCTCAGCCGATAAAAGAGGCGACGTACCTCGTCGCGGGACATCCGATAAAGGTCGCGGTCGCTTCGGGGCTTGCCAACGCGCGCAAGATAATAGAGCAGATCAAGTCGGGCGAGAAGAAGTACGACTTCGTCGAGATAATGGCTTGCCCGGGGGGCTGCGTCAACGGAGGCGGACAGCCCACGCTGTCGGACAGCGTGCGTAATTCGACCGAACTTAAAGAGGCGCGTGCGAAAGCGCTTTACGTGAGCGACGCCACCAACGAACTGCGCAGGTCGTCCGATTCTCCCGTCATGAGCGTGATCTACGACGATTACTTCGGGTTCCCCAACAGCAGCAAGGCGCATAAATTGCTCCACACTACGTACAAGCCGAACAAGAAGATCTAAAAGCGGTGAAAACGACCCCCGGCGAAAGTCGGGGGCTTTTTTACGTCGGCACGGTACATTACGTCGGTGCGGACAGACCGGGAAGTGGCGCACAGCGTTGCCGCAACGATAAAAAGCCGCGGAAGTCCCGCGGCAGAGATCGCGATAGAGGGGTCAGTACAGGGTAAGACTGCCGCTTTCTTTAAGACCTTCGAATCCGTGACTGCGCAGATATTCGTAGACGATTATCGCAACGCTGTTGGCGAGATTGAGAGAGCGGGCGTTCGCGCGCATGGGTATGCGGATACACGAAGAATAGTTTTCGTGCAGCAGATCTTCGGGAAGGCCCTTGGTCTCTCTGCCGAAAAACACATAGCAGTCTTTATCGAAACCAATTTCCGAGTATACGTGTTCCGACTTGGTCGACGCAAACAAAAATTGCGTGCCCGTGTTGATAGAAGTCGCTTTTACGTCTGCGGGCACGTTTCCGCTGTCGGCGGCTTTGTCGCCGAAGTTGGCTTTGAGGAACGCGTGCATATCGGGATATCTGCGGACGTCAGATATCTCCCAGTAGTCGAGTCCGCTGCGTTTGAGATATTTGTCTTCCCAACTGAATCCGCACGGCTCTATCACGTGCAGCACGGCGCCTGTCGCGGCGCAGGTGCGGACGATATTGCCCGTGTTGTTGGGTATCTCCGGATTGACGAGAACGACGTTGATCATGACAGCGCCTTTTCCAGCAGGCCGATCGAGAAGGCGAGCCTGGACAAGGTCTCCTCTTTGCCCAACAGCTCCGCCATTTCGGTCGCGCCGCCGGGTGTGGTCGCGGCGCCTGTGATCGCCAGTCTGAGCGGGAGATATATCTGACCGCTCTTGCGGCCCTCTCTCTCGGCGAGGGCGTTGAGTTCGGCTTTTAGAGCTTCGTCGGTCCAATCGTCGACGGAGGGCAGGACTTCGGCGCAGGCGCGCAGGACTTCGAGCGCGAGAGGCTGCGTTATCTTCATCTTCTTGTGTTCGAACATCGCGGTGTCGTATTCGCCGAACGAGCGCAGACACTCGACCTTTTCGGGTATTTCCGAGAATATCTCCACGCGGGGTATCAGCAGTTTTGCGACCTTGATATAGTCGAATCTGCCCGCGACCGCGCTTGCGTCGAGGAAAGGTCTTGCCTTTTCGACGAATAGTTCGGGCGTCATTTCCTTTATGTACTCGCCGTTGAGCCACTTCATCTTGGCTTCGTCGAATATCGACGGGGATTTGGATATGCCGTCCACGTCGAACAGCTCCGTCAGCTCGTCCATCGACAGCTTTTCGCGGTTATCCTTGGGGCTCCAGCCGAGCAGAGCGATATAGTTGACGATGGCTTCGGGCAGATATCCCTTGGCGAGGAAGTCTTCGAAATTGGCGTCGCCGTAACGTTTGGACAGCTTGCGCTGAGCGTCCTTCATTATCGGCGGCAGATGCATATAATGAGGTCTTTCCCAGCCGAACGAGTCGTAAAGCAGATTGTATTTGGGCGTGGACGACAGATATTCCATACCGCGTATGACGTAGTTGATCGCCATGAGATGGTCGTCAACGACGTTGGCGAAATTGTACGTCGGCATTCCGTCCGACTTGATAAGGATATTGTCTTCCATATCCGCGTTGGGCACGCTGATGCGTCCGAATACCATATCGTCGTATTCGCTTACGCCTTCGGTGGGTACGTTTTGTCTGATCACGTAAGGTTCGCCCGCGGCGAGCTTTGCGGCGACCTCCTCTTTTGTCAGCGACAGACAGTGTTTGTCGTATTTGTGGACTCCGTTCTCGCCGCCGAGGGAGGCGAGCCTCTCTTTGGAGCAGAAGCAGTAATACGCGCCGCCCGTTTCCACCAGCTTTTTCGCGTATTCGAGATACAGAGGTTTGCGTTCGCTCTGGATATAAGGACCGTATCCGCCGTCTTTGTCGGGGCCCTCGTCGTGCGTTATCCCCGCGGTCTGCAAAGTGCGGTATATCACGTCCACCGCGCCTTCCACATAGCGTTCGCGGTCGGTATCCTCTATGCGCAGTACGAAGGTGCCGTTGTGTTTTTTTGCGTAAAGATAGGCGTAAAGACACGTGCGCAGGTTGCCTATATGCATAAAGCCCGTGGGGGAAGGGGCGAATCTCGTTCTCACTTTTTCCATAAAAACCTCTTTGGTCGTATTCTACGGCTAATATGATACCACACGCGCGGCGGAAATAAAAGAGAAAAAGAGCATTTGGGCGAAAAGCCCGCGGCGGGAGCTTTGCGGAATACCCATCGCGCCCGCGCGCATACTATCAAAGAAAAGTATTTTTCGACACAATGCGCTTTTACGGTTGACAAAGCCTCGGGCATTGGTTACAATAGGGATACATGCGATATTAACGGAGTATCCATGCAAATATTCGGACCTCCCGCAAGGGGTCATGGCCACGGACAGCCGGGTCCACTGCCGAACGCAACGCAAGTTGCCTTATTGTGATCGAGCTCGCTCGGTCTTATGAGTTGGTTACTTAATAACCGGTGCGAAAGCACAAACCGCTTGTAAAACAATCAATAAGAGTAGTAAAAGTGTATTTGCTATATAGACTCTGCGCATTATCCATGGACCGGCTTCGCGTCGGGGAGCGGCGATTGTTTTACGGGCGATATGCGGACGGCATATCGCTTTTTCCATGGAGAGAGGAGAGTTGCTTATGGGAGAGAAGCTCAAGCTGTACGGGTTCAACAACCTGACAAAGTCGCTCAGCTTCAACATCTACGACGTCTGCTACGCCAAGACCGCGCGCGAGCAGCGCGATTACATCGCCTACATCGACGGACAGTACAACTCCGAGCGTCTTACCAATATTCTGACGACTCTTACCGATATGATAGGCGCAAAGGTGCTGAACATAGCCAGTCAGGATTACGATCCGCAGGGAGCGTCCGTTACCGTTCTCATAGCCGAGAACACGATGGTCCCCGCAGGGGAAACGCAGCTTGCGCATCTCGACAAGAGCCACGTCACCGTGCACACTTATCCCGAATTCCAC
Organism: Candidatus Ornithoclostridium excrementipullorum; assembly: GCA_018716085.1. Classification (GTDB taxonomy): domain Bacteria; phylum Bacillota; class Clostridia; order Christensenellales; family UBA3700; genus Ornithoclostridium; species Ornithoclostridium excrementipullorum. The sequence goes on along the minus strand of DVKK01000021.1, from coordinate 68,172 downwards.
CCCGAAACTTCGCTCGCGACGTTCCGCGTCGATATCGACGTGGCGACCTGCGGAGAGATCACGCCGCTTTCCACGCTCGACTATCTTATAGGATCGTTCGATTCGGACATCATATCTCTGGACTATCGCGTCAGAGGCTTTACTCGCGACGTGGACGGGCGCAAGCTGTTCATGGATCACGACGTCACCTCCATACAGGACTATATAGCGCCCGAAACGCTGCGCCGCTACGACGCGGTCGATATCAACGTCTATGAGGCGAACATATATCACACCAAGATGATGGTCAAAGACATCGATCTGCAAAATTATCTCTTCAAGACGGACGTATACGAGCTTCCGCCCCGTACGCGTCTTGAAATAATGGACAATCTGCGCCGCGAGATGATAGAGATATTCAGCGGACGCAACGTGTTTTCTTCCCGCAAATGAAAAAGCTGTCGCAGACGAGCGCGCCGATATACGAGGCGTTGCAGGAGATGAAGAGCATGCGGCTGGTGCCGTTCGACGTTCCCGGTCACAAGAGGGGCAGGGGCAATCCCGAATTGACCGAGCTGCTCGGACAGAAGTGCGTGAGCCTCGACGTCAATTCGATGAAATGTCTTGACAACCTCTGTCACCCGGTATCGGTGATAAGGGACGCGGAGATGCTTGCCGCGGAGGCGTTCGGCGCGCACGGCGCGTTCCTCATGGTGGGAGGGACCACTTCCGCCGTACAGACGATGATACTCACCGTTTCGAGGCGGGGAGAGAAGATAATCCTGCCGCGCAACGTCCACCGCAGCGTTATGACCGCGATGGTCCTCAACGGCGCGGTCCCCGTTTACGTCGATCCCGAGACCGACGACAGACTCGGGATCTCGCTCGGCATGAGCGTCGCCGCGGTCAGAAAGGCGATCGCGGACAACCCCGACGCCAAAGCCGTTCTTGTCAACAATCCCACTTATTACGGTATTTGCAGCGATCTTAAAGCTATAGTCGGACTTGCCCATGCGGCGGGCATGCTGTGCATAGTGGACGAGGCGCACGGCACGCATTTTTATTTCGGCAAAGATATGCCCGTCTCGGCGATGGCGGCGGGCGCGGATATGGCTGCCGTGTCGATGCACAAGTCGGGCGGCTCGCTCACGCAGAGCTCGCTGCTTCTCACGGGGCCGTCCATGCAGGACGGATACGTCCGCCAGGTCATAAATCTCACGCAGACGACGAGCGCTTCCTATCTGCTGTTGTCCAGTCTGGACATATCGCGCCGCAATCTCGCGCTTCGCGGAGAATCGGCGTTCGGCGAGGTGGTGCGCATGGCGCGTTACGCGCGCGACGAGATAAACGATATCGGCGATTACTACGCCTTCGGCAAGGAGCTGGTCAACGGGGATTCGGTCTACGACTTCGACGAAACGAAACTGTCCGTCAACACTCTCGACGTGGGACTTGCGGGCATCGAGGTCTACGACAAACTGCGCGACGATTACGATATACAGATAGAATTCGGCGATCTGGGCAATATATTGGCATATCTCTCGATAGGCGACCGTGAGCGCGACATAGAAAGACTGGTCAGCGCGCTCGCCGAGATACGCAGACTGGACAAGCGTTCCAAGGCGGGGCTGATGAAATACGAGTATATAGAACCGATCGTGGCGATGAGCCCGCAGGACGCGTTTTACGCCGACAAAGAGGAAATGCTGCCTCTCGACAGGACCGAGGGCAGGATATGCAGCGAGTTCGTCATGTGCTATCCCCCCGGGATCCCGATACTCGCGCCGGGAGAGAGGATCACGAAGCGCATACTCGACTATATAAAATATGCGAAAGCGAAAGGCTGCCAGATGACGGGACCGGAAGATCCCGCGATCGAGAAACTGAACGTGGTCACGGAGTGAGACGGATATGGATTTTTGGTTTTCCGAACAGCATACCAAGGACGTAAAACTGTCGATAAGGGTCGACAGACAGCTTTACAGCGGGCACAGCGACTATCAGAGGATAGACGTATTCGAAAGCCCCGAATTCGGCAGGTTTCTTGTGCTCGACGGCTATATGATGCTCACGCAGAAGGACGAATTCATCTATCACGAGATGATCACTCACGTCGCAATGGCGGTACACCCCCGCGTGCGCAGAGTGCTGGTCATCGGCGGCGGCGACGGAGGCGCGGTCAGGGAGCTGTGCCGTTACGACGATATAGAGCATATCGATCTGGTCGAAATAGACGAGCAGGTAGTGGAGGTCAGCCGCAGGTTTTTCCCCGAAACGACCTGTTCTCTCGACGACCCGAGAGTGAGCATAATGTACCGCGACGGACTGCGTTTCGTCCGCGGCTGCAAGGACGAATACGACCTGATAATAGTGGACAGCACCGATCCTTTCGGACCGGGCGAGGGACTGTTCACGCGCGAATTTTACGGCAACTGCTACAAGGCGCTCAAAGAGGACGGCATCATGATAAATCAACACGAAAGTCCGTTCTACAAAGAGGACGCGCTCGCGTGTCAGAGAGCGCATAAGCGGATAGTGGAGACGTTTCCGATAGGCAAGGTGTACCAGGCTCATATCCCGACCTATCCGTCCGGGCACTGGCTGTTCGGTTTTGCGTCCAAAAAATATCATCCTCTGCGCGATCTCGACGAAAAACGCTGGAACGCGCGCGGGCTGAAATGCGGTTATTACACGACGATGCTCCACAAGGGGGCGTTCTATATACCGGCATACGTGGAGGAGCTTTTGAAAAATGTTGAACAGGCAGATTGATTCTTTCATGGGCTGCGGCTGCGAATATCCGGACGCCGATACGGTGCTGTTCGGCGCGCCGTACGACGGAACGACTTCGTTCCGTCCCGGGACGAGATTCGGCCCTTCCGCGATAAGAGGCGAATCGTACGGGCTGGAAGAATACAGCCCCTATCTGGACGCGGAACTGTCGGACGTCAGAGTTTTCGACAGCGGGGACCTCGATCTGCCGATGGGCGATACCTCGGCGGTCCTGGACATGATAGAAGAGAGGACGGCGCTGATACTGAAAGACGGCAAGCGTCCGTTCATGATCGGGGGGGAGCACCTCGTTACGTTGGGCGCGGTACGCGCCGTTGCGGCAAAATATCCGGATCTTCACATCGTCCACTTCGACGCTCACGCCGATCTGCGCGACGACTATCTCGGAGTGAAATTGTCGCACGCGTGTGTGTTAAGGCGCTGTTACGATATTCTGGGCGACGGCAGGATAAACCAGTTCGGGATACGTTCCGGCGACAAGTCGGAGTTCGTCTTCGGTAAAGGCAGAGTGTACACCGAAAGGTTCGGTTTCGACACGTTGGAGAGCAGATTGGCGGAATTGAAGGGCAAGCCCGTATACTTCACGCTCGATCTGGACGTGCTCGATCCGTCGGTCTTTCCGGGAACGGGCACTCCCGAACCGGGGGGAGTGAGTTTCGACGCTCTCCGCCGCGCGGCGACGCTCGTCGCAAAGGAGGCGGACGTGGTGGCTCTGGACGTCAACGAACTCAGCCCCCATTACGATCGGAGCGGCGTATCTACCGCCGCGGCTTGCAAGATCGTGCGCGAACTTCTCATCGCGCTCGGCATATAATCGGCATACAAGGAGAAACGACAATGGCAAAAGTTTTGATCATCGGCTGCGGCGGCGTCGCTTCCGTCGCGATCGCAAAATGCTGTATGAACAGCGACGTCTTCGGCGAAATAGTCATCGCCAGCCGCACCAAGTCCAAGTGCGACGCTCTCAAAGCCAGACTCGAAGGAAAGACTTCGACGAAGATATCCACGGCGGAGATAGACGCGGACGATCTCGACGCTCTCTGCGAGCTTATTCGTTCGTGCAAGCCCGATCTTGTGATGAACATCGCGCTCCCTTACCAGGATCTGACCGTCATGGACGCGTGCCTTGCGTGCGGCGTAGACTATATGGATACCGCCAATTACGAACCCGAGAACCTCGACGATCCCGTCTGGAAAGCGCGCTACGAAAAGAGGTGTAAGGAGGAAGGATTCACCGCGCTGTTCGATTATTCGTGGCAGTGGGATTACAAGGACAAATACAAGGAGGCGGGACTGACCGCGCTGCTCGGATCGGGGTTCGATCCCGGGGTCACGCAGGTGTTCTGCGCCTACGCTCAAAAGCATCTTTTCGACGAGATAGAGACCATCGATATATTGGATTGCAACGGCGGCGATCACGGCTATCCGTTCGCGACGAATTTCAATCCCGAGATCAATCTGCGCGAGGTGTCCGCTCCCGGTTCTTACTGGGAAAACGGCAAATGGATAGAGATCCCTCCGATGAGCATAAAGCGCGAATACGATTTTGACGGAGTCGGGATGAAAGATATGTATCTGCTCCATCACGAGGAGATAGAGTCCCTCGCCAAAAACATAAAGGGTGTCAAGAGGATCAGGTTCTTCATGACGTTCGGGCAGAGCTATCTCACGCATATGAAATGTCTGGAAAACGTGGGCATGCTGTCCACTTCGCCGATAAACTACGAGGGCAGGGAGATCGTGCCGATACAGTTCCTCAAAGCGTTGCTGCCCGATCCCGCATCGCTCGGTCCGCGCACCGTGGGCAAGACCAATATCGGATGTATATTCACGGGCGTCAAGGACGGAAAGAAGAAGACCGCTTACATTTACAATATCTGCGACCATCAGGAGTGCTACAAAGAGGTCGGCTCTCAGGCGATATCGTACACGACGGGCGTTCCCGCAATGATCGGAGCCAAGATGATATTGACAGGCAAGTGGAACAAAAAGGGCGTGTTCACTCCCGAAGAGTTCGACCCCGATCCGTTCATGGACGAGCTGAACAAGAACGGGCTGCCGTGGCAGATAGAAGAATCTCCCGATCTCGTCGACTGATGCGCACGCCGTATTTTCTGATAGAGGAGAGCAAGATCGTCCGCAATCTGGAAATACTCGCGGACGTAAAGCGCAGGACGGGGTGCAAAATACTGCTCGCGCAAAAGGCGTATTCCGCGTTTTTCACTTATCCGCTGATAGCGGGATATCTGGACGGGACCGCCGCGAGCGGACTGTACGAAGCGAGGCTCGGCAAGACGGCTTTCGGCAAGGAAACGCACGTGTTTTCACCCGCTTACAACGATGAAGAGTGGGACGAACTGATGCTTTACGCCGATCACGTTATCTTCAATTCGCCGACACAGGCACGTAAATTTTTGCCGAGGGCGAAAGCCGCGGGCAAACAAGTCGGGCTGCGTCTTAATCCGGAATGTTCCACGCAGGAAGGACACGGGATATACGATCCGTGCGGCAAGTATTCGAGATTGGGTACCACTAAGGCGAATCTTGACGCGGAGACGGCGGATATGCTGGACGGAGTGCATATGCACACTTTGTGCGAACAGGATTCGGACGCGCTCGAAATTACGGTCGCGGCGCTCGAAGAGAAGTTCGGCGACGTGCTGAAAAAGGTAAAATGGATCAATCTCGGCGGAGGTCACCACATCACGCGCGAGGGGTATGATATCGAAAGACTGGTACGTACGGTGAAAGGACTTTCGGACAGATACGGCGCGCAGGTCTATCTCGAACCGGGCGAGGCGGTGGTGCTGAACGCGGGGCAGTTGGTCTGCCGCGTGGAGGACATAACGGACAACGGCATGAAGATAGCGATCCTCGACGCGTCGGCGGCGTGTCATATGCCCGACGTCATAGAGATGCCTTACCGTCCGCCTTTGCAGGGAAGCGGGCTGCCAGACGAGAAAAAATATACCTACCGACTGGGCGGACCGACTTGCCTTGCCGGCGACGTGATAGGGGACTATTCGTTCGACAGACCTCTTCGGGTCGGCGATATCCTGCGTTTCGATGATATGGCGCTGTACACAATGGTCAAGACCAATACCTTCAACGGTATGCGTCTTCCGTCCATATGCCTGGAACATTCCGACGGCTCGGTCGAAACGGTAAAGGAATTCTGTTACGAAGATTTTGCGGGGAGATTGGGATAACCGCGGTTTTTTCGGCATACGGTGATAAGTATCGGGCGGGCAAAAGTATGCGTCCGCTTGACTTGCCGCACGCGCGGTATTATAATCGAAATATAAACGCAAGGAGGGCAAATAATGGGATTGTTTGATTTTCTCGGAAGACAATTTCGCAAGGTCATACAGTGGGAGAGCGATGACCCGAATACGATAGTGTGGAAGTATCCCCTGGAGAGAAAGGAGGAGTTTATGCGCAACTCCGTTCTCGTCGTCAGAGAGGGGCAGAAAGCCATGTTCATACGCGAAGGCAAACTTGCCGACGTATTCGGTCCCGGCACCTACAAACTGGACGATCTCAAGAATATACCGCTTCTCACCGCTCTTTACAACTGGAAATACGCTTGGGAAACTCCTTACACCGGCGATATGTATTTCATATCGACCAAGCAGTTCATAGACAACAAATGGGGCACGTCCAACCCCGTAATGATGCGCGACAAGGAATTCGGCATGGTCCGCATCAGAGGATACGGCGTATATTCGTTCGGCGTCGGTACTCCGACCGCCGCGATGAGCGAACTGTTCGGTTCGATGGGCGAGCTGACCGTCAAAGACGTGGACGACTATTTCAAGAAGATAATCGTTTCCGAACTCAGCAGCGCGATAGCCGAATCGGGTATCCCCGCGATAGATCTCGCGATGCACTACGACGATCTGTCCGAGATAACCCGTCAGAAGATGGCGGACGATTTCGCCAAACTCGGCATCGAGATCAAGGGACTGTATATCGAGAACATCTCTCTGCCCGAAGAGGTCGAGAAGATGATGGACAAGCGCACGTCCGTCGGCGTGATGAACGGCGCCATGCAGGGCTATGCCCAGATGCAGTCCGTCGAGGCAATGCGCGACGCGGCGAAGAACCCCGGAGGGCTCGCCGGCGCGGGCGTGGGTATCGGCGCGGGGCTGGGCATCGGCAAGATGTTTGCGGACGGCATGAGCAATATCGGCGCGGAAGAAGATAAGGCGGTCTGCCCGCACTGCGGCGCAAAGGTGCGCAAGAGCGCAAAATTCTGTCCCGAATGCGGCAAGTCGATGGCTGTCGATACCGCGGAATGTCCGAATTGCCACGCGTCAGTCAAAAAAGGCGCGAAGTTCTGTCCCGAATGCGGTCAGGCTCTTAAAAAAGTCTGCCCCAAGTGCGGCAAGGAAGCGAAGGGCGGCGCTAAATTCTGTCCCGAATGCGGCGAGCCGCTTAAATGATGAGCGAAGAAATCGAAAACCTCGGCGCGGAGAGCGAAAAGATATTGCCGTCGGAGGCGGCGAAGGTGGAGTCGGAGACTTACAAGTGTCCTTCGTGCGGTAATTTTCTCAAATTCGATCCCGCGGCGCAGAAACTGAAATGCGAGTATTGCGGGACGGAGAGAGATATCGAGCCCAAGCCCGCGCAGGAGTTGTTCTATACCGCTCTGTCCGAACAGGGATACAGCGAATGGGGTGCGGTGAAATCCTACAAGTGCCCCGAATGCGGCGCTATGACGTTGCTCGAGAAATACGAAACCACTACGGTGTGTCCGTTCTGCGGGGCGCCCAATATTCTCGAAAGGGACGAGCTGCCGGGGCTGAAACCCAACGCAGTACTGCCTTTCAAAGTGCCGCAGGAAGAAGCAAAGACCTGTTTCCGCAAATGGCTGAAAAAGAAATGGCTCGCGCCGTTCGCGCTCAAGAAAGAAGCCAAGATCACCAAGATGCGCGGCGTGTATATCCCGATATGGACTTTCGACAGCAACGTATCGGCGAACTATGAAGCGCGCCTAGGCAAGACCTACACCACGACCGTCGGTTCCGGCAAAAACAGGCGTACGGTGACGAGGGTGAGATGGTTCAACGTCAGCGGATCCATCGGATCGTCGTATAACGATATACAGGTCGAAGCGAGTCAGTATATCGATCCGTCCGCGCTCAGGAAGATGTCGGGGTTCGATACCGTCAACGCCGTCGGATACGACGACGATTATCTTGCGGGATTTTCCGCCGAAAGGTATTCCTTGGGATTGGACTCGGGGTGGGAGAGCGCGCAGCAGACTATCGTAAGCGATCTCAAAAGACAGATACGCGCGCGCTATCCGCAGGCGGACCGTGTGGATTATATCAACGTATACCCGATATATTCCGGCACGACCTACAAGTACGTGCTTTCGCCCGTGTGGGTGAACAGTTACCGTTACCGCAAAAAGATGTACGGCTGCGTCGTCAACGGCAGGAACGGCAACGCCGTCGGCAAGGCTCCCGTGTCGCCTGTCAAGGCGTCTTTGCTGGGCATAGTGATAGCGGCGGCGGTCGCGGCGATCGGGTATCTTATCTATCTGTATATGTTCTGACGGTGCGAAAACGCTTGCAAGTCGGGGCTTGCGGTGGTATAATTACGACAATCCCGACAAAAATACTATGAATTGAAGGGACTACAAGGAGGTCACTATGAAAATAACCAAAGATATGCTCATTGCTGACGCGCTCAAGTGCGGGAACGCGGAAGAGATAGCCAACGTGCTTTTCAGCGTGGGCATGCACTGCCTCGGCTGCGCGCTCGCTCACAACGAGACCGTAGAAGACGCGGCTGCCGTCCACGGCGTGGACGTTGACGCTCTCGTCGACAAACTCAACGAAGCGGCAGAGAAATAACGACGGCGCATATCCGTCGCGATAAAGGGCGCGGGTCGCAAGGACCGCGCCCTTTCGCTTGCGGAATGCGATCGGGCGGAAACGGTCGGAAAAGGATCTTATATTTATTACAATATATATTGTATCGCGGCGATTGCGGAGCAGACGCTCGCGCGGTTTTTCCCGAATGCGGCGAGACCGTTTTGAAAAATATCGCAAAATGATCGATAAATACGTTGACAAACGCCGCTAGCGGGAATATAATATGATTGAACAGTTGAAGAAGTGTTCAAATGATGAGGCAAGATGGAAAACGAAAAGGACATTACCGACACGATCGAGGAGATCAGGGACAGACTGCCGTCCGACGACGTGATACGCGAATTGGCGGATCTGTTCAAGATGTTCGGAGATCCGACCAGGGCGAAGATACTCGGATGTCTGCAAATTCGCGATCTGTATGTGGGCGAGCTTGCGGAAACGGTCGGGATGAGCGTATCCGCCGTGTCGCATCAGCTGCGCATACTGCGTGCGGCGAAGCTCGTCAAGGGCACGAAAGAGGGCAAAGAGGTCAAATACTCGTTGGACGACGATCACGTGACCAAGATCATGGAATACGGATTGACTCACGTCAACGAGGACAAATAATAAGAATATCGGGCAAGCGCCCGTTTTCGATTGCCCGATAGTTGAATATTTGCTCAACAGTCCAAGTATTCAACGGAGAAATGCGGAAATAAATTATCGATGTCCCGCAAAGCGGGAGGGAGGCTTATATGAAGAAGGTTTACAGGTTGGAAGATCTGGATTGCGCCAACTGCGCCGCGAAGATGGAAAGGCACGTCGCCAAACTGGACGGCGTGAACTCCGTCAGCATAAGTTTTATGACCCAGCGCATGGCGATCGACGCGGACGAGAGCCGCTTCGACGAGATCATGGACGAGGTCGTTAAGGTCTGCAAGAGGGTCGAGCCCGATTGCAGGATAATAAGATAACGGCGGGGTACACGGCGGTGGAAGGTTATTCTCTGAGCCGCAGGGAACGCAAAAACCTGATAAGGATAGTCGTCGCGCTCGCGGCGTTCGCGGCTATCTTTATCGCGGACAAAGCCGTCGGGCTTGCCGACGTTTTCGGCGGGCGATACGGATGGCTGTTCCCGTTTGCGCTCTATCTGGCGGTCTATCTGCTGATTGGTTACGACGTACTGTGGCGCGCGGTGCGCAATATCGCCCACGGACAGGTGTTTGACGAGAACTTTCTCATGTGTATCGCCACGCTCGGGGCGTTTGCGCTGGCGATATACCGCGGCGCGGCGGGCATGGAGATAGAGGGCTTCGACGAGGCGTGCGCGGTGCTGCTTTTCTACCAGGTCGGGGAATGGTTCCAGAGCTACGCGACCGGAAAATCGCGCAAGTCGATATCCGCGCTCATGGACATACGGCCCGATTACGCCAACGTATTGCGCGGAGAAGAAGCCGAGACCGTCGATCCGTCCGAGGTCGCGGTAGGCGAGATCATACTGGTAAACCCGGGCGAAAAGATACCGCTCGACGGAGTCGTGACCGAAGGAGCGTCGTCGCTGGACACCAAGGCTCTGACGGGAGAATCTCTGCCGCGCGACGTAGCGGAGGGGGCCGAGGTCATCAGCGGAAGCGTCAATCTCACCTCGCAGATAAAGATAAGAGTGGAAAAGGAGTTCTACGACTCCACGGTTTCCAAGATACTCGATCTGGTCGAAAACGCCTCCGAGCAAAAGTCCAGGGCGGAAAACTTCATCACGAGGTTTGCGAAATACTACACTCCGGCGGTCGTCGTCACGGCGCTTCTGCTCGCGGTCATACCCGGAGCCGTCACGGGCGACTGGTCTACATGGATATACAGAGCGCTCAGCTTTTTGGTCGTGTCCTGTCCCTGCGCTCTCGTCATATCCGTCCCGCTGTCGTTCTTTGCGGGCATCGGCGCCGCTTCGAAATGCGGGATATTGGTCAAGGGTTCCAACTATCTCGAAAAATTCGACAAGGCAAAGACGTTCGTGTTCGACAAGACAGGTACGCTGACCAAGGGTAATTTTGCGGTCGCGGCGGCAGTTCCCGAGGAAAACGGGGATGAGATACTGCGGCTCGCGGCGATAGCGGAACGCGATTCCGATCATCCCATAGCCCGCTCTATCGCGGAAAAATACGGCAAAAAGACGGAGGGAGGATACACTCTGACCAACGTCGCGGGAGAGGGCGTGGTCGCCGAGAAAGGCAGCGATACGATCCTGTGCGGAAACGAAAAACTGATGGAGCGTTACGGCATAGCCTGCGCCGATCCCGACGCAACGGGGACGGTCGTACACGTCGCGCATTGCGGCGCTTATAAAGGATATCTCGTGATAGAGGATGAGGTAAAGCCCGAGGCCGCCGGCGTGATAGCCGAGCTGAACGCGATGGGCTGCCGTACGGTCATGCTCACGGGCGACAACGAACGCGTCGCCGCCGCGGTCGCAAAGAAGACGGGCGTGACCGAGCACAGATCGTCGCTGTTGCCGCAGAACAAAGTCGGGGAAGTGGAGAGGCTGCTGTCGGAGAAAAAGAGGAGCGAAGCTCTCTGCTTTGTCGGGGACGGGATAAACGACGCGCCCGTACTGATGCGTTCGGATATAGGCATCGCCATGGGCGGAGTCGGCAGCGACGCGGCGATAGAGGCTTCGGACGTCGTGCTCATGCAGGACGACCTTCGCGGGATCCCGACAGCCAAACGTATCGCTCGCAAAACGATGGCGATCGTATTGCAGAACATAGTTTTCGCATTGGCGGTCAAGGCGGTCATACTCGTGCTTTCGGCGTTCGGCATAACGAATATGTGGGCGGCTGTTTTCGGCGACGTCGGAGTCGCGGTGCTGGCGATACTCAACGCCATGCGAGCGGGCAGAGCTGCGAAGAGCGACCGCTGAACTGCGGTCGGTTTCAGACGGAGACGTTCCTGAAAAAGGCGTCTCCGTTTTTTCAGCCGTAAAGTTTGAAGGGGACCGAGGCAAGAGGGCGGGGAAGAACGGATATCCCGCACTACGGACAGACTATACGAGATATGTTGATAGGCATTATAGGCATGTTAAAAACGACATTACGAGTTGGCACACGGGGCAGATAGGGACAATTAAAACAAGCCGAAAGGGACGCCGCCGCGCTTCCCTTTTCGTCTGTTGAGCGGCGTCGCTTTTATAGGGGGAAGAGCCCGCCTTTGCCGAACGCGTCCGTAAGCGGAAGGAAAAACGGAGAGTGGGCTTCGCGCTCGCAGATCGCGTCCGAACCCCGATATATAGCGCTGTTTAAGCCGCAATATGGCTAAATATAAAAATTTTACATAAATTTTACATTTCGGTTTGAAAATTGTTTGTGAAAATCGTTTGACTTGTTTGTCCTATACATATATAATAACTTTCGCTCGCTGTATTGGGGAGAAGCGTGAGGTTACCGCATTGCGGAGAACTTACGCGGACAAATGTCCGGAGGATCGGGCGACTAACGGAAGGCGAACTGCACGCCTTTTTATAATGCGGCGGGAAGAAACACACGGATACGTGAATCAAGTTAGGAAAAGGAGAAGAGAAACATGGCAGGACTTATCATCAGAATCAGGCTCAGAGCCTACGACCACAACCTCATCGACGAAGCGGCGAGCAAGATCGTCGAGACCGTCACCAGATGCGGCGTCAAAGTCGGCGGACCCATTCCGCTCCCGACCGAGAAAGAGGTCGTGACGATACTGCGCGCGGTACACAAGGACAAGGACAGCAGAGAGCAGTTCGAGCTGCGCACGCACAAGAGACTCATCGACATCTACAGCCCGACAAAGGCGGCGATGACCGCGCTCGAAAAGCTGACGCTTCCCGCGGGCGTGGATATAAAGATCAAATTCTAAACAGGACAACTAAGCCGCTTTGCGGCAGAGAATATCGGAGGTGAACTTTATCTATGAATAAAGCAATCATTGGAAAGAAACTGGGAATGAGCCAGGTCTTCGAAGAGGACGGCACCGTAATTCCCGTGACGGTCGTGGAGGCAGGTCCCTGCCCCGTAGTGCAGAAGAAGACCGTCGACAAGGACGGCTACGAAGCCGTGCAGGTCGCGTTCGGCTCTATCAAGGAGAAGAACGTCAACAAGCCCGTAAAGGGGCAGTTCAAGAAAGCCGGCGTGGAAGTCAGGCGTTATCTGAGAGAACTCAGACTCGACGACTGCGGCGCTTACGAGGTCGGCAGCTCCATCACTTGCGACGTGTTCGCGGCGGGAGATAAGGTCGACGTCGTCGGCACCAGCAAGGGTAAAGGATTTACCGGCGCGATCAAGAGGTGGAATCAGCACTGCGGTCCCATGGCGCACGGTTCCGGTTACCACAGAGGCGTAGGTTCCCTGAGCGCGAACTCGACCCCGTCGAGAGTGTTCAAAAACAAGAAGATGTCCGGACATTGGGGCAACGAAAGAGTGACCGTCCAGAATCTGACCGTCGTCAGAGTGGACAAGGAGCGCAACCTCCTTCTGGTCAAAGGCGCTATCCCCGGACCCAAGGGCGGCATGGTCGTCGTCAAGACGTCGTGCAAGGCTTAAAGGAGAGCGGTATTATGATGAATATAGACGTATTTAATACAAGCGCGAAGAAGGTCGGACAGGTCGCCGTTAGCGAGGCGGTTTTCGGCCGTGAGTACAACGAAGCTCTCGTGCATCAGGTAGTCGTCGCCCAGCTCGCCAACAAGAGACAGGGCAACAAGAGCACTTTGACCCGCAGCGAGGTCAGAGGCGGAGGCAAGAAGCCGTGGCGCCAGAAGGGCACCGGCAGAGCGAGACAGGGTTCCATCCGCAGTCCGCAGTGGACCGGCGGCGGCGTGGTGTTCGCGCCCAAGCAGAGGGACTTCTCGCAGAAGATAAACAAGAAGATGAAGAGAGCCGCGACGATATGCGCTCTGTCCGCGAAAGTTGCCGCGGGCGAATTCCTGGTCGTAGACGAGCTCGCGCTCAAAGACGCCAAGACCAAGCTGATGGCGCAGATCCTCAAGAACTTCGGCATCGACGGTAAAGTGCTGGTGATACTCTCCGCCGACGACGAGAAAGTTCTCAGAGCGAGCGGCAATATCCCGGGCGTCACCGTCATGGCGGCGGATCTGGTCAACGTGTACGAGCTTGCCGCCAACGCCAAGTGCCTCGTCACCAAGGCGGCGGTCGAGCAGCTCGACAAGACCTACGGAGCCGAGGAGGTAACCGAATAATGAACAAGTACGATATCATCGTCAGCCCGATGCTGACCGAGAAGAGTTACGACGGAATACAGTCCAAGAGATACACCTTCAAGGTGGACAAAAGAGCGACCAAGACCCAGATCAAAGTCGCCGTCGAGGACATATTCGGAGTCAAGGTAGAGAAGGTCAACACCTCGAACTACGACGGAAAGAAGAAGCGCATGGGAAGATACGAAGGCACGACTTCTTCCTTCAAAAAGGCGATAGTTCAGCTTTCCAAGGACAGCAAGCCCATCGAGTTCTTCGAGAGCTTGTCCTGACAGGAGGAATGAAAAATGGCAATCAAGAGATATAAACCCACTTCCGCCGCGCGTCGTCACATGACGAGCCTTTCGTTCGACGAGATCACGACGACCAAGCCCGAGAGAAGCCTTCTCGAGAGCAAGAACAGAACGGGCGGTCGCAACGCCAACGGCAGGATCACGGTAAGACACATCGGAGGCGGCAACCGCAACAAGTACCGCATCATAGATTTCAAGCGCAATAAGGACGGCATCCCCGCGAAAGTCGCGTCGATCGAGTTTGATCCCAACAGAAGCGCGAACATAGCTCTGCTGAACTATGCGGACGGCGAAAAGAGATACATCATCGCGCCGCTCGGATTGCAGAAAGGCGACGTCGTCATGAGCGGAGAGGGAGCCGATATCAAGGCGGGCAACTGCCTTCCCTTGGAGAAGATCCCCGTCGGTACGATGATCCACAACATCGAGATGCATCCCGGCAAGGGCGGTCAGATCGCGAGAGCCGCGGGCGGCAGCGCGCAGCTGATGGCGAAGGAAGGCAAATACGCTACGCTGAGAATGCCCAGCGGCGAGATGAGATACATCCCCATCAAGTGCAGGGCGACCGTAGGACAGGTCGGAAACCTCGAACACGAGATCGTCAGCATCGGTAAAGCGGGACGTCACCGTCACATGGGCGTGAGACCGACCGTAAGAGGCGTGGTCATGAACCCGAACGACCACCCGCACGGCGGCGGCGAAGGCAAATCGCCTATCGGTATGCCCAGCCCGGTCACCCCGTGGGGCGTTCCGACTCTCGGTTACAAGACGAGAAAGAAGAACAAGAGCAACAAGTTTATTATCAAGCGTATAAACTAACCGGAGGATTGAAGAATGAGCAGATCTGTAAAGAAAGGGCCTTTCGTCGAAGAGAGGCTGATCAAGAGAATCATCGCCATGAACGAGGCGAACGAGAAAAAGGTCGTCAAGACCTGGTCGCGTTCTTCTACGATCTTCCCGGAGATGGTCGGACATACGATCGCCGTACACGACGGAAGGAAGCACGTTCCCGTCTACGTCACCGAAGATATGGTCGGATGCAAGCTCGGCGAATTCGCTCCCACCCGCACCTTCAAGGGCCATGCGGGCGAGAAGACCACCGGCAAAAAGTAATTGGAGGAGATTGAAAGATGGCTAAAAGAATAAGAGAAAAAGCCGCGGCGCGCAGAGAGAGCGCGGACAAGCGCCCCAGAGCCGTAGCCAAATACGTGAGGATATCTCCCGACAAGGTGAGGATCGTTCTCGATATCATCCGCGGAGCGAAATACACCGATGCCGTCGCGATCCTCAAGAATACGCGCAAAGCCGCCTGCGAGCCTCTCCTCAAAGTGTTGAATTCGGCTGCCGCCAACGCGGAAAACAACCTCAACATGAACAAGAGCGAACTGTATGTTGCGGAGTGCTACGCCAACGCCGGCCCCATCCTCAAGAGGTTCATGCCCAGAGCGAAGGGAAGCGCCGCGAGGATCAACAAGAGAACGAGCCACATCACCGTCATTCTCGACGCGAAGGCCGAATAACGGAGGAGACAGAATATGGGTCAGAAAGTTAGTCCCAAGGGAATGAGAGTGGGCGTCATCAAAGGCTGGGACGCTCAATGGTACGCCGACAAGAAGAACTTTGCCGACTACCTCATAGAGGACCACAAGATCAGAGAGTTCATCAAGAAGAAGTACTATGAGTGCTCCATCTCGAGGATCTCGATCAGCAGGATCAGCTCCGTGGGTATCATCACCGTCAACATATATACGTCCAAACCCGCCGTTCTTATCGGTAAGCAGGGCTCGGGCGTCGACCAGATGACCAAGGAGATCAGCGCGCTCGTCAAGAGCAAAGAGGTCAGCATCAACGTCTACGAGGTCAAAAGACCCGACGTCGACGCGCAGCTCGTCGCGGAGAACATCGCCGCGCAGCTCGAGAAGAGATTCTCTTTCAGACGCGCAATGAAGCAGGCTATCGGCCGCGCGATGAAAGCGGGCGCCAAGGGAGTCAAGGTCATGGTCTCCGGCAGACTCGACGGCGCAGAGATAGCGAGAAGCGAAAAATATCACGAGGGTTCCATCCCTCTCCAGACTCTGAGAGCGGATATCGATTACGGCTTTGCGGAAGCCAAGACCACGTTCGGTATCATCGGCGTAAAGACATGGATATACAAAGGCGAGGTCCTCGGTAAACCCGCGGCCGGAAGCGAAGGAGGAAATGCGTAATGTTAATTCCCAAGAGAGTCAAAAGACGCCGCGTTCACCGCGGAAGAATGACCGGAAAAGCCAATAAGGGCAACCGCGTCGCTTACGGCGAGTACGGTCTCATGGCGCTCGAACCGGGCTGGATCACCTCCAATCAGATCGAAGCTGCCCGTATCGCCATGACGAGATACATCAAAAGAGGCGGAAAGGTGTGGATAGACATATTCCCCCACAAGCCTGTGACCAAGAAGCCCGCCGAGACCCGTATGGGAAGCGGTAAGGGAAGCGTCGAATACTGGGTAGCGGTCGTCAAACCGGGCAGAGTCATGTTCGAGATGGCGGGCGTAGCCGAAGAAGTCGCGAGAGAAGCTCTGCGCCTTGCGGGACACAAGCTCCCCGTAAAGTGCAAGTTCGTCAAGAAAGAAGACGAGGTGAACGAAGATGAAGGCAAGTAATTTTTTTGAAATGACCAACGACGAGCTGCAGGTCAAGCTCGCGTCCCTCAAGCAGGATCTTTTCAACCTCCGCTTCAAGCATAAGGCGGGCAACCTCGACAACAACAGTCAGATCGCCGTCTGCAAGAAAGACATCGCCAGATGCATGACCGTTATCCGTCAGAGAGAGCTCAATCTCAGCGAAGAGCCGGTCAAGGCTGCCAAGAAGACCGCGAAGAAGGCGAAGTAAGGAGACCGATATATGGAAAGAAATCTGAGAAAAAACAGAGTCGGCATAGTCGTCAGCGACAAGATGGACAAGACCGTCGTCGTCGCGATAAGAGAGCGCGTCAAGCATCCTCTCTACGGCAAGATCGTCAACAGGACCAAGAAGTTCAAGGCTCATGACGAAAACAACGAGTGCGGCATAGGCGACAGAGTGCTGATCGCCGAGACGAGACCCATCAGCAAGGACAAGTGCTGGCGCGTGGTGTCCATCGTCGAGAAAGCCAAGTAATACAGGAGGAATGTCACTATGATACAACCCGAAACAAGACTCAACGTAGCGGACAACTCCGGCGCCAAGGAAATCAAGTGCATAAGAGTTCTGGGCGGATCTTTCCGCAGGAGCGGCAATATAGGCGACGTCATCGTCGCGGCGGTGCAGAGCGCGATCCCGGGCGGCGCCGTCAAGAAGGGCGAGGTGGTCAAGGCCGTCATCGTCAGGACCAGCAAGGGCGTCAGAAGAACGGACGGCTCCTACATCAGGTTCGACGACAACGCGGCGGTCATCATCGACAACCAGAAGCAGCCCAGAGGCACCCGTATCTTCGGACCCATTGCGAGAGAGCTCCGCGACAAGGATTATATGAAGATCATATCCCTTGCGCCCGAGGTCATTTGAGGAGGACAGGACAATGAGTTACAGCGTTAAGAAAGGCGACGCGGTCATCGTGATCGCCGGCGAAGATAAAGGCAAGAGCGGACAGGTGGACAAGGTCATCAGCGGAGACAAGACCGCGAGAGTCGTGGTAAAAGGATCCGGACTCAAGACCGAGAAACACTTCGTCAAACCGCGCAGCGGCCGCGAAAAGGGCGGCATCGTCGAGAAAGAGAGAGCGATCGACATCTCCAACGTCATGATCGTATGCCCCTCCTGCGGCAAGCCGACCAAGGTAGGTCACAAGATAACCGAGGACGAAAAGGGCAAGAGCTCCAAGGAGCGTATCTGCAAGAAGTGCGGCGCCAGCCTCGACAACGTCAGCAAGAGCAAGGCAAAGACCGCGGCTAAGAAGACCGCAAAGACCGCTTCCAAGTCCAAGACGGCGACCAAGAAGACCGCCAAGAAGACGGACGAAGAGAGCAAGTAACGGAGGACTGAACAGTGAAAGAAGACAGAGTGTACAGAATAGCAGACGCTTACAAGAACGAAGCAGTCCCCGCGCTGGTCAAGAAGTTCGGATACAAGAACGTCAACGAAGTCCCCAAGCTCGTCAAGATCGTGATCAATTCCGGTTTCGGCGACATAAAGGACAACAGCAAGAGCATGCAGCTTGCCATGGAGGAGCTCAAAGCCATCTCCGGACAGGCTCCCGTCGAGACCAAGGCGAAGAAGAGCGTCGCCAACTTCAAGGTAAGAGAAGGACAGGTCATCGGCGCCAAGGTCACGCTCCGCGGTGCGAAGATGTTCGACTTCATGGACAAACTGATCTCGGTCGCGCTGCCCAGAGTCAGAGACTTCAAGGGCGTGCCCGCGGATTCGTTCGACGGAAGAGGAAACTACTCGATGGGAGTCAAAGAACAGCTGATCTTCCCCGAGATCTCCTACGACAAGATCGAAAAGATAAGAGGATTTGACATCTGCTTCGTCACCACGGCGAAGACCGATGCCGAGGCAAAAGAGCTGCTTGCGTTGCTCGGTATGCCTTTTGAGAAATAAGGAGGTATAAAGATATGGCGAAGAAAGCTATGATCAACAAGCAGCAAAGAGCTCCCAAGTATTCGACCAGAGCGTACACGAGATGCAAGATCTGCGGAAGACCTCACTCCGTACTCAGGAAGTACGGCATATGCAGGATTTGTTTCAGGAACCTTGCCTACAAGGGCGAGATCCCCGGAGTAAAGAAGGCAAGCTGGTAATTTGGAGGTAGATTGATATGATGATAACCGATCCCATCGCCGATATGCTCACCCGCATCCGCAACGGATTGACGGCGAAGCACGAGACCGTGGACGTGCCGTACTCCAAGATCAAGAAAGCGATCGCGGACATACTCGTCGAAGAGGGCTACGTCAACTCGGTGGAGACGAAAGAGGGCGAAGTGCAGAAAGTAATGACGGTGAGCCTTAAATACGGCGCGAAGAAAGAGCGCGCGATCACCGGCATCAAGAGAATATCCAAGCCCGGTCTGAGAGTTTACGCTCCGGCGGACAAACTCCCCAAGGTCCTGGGAGGACTCGGAATAGCGATCCTCTCCACCTCCAAGGGTATCATGACCGACAAGCAGGCTAGGAAAGAGAACGTGGGCGGCGAAGTGCTGGCTTACGTCTGGTAAGGAGGTTGCTATGTCGAGAATAGGTAGAATGCCCGTAACGATCCCGGCAGGCGTCGAAGTGACCGTCAGCCCCGAAAACCTCGTTACGGTCAAAGGTCCCAAGGGCACTTTGAGCAGACAGGTAGACAAGTGCATCGCGGTCAACGTCGACAACGGCGTGCTCCACTGCACGAGAAGCAGCGAAGAGAAGGACGTCAAGGCGAAGCACGGTCTGTACCGCAAGCTGATCTCCAACATGGTCGAAGGCGTGACCAAAGGGTATCAGAAGAGCCTTACGATCAACGGCGTAGGTTACAGGGTCGCCAAGCAGGGCAACAAGATAGTCCTCAACATAGGCTATTCGCACAATATCGAGGTCAAGGAAGTCCCCGGCATCACGTTTGACGTCGAGGGCGAAAAGGACATCGTGGTCAAAGGCATCGACAACGAACTCGTAGGTCAGATCGCCGCGAATATCAGATCGTTGAGAAAGCCCGATCCCTATCACGCATACGGTATCCGCTACAAGGACGAAGTGATCGTCCGCAAGGAAGGCAAGAAAGGTACCAAATAAGGAGTGAGCTATGATCAATAAGATAGATAAAAACGCAATCAGACAGAAGAGACACCGCAGGCTCCGCAACAAGATCAGCGGCACCGCCGAGAGACCCCGTCTCAACGTGTACAGGAGCACCAACAACATCTCCGTACAGATCATAGACGACGTCAAGGGCCACACTCTGGTCGCCTGCTCGACGCTCGACAAGGACATCGCCGCTCAGCTCGAGGGTAAGACCAAGACCGAGGCAGCCGCGATCGTCGGCAAGACCGTCGCAGAAAAGGCTCTCGCCACGGGCGTGACCGAAGTCGTGTTCGACAGAGGCGGATACCTTTACACCGGACGCGTAAAGAGCGTTGCGGACGGCGCGAGAGAAGCCGGCTTGAAGTTTTAATCGGAGGAAGGACCAATGGCTAGAAGAGAAAACAGATTCCAGCAGGGCGACAGAGACGAGCTCCAGAACAAGCTCATAGCGGTCAACCGTGTCACCAAGGTCGTCAAAGGCGGCAAGACGATGAGATTTTCCGCTTTGATGGTCGTCGGAGACGGACAGGGCAGCCTGGGCGTAGGCATGGGCAAAGCCGCCGAAGTCCCCGAAGCTATCAGAAAGGCTACCGCCGTAGCGAAACGCAACATGGTCAGGATCTCCACGGTCGGCACGACGATCCCCCACGAGGCGATCGGCACGTTCGGCAAGGGCAAAGTCATTGTTATGCCCGCCGAAGAAGGTACCGGCGTTATCGCGGGCGGTCCCGTCAGAGCGGTCCTCGAGGTCGCGGGCATCAAAGATATCCGCACCAAGTCCATCGGGACCAACAACCCGATCAACTGCGTAAAGGCTACGCTCGACGCGCTCACGCAGCTGCGCACCGTCGAACAGGTCGCCGCTCTCCGCGGAAAGACCGTAGAGGAAATTTTGGGCTGAGGAGGAGTAAACAATGGATAAGCAGATTAAGGTTACTCTCAAAAGAAGCACGATCGGCTGCACTCAGAAGCAGAAGGCGACCGTCGAGGCTCTCGGGCTCAAAAAGATAGGCAGCGCCAACGTGATCGCGGACAACGACAGCACGAAGGGCATGCTCAAACTCGTCGCTCATCTCGTGAGTGTCGAAGAGGCATAAGGAGACTAATATGAAACTTCACGAAATGGCTCCCGCGGTCGGAGCGAAGAAAGAAGCCAGAAGAGTCGGCAGAGGTATCGGCTCCGGTCTCGGCAAGACCTCGGGCAAGGGCCACAAAGGTCAGTGGGCGAGAAGCGGAGGCGGCGTCAGACCCGGATTCGAAGGCGGTCAGATGCCCCTTACCAGACGCATCCCCAAAAGAGGCTTCAACAACGTATTCAAAAAGCAGTATTCCATCGTCAACCTCGGAGCGCTCGACGTATTCGAGGACGGCGCGGTCGTGGACGCTCAGGCTCTGCTCGACGCGGGGATCCTCTCCAAGGTCGAGCCGTACGGAGTCAAGGTCCTCGGCGGCGGCGAACTGACCAAGAAGCTGACCGTCAAGGCGAACAAATTCTCCAAGTCGGCGGCGGAAGCTATAGAAAAGGCAGGCGGCAAGACAGAGGTGCTGTAATATGTGGCAAACAATCAAAAACGCTTTCGGAGACAAAAGCATTCGCAATAAGATATTCTTTACGCTCGCGATACTGCTTGTGTACAGGATAGGCTGCTATATCCCCGTTCCCGGTCTCGATTTCAGCGCAGTCGAATCGGCTGTTTCGGGCGACGGCGGAAACACCCTTCTCCAGGTCATCAACACCGTGACCGGCGGATCTCTTGCAAGCGGAACGTTGTTTGCACTCGGCATACTGCCGTTTATCAACAGCTTCATTATAATGCAGCTGCTCACGCTCATCATCCCTCCGCTCGAAAGACTTTCCAAAGAGGGAGACGAGGGCAGAGCAAAGATAACGATGATCACGAGATACGTCGCGATACTTCTCGGCGTTGTACAGGGCATAGGTATAGTAGTCACGTTCCACAACTCCGGCGCGATCGAGCCCACTTTGGGCAGCGAAGCGGTAAGCGGCGCGATCATCATAATACTGCTGACGGCGGGCTCCACGCTGGTCATGTGGCTGTCCGAACGTATCACCGAAAAGGGCATAGGCAACGGCTCTTCCATGATAATCTTCACGGGTATCATTTCGTCGTTCGCCACCTCGCTCATCGGCGCGTTCCAGACGCTCGGCGACGAGCCCAACAACATATGGTACATCCTCGGCTATCTGATCGTGGTCGTAGTGCTGTTCATCTTCATCGTGTTCATCGACGGAGCCGAACGCAGGATCAAGGTCAACTATGCCAAGCAGGTCAAGGGAAACAAGATGTACGGCGGACAGTCCACCTACATCCCGATGAAGGTCAACGGAAGCGGCGTCATGCCCATCATATTCGCGTCGGCGTTCATGGTGTTCCCGCAGATGATACTTTCGTTCGTTCCGTCCGACAACAGCGTAGTGACTTTCTACCTGCAGTATCTCGGACCCGGCACGGCGGTGTACTACATCTTCATGTTCCTGTTCATCATCTTCTTCGCGTACTTCTATGCGCAGATCCAGTTCAACCCGATCGACGTTGCGCGCAATCTGCAGCAGTACGGCGGAGTCATACAGGGCGTGAGAAGCGGAAAACCGACCAGCGAATATCTCGCGAAGATCAATCACAGGATCACGCTTTTCGGAGCGCTGTTCCTCGCGATAGTCGCGATCGTACCGACCTTCCTGTTCCAGTTGCTCGGACAGCCGATAGGTATGGCGAACGCGTTCAGCGCCACCGGAATGCTGATCATAGTCAGCGTCGCGCTCGAACTCGAAAAACAGCTCGAATCGCAGATCATGATGAGGCACTACAAAGGCTTCCTCAAATAAGGCGATGAAAGGAATAGTATTATTGGGCGCGCCCGGCGCGGGCAAGGGCACGCAGGCAAAACTGATAGCAGGCAGGTATTCGCTCCCGCACATATCCACGGGCGATATCCTGCGCTCCAACATAAAAGAAGGCACGCAGCTGGGACGCCTTGCTAAGAGCTATATCGACGAAGGTAAGCTCGTACCGGACGAAGTGGTCGTCGCGATAGTCAGGGACAGATTGGCAAAGCCCGACTGCGAAAACGGTTTCCTTCTCGACGGCTTTCCCAGAACGACCGCTCAGGCGGAGGAACTGGACAAGTTCGCGCAAGTGACCCACGCGGTCGATATCGAAGTCGACCCCGCCGAAGTCGTCAAGCGCATCGCGGGCAGAAGGATGTGCCGCTGCGGCGAGAGTTATCACATCTCTTCGCACAGCTCTCCGTACTGCGACAAATGCGGCGCCGAGCTGTATCAGCGCGATGACGACAAGGAAGAGACCGTCGCCAAAAGGCTCGAGGTCTACGCCGAGCAGACCGCGCCCCTCATCGGGTATTACCGCGACAAGGGCGTGCTCTTCGGAGTGAACGGGATGAAGAGCGTGGACGAGGTATTCGCGCAGATTGCCGAGGTGTTGGATGGTAACGATTAAGACCGACGAAGAGATCGCGTTGATGCGCAAGGCGAATCTCATCGTGAGAGACGCTCTCGATCTGGTCGGAGAAAAGATCAAGCCGGGCATGACGACCAAGCAGGTGGACAAACTGGTCCACGACTATATCGTCAAATGCGACGCGGTCCCGTCCTTTCTCGGATACAGCGGATATCCCGCGTCGGCATGCGTGTCGATTGACGACGAGGTCGTGCACGGGATCCCCAGCTCCAACAGGAGGATAGAGGAGGGACAGATCGTCAGCGTGGACGTGGGAAGCATTTACCGCGGATATAACGGAGACGCGGCGCGCACGTTTGCGATAGGCAAAGTGAGCGAGCTGAAAAGCAAACTCATCGAGGTCACCGAAAGGAGCTTCTTCGAGGGTATAAAGATACTCAAAGAGGGCGTCAGACTGGGGGATCTCGGACACGCGATACAGAGTTACGTGGAGGCCAACGGCTTTTCGGTGGTGCGTTCGCTTTGCGGACACGGCATAGGCACCGAGATGCACGAGGATCCCGAAGTGCTCAACTTCGGCACTCCGGGTCACGGACTGAGGCTCAAAGCCAATATGACGATAGCCGTGGAACCGATGGTCAACGCCGGCGCTTACGACGTAGTTACGCTGGACGACGGCTGGACCGTGGTCACCAGAGACGGCAAGCCTTCCGCCCATTACGAGAACACCGTCGCGATCACCGCCGACGGAGTGGAGATCCTCTCTCTATGAAAAAGGAGAAAGAGAGACTTCGGGTCGGAGATATCGCGGTGTCCAAGGCGGGACACGACGCGGGCAGACTTTACGTGGTGGTTTCCGAACTGAACGACGACTTCGTACTCGTCTGCGACGGAAAATACCGCAAGAGCGACAACCCCAAGACCAAGAGGCGCAAACATCTGGTCTTTGCGGCGAAGTCGGGCATAGAGGACGGCGAGGCCGCAGACGCGGCGATAGCCGGGGCGATAAAACAATACCGGAGTCAGGAGGAGTAATGTCGAAGGAAGACTTAATCGAAGCAGAAGGCGCAGTCATAGAAGTGCTGCCCAACACGAGATTCAGGATACGGCTTACGAACAATCACGAGATAATAGCCTATCTGTCGGGCAAGCTGCGCAAGAACTATATCAAGATTCTCGAAGGCGACACCGTGAGAGTCGAGATAAGTCCTTACGATCTTTCCAAGGGACGGATCGTCTGGAGGAACAAGAACTGAGACAATTAATCGGAGGATAAAGAAATGAAAGTCAGACCTTCTGTAAAACCCATCTGCGACAAGTGCAGGGTGATAAAGAGAGACGGCAAAGTGATGGTCATCTGCTCCAAGTACAAGAAACACAAGCAGAGACAGGGCTGAAAAGGGGATTTTGCGCTAAAACAGCCCCAAATCGGTTGCTATTATATCCGCGATGTGATATAATGCACAAGCTAAAAAGTGATTATTCGAGAGGGAGCGGCTGGACGGACCGCCTCATTCTACCTGTATACGGGCAGTCTGTTTTCCCGGATCGTCTAACACAAACAATATATTCGGAGGTATTTTAATGGCTCGTATTGCCGGCGTGGATTTACCGCGCGAAAAGAGAGTGGAGATCGGACTTACCTATATCTACGGTATAGGCAGGGTCACTTCCAACAAGATCCTTGCGGCTACCGGGATCGATCCCGATACCAGAGTCAGGGATCTGACGGAAGACCAGGTAGGAAAGATCCGTGAGTACATCGACCACAACCTGAGCGTCGAAGGCGATCTCAAAAGAGAAGTCAAACTCAATATCAAGAGATTGACCGAGATCGGCTGCTACAGAGGTATCAGACACCGTAAGGGTCTGCCTGTCAGAGGACAGAACACCAAGCAGAACGCTCGCACCCGTAAGGGACCGAAGAAGACGGTCAGCCGCAAAAAGAAGTAAGGAGCGATAATATGGCAGTTAAAAAGAACGTTTCGACCAAAAAGCGCAATGTCAATAAGCGCCGTGTTGAAAAAGGTGCGGCTCATATTCACGCTTCTTTCAACAACACGATTGTTACGATAACCGATCTGCAGGGCAACGCGATCAGCTGGTCCAGCAGCGGCAAACTCAAACTCAGAGGCTCGAAGAAGTCCACGGCTTTCGCGGCGCAGCTCGTTTCCGAAGACGCGGCGAAGACGGCTTACGACAGCGGACTGAGGACCGTAGAGGTCTATGTAAAGGGCCCGGGCGCGGGTCGCGAATCCGCTATCAGAGCGCTCGAGACTGCGGGGCTGTCGGTCACGCTCATCAAGGACGTGTCCCCCATTCCGCACAACGGATGCCGTCCGCCCAAGCGCAGAAGGCTGTAATCAGGAGGTATTCACATGGCTAGATACAGAGGACCCATTCTCAAGAAGTGCAGGGCTCTTGGCATCACTCCCGCCGAGCTGGGTATCGACAAGAAGTCCAAGAAAGAGCTTCGCCAGACAAGAAAGAAGGCGAGCGATTACTCTCTGCAGCTCAAAGAAAAGCAGAAGGTTAAATTTATATACGGAGTGCTTGAAAAGCAGTTCAGAGGCTACTACGACAAGGCTTCCAGACAGCGCGGCATCACGGGCGAGAACATGCTCATTTTGCTCGAAAGCAGACTGGACAACGTAGTCTTCCGCATGACGCTGGCAAAGACGAGAGGTCAGGCAAGACAGCTGGTCAACCACGGTCTTATCACCGTGAACGGCAAGCGCGTGAACATTCCTTCCTACCTCGTCAAGAAGGGCGACGTGATCGCCGTAAAGGAAAACAAGAAGGACAAGAAGGTGTTCGAGGAGCTCAAGAGCGGCAAATCCCTCGGACTTCCCAAGTGGATGGAATTCGACAACGAGACCCTCACCGGCAAGATAGTCGAACTTCCGACCAGAGAGGATATCGATCCGAGCATCGAAGAGCATCTCATCGTCGAGTTGTATTCCAAATAACGCACGACGCGTCAGGAGGTAGAAAATGATAGAGATTCAAAAGCCGAGAATAGACTGCGTAGACGTGGTCGAAGGCAGAGAGATGAAGTTCGTCGTCGAACCGCTCGAGCGCGGCTTCGGCACGACTCTCGGCAACGCTTTGAGGAGGATACTTCTCAGCGCGCTGCCCGGCGCGGCTCCCGTCAGTATCAAGATCGACGGCGTAAAGCACGAGTTCAGCTCCGTCCCCGGAGTAAAAGAAGACGTGACCGAGATAATCCTCAACATCAAGGGACTTGCGGTCAAGGCTCACACCGAGGACAAGAATTTCAGGCAGGTCGTCAAGCTGTACAAGAATACCGCCGGCGTCGTCACCGCGGGCGATATCGAGCACGGCTCCGAGATCGAGATACTCAATCCCGATATGTACATCTGCACGCTCGACGAAGGCGCTACGCTCGATATGGACATCACGATCGGCGTAGGCAGAGGCTACGTGCCCGCTACCGAGAATAAGGACGAAACGCAGCCGATAGGCTATATCCCCGTCGACTCCATCTTCACTCCGGTCGAGAGCGCGAGCTACGTCGTCGAGAGTACCAGATTGGGACAGGATATCAACTACGACAAGCTTACTATCGAAGTTACCACCAACGGTACTTCTTCTCCGCGCGAGGTCATCAGCCTCTCCGCGAAGATACTCGAAGACCACGCGAATCTGTTCGTCAACCTCGTAGACACGATGAAGAACAAAGAGATACTCATCAGCCAGGACGACGAAAAGGCGCACAAGAAGCTCGAAATGAGCATCGAGGATCTGGACCTGTCCGTCCGTTCCTACAACTGCTTGAAGAGAGCCGGAATACACACTGTGCAGGATCTTACCAGAAAGACCGAGGACGAAATGCTCAAGGTGAGGAACCTGGGCAAGAAGTCGCTTGACGAAGTCATCAAGAAGATCAAGGATCTCGGATTCGATCTGCGCAGCAAGGACGAATAAAGGAGGCTAAAATGGCAAAGAAATTGGGTAGAACCGCCGACCAGAGAATGGCTATGATCCGTACCCAGGCTTCCGAACTGCTTTGGAACGGGCGTTTGGAGACCACCGTGGACAGAGCCAAAGAGGTGAGCAGATTCGCCGAGAAAATGCTTACTCTTGCGATCAATACCTATGAGGATACGGTCGTAGTTCAGAAAGAGAAGGTCAAGAAAAACAACGACAAAGAAGAGAAAGTCGTCGTCGACGTAGTCAACGACGGCGTCAAGAAGCTCGCCGCAAGACGTACGCTGATGGCGAACCTGCGCGATCTCAAACCTCTCAAAGAGGAGAAGGAGAGCAAGGGCGACTACAACGCCAGACTCAGAAGCGTTAAGCATCCGCTTATCGAGAAGCTGTTCAGAGAGTACGCTCCTTTCTATGCGAAGCGTTCCGAAGAGTGCGGACAGAAGGGCGGCTACACCCGAGTGATCAAACTCGGTCAAAGACGCGGAGACGGTGCCGAGATCGCGATAGTCGAGCTCGTCAAAGATTCTCCCGCAAAGAAGTAAGAGTTACGTCGATACGGCGGAAGCGCAAAGCTTCCGCCGTATTTTTTTGCCGTGTTTCTGCGATAAGACATATCTTGCCTTGCGTCCGCGTAACGTCGGCGGACGACAAAGTTCGCTTTGACGAAGAAAACGGCGTATGCGCGTCGATCCCGTACAGACGATACGGTCAACTCCGTGTCCGAAACGGGAGGCAAAACGCAGACGGAAAAGAACGCCCGCGCGGCGGACGTTCCGATGCAATATACTTCCGCGGCGATCGCCGCCGTCGGTTTCGGTCACTTACTGTTTTCTCTCTTAAAACACCGGTCGGGACAGAGCATTTCCTTGCCGGGGCTTTCCGTGCGTTCGCGTGCGACTTTGCACGACAGCGGAAAAGACCGTTGTTTCGGATGTTTTTTATAGTTTTACGCTAAGATCCTTTCGTTCGAACGGGATCCGAACAAAGTATATTACGAAATGAAAGAAAATGCTTGAAGTTGGCTATGGCTGACCCGTAGCAAAAAGATATTTTCGCAAAGCAAGATCATTCGGATCGCTATCCCGCGTGCGACAGGATAATATGCGGCATCGGCGGCGTTACGGAAGAAAAATTATATATTATATATTGCTATAAAGCAACATCTGTGGTATCATAATAATAACTTAACAAAGAGGAATGTTATGAGAAGGAAGATATTTTTTGCGGCGATAACCGTTTTCATGCTTTTATTCACCTGCGCGTTCGCGGCTTGCGGAGACGACGGAGTGCAACCGGGCACCGTGGATTCGCTGCCCGACTTCGACGGCGAAAAGACCGATATGAGCGTTTCGCAGGTCAAAGACGTTCTGACCGATATGATCTCGGCGGGCGGGGCGATCCCGGGGATATTGCAGGGCGGCAGCGGCACCGTGTCGAAAGAAGAAGCCCTTGCGCAGCTTGACGAAGCGTTGGAGATGTTTGAAAACGTGACGGCGTTCAAAGCGGCGGACGTATCGGACGAAGTTTACGAAAATTACAAGAAAAAGTGCGAGGAGAGCGGTCTGAGATATGCCGGCGAATACAATGTCGACGGCGTCCTGTATACTTCGTATATGGGCAGGAATTCCATGGCGTTCGTGATCCGAAGCGGAACGGATATGACGGCGGCGATATTCGTCATGCCCGAGGAAGAGATCATAGAATACGATATGCCGTCCGCCGAAGTCTGGGACCGTTACGGTCTCGGAGAAATGACGCAGCCCGAAGGGAGCAGGATAACTTTCGTTGCCGAAAGCTCCGTCGACAAGACGTTTGACATCACTTTCGAATTCGACAATACGACGAGGAAGGTCTACGACGACGCGGTGGCGTTCTGCCGTTCGAAAGGTTTCACCGTAGAGCAGCGCAGCGAAGACCTGACGGACGAAAACGGGACCCGTTACGTATGGAACGCTTACAGGGTCGTAGACGAGCAGTTATTCTACTGCTACGTGGATTACGGAACGACCACCGCCATGGGTATGAACGGTTCGTCGAGGACGTTCTATTCGCTTCAGCTTACCGTCGGCAATCAGACGGCGGCAAATGCCCGTGCGTCGCTGGTCTCGCTGTACGACAGCGCGACGTTCGGAGTAAAATATACTCAGACGCGCAACGATCTGTATGAGGACGATTACGGCAACAAGCACGAGGGTGTCGTCACATACAACGGATATGAGCATATCAGCTACGGCGCGGCTGGCGCGGCGTCTTTCGCGGGAGAGTCCGCGGAGTATGAGCTGACGCCTGATTTTTCGGCTCGGCTGTACGACAGGAACGCCCGCAAGCTGTACGACGTAAATTCTATGAAGAAGACGGAAAGCAAACTTCGCCCTACGGAAGTTTTCTCCGATTTCACAACGAGTTATCTCGACGGCGGACAGTATGACTACGAAATGTCGCGCAATCGCGTGATGACGGGGGAGAAGAAGACCATTGCCGGGTTCGAATGCGAAAAAGTCACGGCGGACATATACGTTATGGGCGATGACGACGAATATATCGTATGGAACGCCGAGTTCTGGATAAACGCCGATACGGGGCTTGTGCTCGGATACAGCGGCAGGGACGCGTGGGACGACCCCACCTCTCATTTGGAGTACGAGCTTGCCTACGTGAACGAGGGCGAAAGTTTCGTCGAGGAATTGCTTGCGCTGCCGAATACGGGCGAACTGCTTTCCGAGATGCCCGTAGACGATATGAAACGCGAATGGGGTCTTGACGATCTGCCGTTCTACGAAATACCGGGAGCGGAAGGATATTACACGCTTTATACCCAAGGATCGGACGGCGAGCCGGAGATCAGATTCTACGTCTACGGTCTTACGGATACCGAATACGACGAGTTCATGGAGTCGCTGTTGCAGAACTCCGGTTGGGAGAGCGACGGCTGGATGGGACTGTTATATACCGACGGCGGAATGACTTCGCCCGAATATACCCGCTACCGGCTGCAGATAACGGAAGAGGATCCGCTCGAGGACAGAACGGACGGAAGGCTCATATCCATCAGCGCCGAAGAGGGATCGCTGCTGCCCGTTGCGTTTGCGGACAGAGCCGTCACGCTGTCGTTCGCCGCCCCGGACCTGTTCGGTGATATGCGCGAATATACATGGTATTTTTCTCCGACTTTGATATACAGGGCGTATAGCAACGGCAGCGATTGGCATCTCGAAGAACGCTGGCAAAGAGGCGACGACGGCATGCTCACGTTCGTCGATCCCGTAGGCACGGCGATGGGCGAACCGCGCACTCCCGCAGAGGTTTTCGGGGGATATTACGAACTCGAAAGGCTTAGACCGTCCTATTGGGATCTTTGGGAAGATTGGGGAGGCGAACCTCTGTGGACTTTCGACGGCAGCGTTACCGTTGCGGGATATGACGCGGACCGTTACGTATCCAACGACGGACTTACGACCTTGGCGTACAGCGCTGAGCTGGGAATGATATTGGAGCTGAACGGCGAAACGGAATCGTTCCTCGTGGAATTCGTCGGAGATTACGACGAGGGGATGCCGGAAGGCAGACCCGTGCTCGGCGACGGCAGCATGATGATCTACGGCGAAGAGATGGCGATCGGTTTCATCGGTTACGACGGCGAGAAGTACGACGAGTACAGAGATGAGAATTTCGACAGAATATGTTACGGATACGGGACAGCGTCTTTGGAGGATGTCGAAACTTATATGTCGCAGCTTAGAAATTTCGTAAACAGCAACAGGATATTGCACGACGAGAAGTGGTCTTGGGACGAAACGCTCGAGGACGGTTCGTCGGTCACGCTTTATTCGGGCGAGTTCATGGGCGCCGTGGATCCGTACTGGGTGGTAATGGTGAAATATTCCCAGAGCGGGAAGAGCGGACTTTGCGACGTTCAGATCGCGGAGATAAAGATGAAAGTCGATCTGCACGATATGTTCGGCGGAGGCGGAGAGGTGACCGTCGATACATACGACTTCTACTCGGTATACGGCGACGGGACTTACGCGGTTTCCGTATCGTCGTGCGGTTGGGAAGATGACGCTCCCGCAGGAGAAAACACCGCAGACTATATCACGGTAGACGGGAATTACGTTTACAAATACGACTCTCTGTGGGAAGTCGGCAAGGATAAGGTGACTTATTATAAGGGGTACAGGCAGTTGGGTTCGGCGGCGACGTACGACTCTGTCGAAGAACTGCCTTCGCAGGATATCTCGGCCGTATTGGCGCAGGCGATGCCCGCACGGCTGTCGGAAGATATCACGAAAACGCTGACGCCCGAGGGGCAGGACGAGATAGACGGCGTCACGTATACCAGATATTACGCCTGGTTCGTTTACAGAAACTGGATGCACAAGGTGCTCGTCTGGCTGGACGATAACGGTCTGCCCGTCAAAGTTGACGGCCCCGCTTATTACAACAGCTTCGGCTTCGATGACCCGGGACGCGCGGTGGTGACGCTCAGCCACACGGACGAAGGAAGCGTAACGCCTCCCGCCGACGCCGTTGACGCAGAAAAACTTTTGCCGTCGACGCAATGGAAAGATACCTATACCGCATTCGACGTTATCCCTTCGCCGAGCGGATTCGAAGACTTCATTGCTTTCTTTGACAACGAAAGTACGGTGAGGCTGGTATTCCTGAGCGGGGAAGAGGACTCTATACAGTGGCAGCCGGGCGACGGACTTGAGCTGCAATACGGCTCGAATTACGTCGCCGATGTCGGCGGAGCAAAAGTGTACGTATACATGGGAACAGGCTCCGGATACGGCTATTACGATAAGGAAACGGGGCAATACGTGACCGATCCGCGGTATTATATGTACTTTAATATAAGCGTAGAGCGGTAAGCGCGGCGGTACGGGCGTGCTCGTTTGCGGCAGTATCGGGCGATAACGCGAAACAGGTGCGCAAAACCCGATAAACGGTTTCGTATCACGGTCTTTTCCTCACGGCTGCGGGCGCATAAACGTTGACCTGTCGGCGGCGGTGTGCTAAACTGGTAAACGAGGAGAAAGAAATGAAAGAGATAAAGAAGATCGCGCTGATAGCGCACGACAACAAGAAAGCCGAAATGGTCGCATGGTCGATGAAGAACAGAGAACTTCTGGCGAGATACGAGCTGTGCGGCACGGGTACGACCGCAAAACTGGTCGCCGAATCCACCGGACTGGAAGTGTACCGTTATCTGTCCGGACCTCTCGGCGGAGATCAGCAGATAGGCGCCAAGATAGCGGAAGGACAGATCGACTTCGTGATATTTTTCTGGGATCCGCTCTCCATGCAGCCGCACGACCCCGATGTCAAGGCGTTGCTGCGCATAGCGGCGCTGTACGACGTGCCCATCGCGACCAACAAGGCGACGGCGGATTTCGTGATGACTTCGCCGCATATGCAGTGATATGCCGCTGTACGTGACCGCGGGGGACATAACCCGTTTCGACGGCGACGCGATAGTCAATGCCGCCAACAACGCTTTGGCGGGCGGAGGCGGAGTGGACGGCGCGATACACAGCGCCGCAGGTCCAGAACTTTCGGAAGAATGCCGCATGCTGGGAGGATGCGCGACGGGCGACGCAAAACTCACGCGCGGGTACGGACTGCCGGTCGGATACGTCATACACACCGTCGGCCCGATATGGAGGGGCGGGGGCTTCGGAGAAGAAGCTCTGCTGAGGAGCTGTTACCGCAGATCGCTCGCGATCGCGAACGAGCGCGGCTTCGGGAAGATCGCATTTCCGCTGATATCGGCGGGAGTGTACGGATATCCGAAGAAGGAAGCGTACGAGATCGCCAAAGAAGAGATAAATTCGTATGCGGGGATCGGCGATACCGACGTCTATCTCGTTCTGTTCGGCGGCAATACGAGGCTGGCGGCGGAATGCGGCGACGACCTCGTCGCGATGCCCGTCGCATGACGCGCCGTACGGCGTGTTTTTTTGTGCAAAAGATCCGACTTGCGCGCTCCGCATTGACTAACGCGCGCGCAAATGTTATAATCTTGACATAAAAAGCCGACAGGCGAAAGGAGCGTAAGATGGAGCTGAAACCGTTCCGACTTTTCTCGAAAGAACGCGGTCCCGTGAACAATTACCGCATACCGTCGATAATCACTGCAGACGACGGCACTGTCGTCGCCTGCGCCGACGCGCGGCTTTACGGCGGTTCCGACAACCCCAACCGTATCGAAAAGGTGATATGCCGTTCGTTCGACAACGGCAGGACGTGGTCCGACATGACGTTTGCGGTCAGGGAATGCGGCGACAGCATGGATAAGTCGTCCGCGGCTATCGATCCATGTCTGGTCTTTGACCGCGACAAGGGCACGCTGTTGATGCTGTACAGCCACACCCCTGCGGGCGTGGGCATTCTGAACAGTCGCAGAGGTACCGGCTTCGACGGCAGGGGACGGCAGATCGTCATGCAGGGCAAGCGCAGACTCGCTCTCGGAGACGATGGCGCGCTGTACGACGGCGACGACAGAACGGAATTTCGCGTAAACGACGGCTTCGACGTGGTCGGCAAAGACGGCGTCAAGGTCGGCAATATCCGTACCGGAGAGGGCGGCTTTACCGAATACCGCACTTCGTATATGTACCTTGCAAAGAGCTTCGACAACGGCGCGACATGGACCGTACCCGAGTGCATTTCGCCTTCCGTAAAGGAAAAATATATGTGCTTTATCGGCAGCGGCCCCGGAGTGGGAGTGCAGATCTCCGAGGGAGCGCATAAGGGCAGGATAGTCGTGCCGATATACTTCACTCCGCGGTTCTGGCCTCTTATGGAATGCGCCGCCTGCATTTACAGCGACGACGGCGGCAATACGTGGAAGAGAGGCGGCGCCATGGGCGAAAACCGCAGAAGGCTCGGTATCTTCAAGGTCGGGCACAGATTGATAGCGGACGGCGAAAGGACGAGCGAAGCTCAGATAATAACCATGCCCGGAGGCAGGCTCAAAGCGTTTATCCGCAACCACTCTCCGAAGCGCAGAGTGGCGGTCGCCGAGAGCGACGACGGAGGAGAGACCTGGTTCGGATTCCGATATCTGGACATCCCTCAGCCGATATGTCAGATCAGCGCGCTCAACGTCAAAGACGGCGACAGGGAGGCGACTCTCGTGCTGAACGCGGCGAGCGAGAGAAAGCGCGAACACGGCGTGATACGTCTGTCGTACGATCACGGGGAGACGTTCGTCAAGTCGATGACCGTCAAAGAGGGCGAGTTCGTTTACAGTTGCATGACGCAGATGAGCGACGGATCGATAGGAGTGCTTTACGAAGGCAGTACGATGCACGAAACGGTGGACTTCGTCAGGTTCACGCTCGACGACATAAAATCTTCGACGGAGGAATTGTAATGGCGTATTTGAACAGAGGACTGATAGTGTCCTGTCAGGCGGTCAAAGGCGAGCCTCTTTACGGGCTCGGGATAATGAAATACATGGCAAGGGCGGCGGTCCAGGGCGGCGCCGTCGGCATAAGGGCGAATTACGTCAGCGATATCCTTGACATCCGCAGCGAGGTCGATGTGCCGATAATCGCGATAATCAAGGCGGAATATCCCGACAGCGAAGTATACATCACGCCTACGAAAAAGGAAGCGGACGACCTTATAGACTGCGGAGCGAAGGTGATAGCGCTCGACGCCACTCTCCGTCGCAGACCGGGAGGGATCACGCTCGAAGAGCTGGTGCGTTACATAAGGAGCAAGGCTCCCGACGTGGAGATAATGGCGGATTGCAGCGACTTCGACGAGGCGGCGAACGCCGTCAGACTCGGTTTCGATTACGTGGGTACGACGTTGCGCGGTTATACTTCTTATACCAAGGGCGTTCAGCTTCCCGACGTGGAATTTATAGGCAGGCTGGTCGAGAGTTTCCCCGATACCAAAATCATCGCCGAAGGCGGCATATGGGAGAGGGGACAGCTCGAAAAGGTCTGGGAAAAGGGCGTATATGCCGTCGTGATCGGCAGCGCGATCACCAGACCCAAGGACATCACGAAGAGGTTCGCAGAGGTGATCAAGCCGTGAAACTCGCCTGCATAGACGTCGGAGGGACGACGATCAAGCGCCTCTGCGCGACGGCGGAAAAAGGAGCGCCGGTATCTTCGTACGGCTGCGACGGATACGGCTTTTCGCCTACGGGGGCGAAACAGGGCTTCGAGGCGATCAAAGGCAATATTTACGCTTCGATCGAAGGTCTGCTCGCGGAGTTCGGCTGCGACGCGATTGCGGTATCGACTGCGGGAACGGTCGATTGGGACAGCGGAAAAGTCACATACGCCACCGACGCTCTGCCCGGATTCACGGGATATGATTTTCGCGCCGATATCGCCGATCGGTATGGGCTTCCCGTCAGAGTCATCAACGACGCCGCGGCTGCCGCGATAGCGGAGCATTTCAACGGCGCGTATCCCGACGAGAGCGAGATAGTGCTGACGATAGGCACGGGGCTCGGGGGCGCGTTCGTTTCGGGCGGAAAGCTCGATTCGGACAGCGTAAAAGATCTGCGCATAGGACACGTGGAATACGTTCGGGACGGACATATCTGCAAATGCGGAAAACGCGGATGTATCGAACAATACGTTTCCGCCACCGCGATGCGCCGCGACAGCGGCAACGGCGATCTGGACGCGGTATTTGCCGACAGAGCGGCGTACGGCGGACAGATAGACGCGTTCGAAGAAGCTCTGCGCTGGATCACGGTCAAGGCTTTCGACATGACCGGAGCCGCGCACGCCGTGATAGGCGGCGGCGTGACGGAGATAGCGGGCTGGTGGGACGATTTTGTGCAAAAACTCCCGCCCGTGTACGTTAAACGCGTAAGAAAGGCGTCGCTCGGCAACAGAGCGGGCGCTTTGGGAGCGGCATATGCCGCGCTCAACGGCGTCTTTGCAAGACAATAAACTCTTTACGGAGGCAACAGATAAACATCATGTACGACAAAGAGAAGTTCAAGGGCGTACTGCCCGCGCTTCTGACCCCGTTCGACAAGAACGACAAGGTCAACGCAAAATCGGTAGACAAGCTCGTCAAGTACAATCTCGCCAAAGGCGTGAACGGTTTTTACGTCGGAGGCTCCACGGGCGAAGGGCTGCTTCTCACCAAAGAGGAGAGGATGGACCTCTTCGAATACGCCGCAGCCGCCAACGAAGGGAAGTCCACGCTTATCGCTCACGTCGGCACCATCTGCACTTCGCACGCGATCGAAATGGCGAAGGCGGCGGAAAGACTCGGCTACGACGCGATCAGCGCGGTGGCGCCGTATTATTACGGATTCACGCCTCAGCAGCGTAAGCAGTACTATTACGATATAGCCTCGTCGGTCGATCTGCCGATGATCATCTACAATTTCCCTGCGGCGAACGGTTTCAACCTGGACAAGGGGACTGCTGAGGAGATGTTCGCTCACAACGACAAATTCATCGGCATCAAACATACGACGGCGGATCTGTTCGCGTTGCAGCAGTTCAAGACGATGAAAGCGGATCCCATCGTCTACAACGGCTTCGACGAGATGTTCGTCGGCGGCCTGTCGATGGGCGCGGACGGAGGCATCGGCAGCACGTACAACTTTATGGCGGAGAAATTCATCGGCATATACAATGCGTTCCGCTCCGGCGATATCGCCAAGGCGTGCGCCATCCAGACCGAAGCCAACGAGATCATCGCGCTGCTCATCAAATACGGAGTGTTCGCGTCCGAAAAGTACATACTCGATTGTCTTGGCATCGAGATGGGGCCGTGCCGCAAACCTTTCCTTCCGCTCTCCGAAGAGGGCAGGACGGTTTTGGCGGAAGTCGCAAAACAGTTCGCAAAAGCGTAAAAAACAAGGCGGAGGCGCGAGCCTCCGCCGTTTTGCGCGTTCGAGTTCAGTCCCCTGCGCGGCGCACGTACTCTTCGGGAGAAACGCTGCGCCTGCCGGTAAAGCAGATCTCGAAATCCGACGGACAGAGCGGCGCGACCCCGTCTGCGGCGGCGGCGAATTTCGCACAGAGAGCGAGCGCGTCCTTGTGCGCATTCTCCAATATCGCGTCCACGGACAGATCGAGGATGGGCGACGACGCGTCGTCGGTTATGCTCGGGTAGGGGCGTCGTTCGGCGTTCATGTAATCTATGCCCGTATCCAGAGGCGGGGTAAGAAAGCCGTAAATGTAATCGGGTTTGCCTATCAGCGCGCCCGCGCCCGCGACGACGAGCCTTGCGGGGTTGAGTTTGCTGTCGAATACGCTTTGGTAAAGGCTCATCCGCTTTTGAGCGGCGTAGAGTTTGTCGTAAGGAAGCTGCGTTCCGAATATCTTCGCTATTTCGGCGGTCGCCTCGCAGAAGGCTTTGCGCGAAGCGTCGTTGTACGGCAGCCAGTCGCGCGCACGGAATTTGGCTCCGTTGCCGTTATCGCGCAAAAACAGTATTTTGTCGACGGCGGATTCCAGCTTCATGTGCAGACTGGGTCTGAGGTCTTCGGCGAAGAATCGCGGAAGATACGAGCACGCGGTATGTATCACGTAAGGGTGCAGAGCTCTGTCCACTGCGTAGTGGGTGAGATATCCGAGAGAATACGCGAGCAGATCCTCGCTGCCCGTTTTTCTGCACAGCTCGGCGAGCGAGAAAAACTGTTCGTAAGTCGCGCAGGCATGCACCTTGGAGCCGTATCCGCGAAATTTGCCGAATACGTAAAACAACAGATCGGGGCCTTGACCTCCGGCGAAGAAGACTTCGCGGCGGCTGTTCACACAGGACGCCGTGTCCGAGGGAAGCCCCGCCATCGCGCGGAGAGAGCTGCGGTAATGGGTGTAATAAGAAGCCATGATACCGCTATTATAACACAAACGCGCGCCGCGCGCAACGCCGCGCCGCAAACAAACGCCGTCGGAGGGAACGGCGTTCGGGAGGAGAGATGAAGTACCTGTTTTTCGACATAGAATGCGCCAACTGCTTTGACAGAAAGGGCAAAATATTCAGTTTCGGTTACGTGCTTACCGACGAGAAATTCAACGTGCTCGAACCGAGAGAGGATATCCTGGTCGATCCCGACGCGCCTTTCGACTGGTACGTCGCCAAAAAGATGATGGCGTACGACAAGAAGGAATTCAGGACGAAGCCCCGCTTCGATCGGATATATCCCAGGATAAAAGAGCTTTCCGAAGGCGCGGTCGCCGCAGGCTACAACGTAGCCGCCGACGTCGTCTATCTGCTCGACGAATGCGACCGTTACGGGTTGGAGCCTCTCAAACTCGACTTTTTCGACGTTCAGCAGCTCGAACAGAAAGTTTCGGGCGAGAAAAACGTCTGCAAGCTGTCCCTCGCCTACGAGAAATGGTGCGAACGACCCGCTCACGATACGCACAGGAGCGATATGGACGCGGAGATGACCATGGACGTCGCCGCGGCGATCGCGGGAAAATTGGGGACGGACATGGACGGATTGGTCGCTCTCGCGCCGGAATACAGAGGACGTACGGACGGATTCTTTTACGGATACGCGCAGGACGAAAAACGGGATTCGAGGGACAAAACTCCCAAACCGCGGTTCAGAAAGCTCAAAGAAGGGCAGCTCAATTTCAGCCTCCGCGGCAGTAAGAACGCCGAGATATTCGCAAGATACGCGCGTTATGTAGACGGCAAGGCGGGCGGAGCGCCTAAGATATGCCTGTCGGACAACGTGGAGATGTTCGATTTCGAGCGGTCCATGAAACTGCTTGCGAGAGCGGAACTCGCGGGACTGGGGTATTCGTATAAACCCGCGGGAGCGTCGGTGTTCGTGACCGCCGACAGCATAGACGACAAGGGTAAACCGCGCAAGTGTTCGAAGACCAACAAGGCGAAAAACATCGCCGCGTCGGGCGGGGAGCTGAAACTCGTCGATATAGCTTCGTTCGAATCTTCGTATCCGTTGCCGGAAGGGCTCGATACCGATTGGGACAGGTTTCTCGCTCCCGAATACGACAGAAAGGACGGAGAGGCGAAGACCGGAAAAAGACGCGGGAAAAGGAAGAGAAAGGACAAAGACCGCGGTTGACACGCCGCGCGCCGTGTGATATAATGACAACGTAGATTTGGGTGGCAATGCCGCAAGGTTTTGCCGCCCGTTTCAATTATAAGGAGGATATTATGGCAAAGAAAAAGAAGAAGAAACTCAGCGTCTTCACCGTGGCGATGCTCGTCGTCGCTCTGGTCGGCGCGGTGCTCGCGGTCGTAGGGCTTTTCACCGAATGGACGTATTACGACGTGCAGACGGTGTTGGGCGACGGATCCACCGACGGAATGACGCTCGAAGATTGGGCGGCTATGAACGACTGGGGCGACGCCGTGCCGGAATATTCCGTCGCGATGCAGACCTTTGCGTGGATGGCGGCGATATTCGCGGTGGCGGGTTTTGCGCTCGTGCTCGTGCGTATGCTCGTCAACATAGGACTGATACGTCTTCTCGGCAAGATCGCAGGCTTAGGCTCCGCGATCTTCGGGATACTCGCGTTGGTATTCACGTTTGTCGCGGGCGAAAATTTCGTCGGAGGAGGCATAGATCTGGGCGATCTGGCTTCGGCGACGTGGCTGCCCGCCGTGGGAGCGTACCTCACGTCGATAGGCGCGGTGGTCGCGGGCGCGGGAGCGTTGCTCGGTTCGAAAAAATAATTTGCGCTGCGTATATGCAAAGCGGCTCCTTCGGGAGCCGCTTCTTGTCTGCGTAAGACCGCGTCGATCGATTTGTCGCGGTAAGGAAAGAGCGGTGCGGTTTCAGGATACCGCAGCCGACGCTTCGTCGATGACGGGAGTGAGAAAATCCGATATCGTTTCGTATGCCGCCGCGTTGACGTGAAGACCGTCCGCGGTGAAGTCCTCTCTGAGCAGCCCCGAGGCGTTTTCGAGCAGAGGATGAACGTTTGCGAATATGCATCCGTATTTTTCGCAAAGCCCGGGCAGAGCGGCGTTGACCTCGGCTATGTCCTCGTTGCGCCTGTCGGCGACGAAGTTGAGATATTGAGGCTTCGTATCCGGATTGACGGGATACAGGGACTGCACTATCACCGTTGCGGACGTTTTTTCGGTCAGTATGCTGAGAATACGCGATATGTTTTCGATTATACGCTCGGGAGAGGAGCCGTGATGCAGGTCGTTGGTGCCGCCGAGAAATACGACGACCGACGGCGACAGCGCGACCACGTTGGAGTCTATGCGCTCCAACATACCGTCGGTAGTGTCGCCCGCGATACCTCTGTTGACCGCGCCGAGATCAGGGTAAAATCTGTCGAGGTCGCAGAATTCAGTCAGCGAATCGCCGAAAAAAACTATCCCGCCCCGATCGGAGGCGTCTTCGGCGTAGCGTTCTGCTTTGCTTTGTGCCGGCATTATGAGTTTGAACATATTGTCTCCGTATATTTCGTAAAACACCGCGAAGACCGACCCCGCCACCGCTATCGCCGAAACGGCGATCAATACGACTGCGAGAGTCAGTTTTTCCGCCAGAAACTCTTTACGGCGGAGGCGTTTACGTGCGAGAGTATCGTCTTTTGTATCCGTATCCATACGGATATTATAAAATTATGCCGACGTTTTTGTCAATACAAGGCGAGAAGCGCGATACGGCAGGACGCAAAGAAAAAGACCGCGAGGCATATCGTATAGGTGCGGAAAACGAATAGACGGAAAATACCGAATAGACGGAAAATTACGGTTATATATATTTACAAGCGCGGGCGCGCTATGTTATAATAATCGCAGAATGTGATGGAGAAAGGTTTGCTATGAGCAGGAAAACCGAAAAAAACAACGATCCCGGCAAGGATTTCGACCCTTCCGAAGTAGCCTCGACAGGCCCCGAAAACGATCTTCTGTTGGATTACGCCGACGGCAGCGTCATCGGCGGCAGGGGAGTAAAAGCCTCGGGCGTCAAAATGCCCAAAGAGAAGGTCGATCGTTTCGGCGACAAAGAGAAGCCGAACAGCCGCGTGCACAGATATCACGGCGTAGGGCCGGGGATATTGGTCGTCATACTTCTCGTCATCGTCACGCTGTTTTCGGTCGCGGCAGGCGGAGTGTTCTGGGCTTGGGGCGAATACGCCTATCCGGTGGTCAACCTCACTTTGCCGGAAACGGTCGATCTCGTGTCCGAGATGTACGAGGTCGATCCCGACGCGATAGTCACCAATCCCTACGATCCTCAGGCGGATCTCGATTCGTTCTATACCACGTTCAAGGAAGCGCTCTATCTCGAGGATCCCGATTCGGTAGATATCACGCTCGAACAGATACTCAACGCGCTTTTCCCCGAAGGAGAAGAACAGCCCGATCCCGCTGGCGACGGCACGACGGGCAGTTCCGCGCTCGACGAACTGCTGCTGTCGCTGCATTTCGATTTCGACGTGCTGGACGGCGCGACCAACGGCGAATTGGACGAGCGCGTGCTCGAAGTGAGCGACAAACAGATGGCGGCGGTGCTCAACGAAGCCATCTCGATATACAGCGACAAGGATACTCTCGCACAGTTCAAGGAACAGTACGGAGTGGACGTTGCGGCGCTCGCCCACGTCGAACAGGTGATAATATCGGACGCGCAGTTGCTCGATCAGTCGCAGACCAAACTGTTGGTCACGGTATCGCTCGATCTCGCCAACAATATCACGCAGATAGCGCAGACGATATACGACAATATGGCGAGACCCAACATCGGAGAAAATATGGGGTGGGTCAACAATCTCGCCGAGTACGTCATTCCCAAACTTCCCGACTGGATTCCCGAACAGCTTTACTTCACTCTGACGGTATATCCCGACGCGGAGAGCGCCGACGCTCAGATAACCTATAACAATCTCGACGAGCAGCAGCAGGCGGCTCTCGACCGCGCCATGTCGGCGATCAAGATCGAGGGGGACGACGGCACTCAGACGTCGCTCACCACAATGATAAACAACCTGTTCGTCAGCACTCTCGATCAGCTCAATCAATCCGTAACGCTCAGCTTCTCCAACTCCGGAGCCGTTGAGACCAAGCCGATAGAAGTCATGCTGACCGCTCTCGGCGCGACAAATCTCACACAGGGACAGTTCCTCGCCATAATGAGAGATATAGAGGTCCCGTTCGAGAGCCTTTACGAGCATTATTCGCAGACCGAATACGCCCAGGCGACCAGGGTGGAGAACCTCAATACGTTCATCAACGGAGAATTTTCCGACAAATATTATTTCGACAACACCGTAGATAACGGCGACGGCACTTTCGGTACCTATCTCGACGCGGAAAATCTTTTCGACAAGATAGATTCCCTTATGGAGGACGAAAACGCGATCGAAAGGATAGGCATAAAGACCGGCGAAGATTGGTCCGAGATAGGCGAGTACGACGCCGCGGCGCACAGACCGCTCGCGGGATATTCGGCTCTTCCCGAACTGATCAACGGCTATCTGCGCTCCAACGGCGGTTTGGGAGGAATGTCCGCCGAGGTGCTCGCCGCGGCCTATTACGACGACGGCACCGAGGAAGGCGCTCTGCAACTGACGATAAGCGCGGATATAAGAGCTTTGATAAACGACAGGCTCACCTCCGGAGAGAGCGAACCCGACGAAGTCCTTATGCACTTCCTGCCGCAGTTCGTGCCCGAGAAACTCTATCTCAACGTCACGTATTCTCTCGGAGGAGAGGGAGAGATAGGGCTCGATATCAACAATGCGGACGAGAACTACGGCGAGGGACAGTCCGAAGCCGATCTCAACGCGATATTCGAGTTCATGAAGGTGTTCGGAGTGGAGCTCACTTTCCAAAATGCCGAAGGCGAGACCGTACCCATCAACGACGTATCGCAGATGAAGGAGATGCTCGGGGATATGTTCGACAGCGTATTCGTCGAAGTGGGACAGCAGCTCGGCGGAGATATCGTCATGACCGAGACAGGAGTTCTGTTCCCCAACATATTCGAAGTGATCGCCGCCAACGAACAGCTCGATTGGAGCGAGGACCTCGGTATGTCCTTTGAAGATTATCAGAGATATTACGAGATCGGCGACGAGGATCTGTACGTCATCCTCAGACAGATGTACGGATATTCTTATACCGACAGCAACACCTCCGAAGATATTTCGGCGGTCAGGAGCGAACTTGCGCGCAAATACTACCTCGATCTGGAGAGCGACGATTCGGCGGGGCTGTTCGACGAGATAAGGGAACTCAGCACCTCTTTTACGAGTAAACTCAGAATGCAGACTTCCGGCTCTCTGCCGGGCATGGCGGACGATACGGCGGCTACTTCCGAGCTGCTTCCGCAGATATACGCGTCCGATATCGGAATGTTGATACAGGCTTCCGGCAGCATAAGCATGGCGGATATATCCATGATCAAGAACGTACGGGTACTCTATACGACGGTCACGTCGGGCGCCGACGGCGATGTGATGGAGATGATACTCGTCGGAGAC
Source organism: Candidatus Ornithoclostridium excrementipullorum (assembly GCA_018716085.1). Lineage (GTDB taxonomy): Bacteria > Bacillota > Clostridia > Christensenellales > UBA3700 > Ornithoclostridium > Ornithoclostridium excrementipullorum. The sequence goes on along the minus strand of DVKK01000021.1, from coordinate 24,443 downwards.
GTGGACACCGACAACATAACCGATCCCGATACGCAGCAACCCGTGGAAAACGCTCAGAAATACAAGACGCTGTTCCCCGATCAGATGTTCTTCTCGGTCATCGTTTACGAGAACGGCGGAAACGAAGGATACGATACCGCTTATACGATCAACGATATAAGCGACTCTCTGCTCACCAAAACGATGTTCTTTATCGGGCGTTTCTCGGGAGATTCCTCGGTGTCCGAAGAGAAGATAGGGGAGCAGATCAATACCGGCGTGAACAACGCGATGAACGATCTGTCCGTCAACGGCGCGGTGGAGATCGACATAGCGGGACAGCCCGACGGAAGCGGCTGTATCACGCTCGGCACCGTGTTCTCGGTCGCTACGGGCAGCATATGGCGCGACGAAAATACCCAGGAGATCGACGAGGCGAACAGACCTTCCGACGACGAATTCCGCGGCACGATAAAGGCGCTGTGGGCGGGAATGGAAGGATACACGTATTCCAACGGCGAAGCGGCGGCGAACGCGGGTTACACGCAGGAGACCGCACGGTTCCTCATCGACGGACAGAACGTATCCACCAGGATATCCGACGCGTTCATAGCCTCGCAGATCGGTACGGCGGAAAAACTGGAAGACATCGCGTCGTCCGTGGGCATAGATCCGGCGTCCGCGGCGGAAGCGCTGGCGTTGTATCAGACATATATCCTGCCTTCGACTTCCGGAAGCGGAGCGGCGGACGAGATAACCAAATATAACGATATATCGGGCTATTTCGCGGATACCGAATTGTTGGAGAGCGGAGAGGGCAATCTCGTGATAACGCTCGCGGCAAAATCGGAGTTCTTCAATACTTCGTCCGAAGACGCGGTAAAAGACAATACGCTCTTGCCTGAGACCATCTACATCAGCGCGGGCATCTCTCTTACCGAAACGGGGCTTGACAACGTGCGTATGGTATTCAACCGCATGACCGCCGAACAGACGGCTATCCTGCAAAAGATAATGGAATATGCGGATTTCGATACTTCGGCGTTCGGCGACAGGGACGGCGCTTTGTCCTCGAGCATAGCGAGCACGGTCCTCGTCAGTCAGGATATCACCGTGGGCATCGACCAGGTATACCCTGTCAGAGTCACCGTAGGGGATCTGTTCGGACAGGACGGAGAGACCGCGTTCAACTCCGCGGTAACGGATACCGACGATTACATTTACGAAGATTACAACGGCGCTAAGATAGGACTCGGACATATCGGCTATATCAAGAGCATCTCCGATCTCATAGCGGAGGCGGGACAATGAAGCGTTACGATACGATGACGATAGGGCATATATCGCTCGACTTCAATATCGACTGGCTCGATAATCAGATAGTCGAGGTCGGCGGCGCGGTGATCTATTCTTCGGCGGCGGCATATGCGGGCGGATATAAAGTCGCCGCGGTCACGAAACTCGCTTCCGCAGACAGGGACAGATTGTCCGAGTTCGTCATTCCCGCAGAGGACGTGTACTGTCTGCCGTCCGCGGTCAGCACATCTATACGCAACAAATATTTCACCGCGGACAAAGAAAGGCGTTCCTGCACATGTCTGGGCCAGGCGGATCCGTTCACGATCGCGGACATACCCGAAGCGGAGGTCGGAGTTTATCATCTTGCCGGACTGATATACGGCGACTTCGACGGCGAACTTATATCGGCGCTTTCCGAAAAAGGCAAAGTGGCGGTGGACGTGCAGGCGCTTCTCCGTCACGCCGGAGGAAAAAACGGCGAGATGTATTTCGAAGACTGGGCGGATAAAAAGAAATATCTGCCGTATATCGACTATCTCAAAACGGACGCGGCGGAAGCGGAGATACTTACCGGACAGCCGGACAGATATCTTGCGGCGCGTATGCTGCACGATTGGGGGGCGAAAGAGGTCGTTATCACGCACAACACCGAGGTGATAGCTTACGACGGCGGAGAAATATACGCCTGTCCGATCAGAGCGAGAAATCTCTCGGGGCGCAGCGGAAGAGGCGACACCACGTTCGCGGCGTATATCACCGAGAGGCAGAAAGCTTCGGTGCAAAAGGCTCTGCTGTGGGCGACGGCGACCGTGTCCGCAAAGATGGAAAAGCCCGGGCCTTACCGCGGCAGCCGCTCGGACATAGAGGAATACATAAAGGAATTTTATCCCGATTTCGGTCGGGAGCGACTTTGAGCCGCATATACGCGAGCCGATCGTAAAGTGCGTTTTATCGGCATATAAGCGGAAAAATGCGAAAAGCCGACGATATCGTTTGACACGCGACATATTTGGTAGTAATATTAAAATACTTGCATACAAGCCGTTTTGTGGGAGGAAGAAATGAGAACGGACAGAAACGACGACTTTAAATTCGAATTCGAAAGAGACGAATCCTTCGAGGATCTGTCCGAATTCGATCTGCCGCTTGCGAACGACGCGCCCGTCGCCGGAGTATCCGCCGCGCAGGAGCCTGCTTCGGAGCCCGCATACGTTCAGCCCGAGGTCGCACCCGAGGACGAAGTCTACGAGGAAATGCCCGAATACGGAGAAGAGCCCGCTCAGCCTCAGCCCGAGCCCGTTCAGCCCGTCGTTCAGCCGAGCGCAGGCGGCGTAGTCATCCGCGGCGTGACAGGCGCGATCGACATACGTCCCAACTTCGAAGAAAGACTTGCGGAGCTGGGCGACGATATCATAGGATACCACGCCAGATTGCAGGCGCATCTTACCTCTTACCGCAAGGTCAAGAGCCGTTACAGCGCACGCTGCGACAGCTACCGCAGCGGAAGGAATCTGCTTGCAAAGATGGCAGTCGGCGGCAAGACGCTCAAACTGTACCTCGCGGTCGATCCGGAAGATCAGGCGCTCGCTTCGGGGAAATACCACCCCAGAGACCTCAGCAACACCAGCGCGTATGCCGAAGTGCCGTTCATGGTCCCGATAAGATCGGATCTCGCGGTCAGAAAAGCGATCAGGGTCATCGATTATATGATGGGCAACTTTCAGATACCCAAGCGTCGCAAGCGCAGAAAGAACGGTTCCGCACAGCAGAAATAAAAGCAAGAGAAAATAAAAGAGAAAAAGCACGGCAACGTCGTGCTTTTTTCGTATATTTGCGACCAAACGGAGGAACGGGGACGATCGGGAGCGTCGGCGAGCATATACGTGCGGACAGCGTTTCCGTCCGAGCATGCGGCGGCGGATTGCATTCGCGCGCGCGTTATGATATACTGATATTATGAAACGTCTTGACGATCTTCAATGCAAAGGGCTGAAAGTATGGCAGGATACCGATTCGTACTGTTTTTCGTCCGATTCGGTCGTGCTTGCCAATACGGTCAAAGCGCCTGCGGGAGCAGTCGTTGCCGATTTCGGCACGGGATGCGGAGTCATAGCTCTGCTGGTCGCCGCAAAGAACGACGTTTCGAAGATTTACGCGGTAGAAAAACAGAGAGGGCTATACGATCTGACCTGCGAAAACGTCACGTTCAATCGTATGGAGGACAGGATAGAGCCCATGCTTGCGGACATTGCCGACGCGCCTCGGCTCATAGGGCGCGAGAAGCTGGACGTCGTGGTCTGCAATCCTCCGTATTTTCGCGCGGGGAGCGGCGACACCCGCGGAGGCGAAAGTCGTGCAGCCAGGCACGAGAGCGGCTGCGACCTGTTCGGGATCGTATCCTCTGCGGCAAAGACGCTCAAATTCGGAGGAAGTCTGTTCATGGTCCACCGCACGGAGAGATTGGCGGAAGTTATCTGCGCCGCGACGGAATGCGGTATGCAGGCAAAGGAGCTTACGCTCGTAAGGGCGAAGGCGGACAAGGAACCCGAAACGTTCGTGATACGATGTCGCAAAGGCGCGGCTCCCGGCTTGAAGATAAAAACGCTGACGATGTACGGCGGTGACGGAAATATGACAGAGCAAGCGGCGGCTCTTTACGGCAGATGATGATATGGAAGAGAGAAAGACAGGGAAACTTTATATAGTCGGCACGCCGATAGGCAACCTCGGAGACATCACGGTCCGCGCGCTCGAAGTATTGAAGTCGGCGGATCTGATAGCGTGCGAAGATACGCGTCATACGCTCGGTCTTCTGACGCATTTCGGGATACGCAAACCGTTGGTTAGCTACTATAAGCCCAAAGAGAAGGAGGGCGCGGAGCGCATACTCGCCTCTCTGCGCAGAGGAGATACCGTCGCGCTCGTTACGGACGCCGGCATGCCGTGCATCTCCGATCCCGGCGCGCTGCTTGTCGGGCGGGCGGTAAACGAGGGCATCGAGGTTTCCTCAGCGCCGGGACCCACCGCGGTGACGACCGCGATGGCATTGTCGGGAATTTGCGAGCCCGTGTTTGTATTCATAGGTTTTCTGCCTCCGAAAAAACGCGACGCGATACGGGTCTTGGAGAGGTGCGCAAGGGCGGAAGCCACGATCGCGCTCTATTCCTCTCCGCATTCCGTCAACGACGACCTTGCGCTGATATACGAAGTGCTTGGAGCCCGCAGAGTCGTGACGGCGCGCGAACTCACGAAGATATACGAGAGCGTCGAGGAGCGCGAACTGCCGTTTACGATCGAGTCGCCGAAAGGGGAATACGTTCTTCTCGTGCGTTCGGAAGAAAAACGGGAAGACGCGCCGCAGGGGACCCTGAAAGAACAGGCGGAAGCTTTGATCTCCGCCGGCGTTCCCAAAAAGGACGCGGTGAAGAGGGTGGCGCGAGATAACGGGGTGCCGAAAGACGAAGTGTACAAACTGTTTATCGGCAGGGAGGAGTGAGTGAAGATACTGGATATAGACGATCTGACGAAGAGTTTCGGCGACGTTAAGGCCGTCGACGGGATATCCTTTTCCGTCGAAAAGGGAGCTCTGTTCGCTTTTTTGGGGCTCAACGGCGCGGGTAAAAGTACGACGATCAACATAATCAGTACGCTGTTGAAAAAGGACGGAGGTAAAGTGTTCGTCGCGGGTACGGATCTCGACGCCGATCCGCAGAGAGTGCGCGAGAAGATAGGGCTCGTGTTCCAGAACTCGGTGTTGGACCCGTCTCTTACTGTGGAGGCGAACCTGCTTGCGAGAGCGAGCCTGTACGGCATATACGGAAAGAAGGCGAAGGACAGGATATCGGAACTCGCTTCGCTGTTGGGATTTTCCGAACTGACGGGCAGAAAATACGGCAAACTGTCGGGAGGACAGCGCCGCAGGATAGATATCGCACGGGGATTGATACATTCTCCCGATATACTCATTCTCGACGAACCGACCACGGGACTCGATCCGCAGACAAGACGCGCGGTGTGGGACGTGGTGGAAGATATCAGGCGCGACAGGGGTACCACGGTATTTCTGACGACTCATTACATGGAGGAGGCGAACGGCGCCGACGACGTGGTGATCCTCGACGCGGGCAGGATAGCGGCGCAGGGAAGTCCCGTATCCCTGAAAGAACGCTTCTCGCGCGACTACGTGACCGTATACTGTCCGCGTTCGGCGGAAAACGACGTATATTTCGAGGGGATGGAACGGGAATATTCCGACGGAGCCTACCGCGTGACGGTGGGCGGATCTTTCGGCGCGAAAGACATATTGCGCAGGTGCGATCCGATACTCGGTTCTTTCGAAGTGAGAAAGGGCGATATGGACGACGTCTTTCTCAACGTTACGGGTAAAAAACTCGAAGGAGGCGGGCTATGACCGTGAAACAGAAGCTGTACGCGTCGGGAGAGCTGGTGCTTCGCAATCTGAAAATATTCGTCGGCGACAAGGCGAGCGTTTTCTTCTCGCTGCTCGCTCCGTTGATAGTGCTGTTGCTTTACGTCTTTTTTCTCAAAGAATTGCAGATAGATTCGGCTGCCGCCATGTTCGGCGACGTGCCCGTAGATCCCGGTCTTATAGAAAAAACGGTCAACAACTGGATGCTCGCGGGCGTGGTGTCGGTCGCGTGCGTGACGGTGTCCTTTTCCGCGCAGGAGCGGGAGATAAAGGATCGTGAAACGGGAGTCGTGGCGGATATCAAGGCGTCGCCGCTTCCTCGTCCGTTGATAGAAATGTCCTATTTTCTCTCCAATCTCGTGATAACGCTGTGTATATGCGCGGCGGTCCTCGTCGTCGCGTTGATCTATGCGGCGATATCGGGTTGGACGCTCTCGGCGGGAGACGTCGCGGGACTTTTCGCCTGTCTTGTTATGTCCGCGCTGTCGGCAAGTCTGATAACGGGACTTATAAGCCGATTCGTCAGGACGAGCTCCCAGCACGGCGCGCTTGTAGGGATAGTGAGCGCGGCGATAGGCTTTCTCATGGGCGCGTATATGCCGATAGGGATCTTTCCGAAAGCGGTGCAGTACATAACGCTGTTTGTGCCCGGAACGTATTCGGCTGCGCTTTTCCGCGAGCTGTTCATGAGGGGAACGGTAGACGAACTCGCGGCCGTGTCGCCGCAGGCTGCGGAAGCGATAGAGAGCGCGTATTCGCTCGAGATAGACTTTTTCGGAGTGCAGATCGGCGCGGAGAAGATAGCGGCGGTATTCGCGGCGACGATAGCGCTTTTTGCCGCGATAAGGATCGTCGTCGCGATCGCGTCTTCCGACAAAGAAAAAAAGATCAGATAAATCTGCAGATAAGGCAGGCGACGACTGCGCCAAGATAGCACGAAAACAGGGATACCGGCACGGCGTATCTCAGTTTTTTTACTTTCGTTGCGGAAAAGTAGACCGTCGCTATGTAGAAAACCGTTTCGCTCGCTCCGACGATCACCGATCCGCACCGCGCTATATAGCTGTCGGGACCGTACGTCCCGTAAATGTCTTCGAGCACCGCGAGAGAGCCGTTGCCGCTCAGCGGTCTGATCACGACCAGTTCGCACAGCTGTTCGGGTATCCCGAGCAATCGGAACAGAGGAGCGAGAATACGGGATAGGTACGAATTGAGTCCGCTTGCCGAGAACAGCTCCACGGCGATCAGAACGGCGCATATATAAGGGAATACCGACAGGACCAGCGACACGCTCTGTTTTGCGCCTTCCACGAAGCTGTTGTAAACGGAAACTTTCTTGACGAAGCCCACCGCAAGAACGCATATAACGAACACGGGCAGGATATATTTGCTCAAAACTTCGCCCCGTTCAACGGCTTTCCGAGCCTAGGCTTTTTGCTCCTCGACGGCAGCGCGAGCACCTTGGCGAGGACAGCTCCCGACACCGTGGAGACGAGGGTGGCGATCAGCGACGGCAGAATGATGTCCGACGCCGACGCCGAGCCCGCCGCGGAGCGCAGCCCTATCACGGTTGCGGGCAGCAGCTGTATCGAAGTCGCGTTGATCACCATAAAGAAGATCATATTGTCGGTAGCTTTGTCTGTTCCGTCCTGCATACGCTCCATCGCTTTGATGCCCATCGGGGTAGCGGCGCTGCCCATGCCGAGAAGATTGGCGGAAAAGTTAAGGGAAACGTATTCGCGCGTCTTTTCGTCCTCGCCTTTGAACAGTCTTTTCGAAATAGGCGCGAACAGTTTGTTGAGGGCTTTGCTTAGCCCTATTTTCTCCATGATGTCCAGCACGGACAGCCATATCGCGTATATCGCGCACAGTTTGACGGCAAGAGTTATCGCCCCCGAGGCTCCGTCTATCATTGCGGGAAAGGCGTCGTCCGGGGACGTAACGGTCATCAGTATGAGCGACGCCGCCGTCATCACGAAGAATACCGAATTCATACTGCTATTTTATGGACGAGCGGGAGCGCTTATGCCGCGGCAGGTTTATCTTCGCCGCGTTGCAAAATAATTTACAAAAGCGCGCGTTCGCGCTATAATATAACAAATCATACAGATAAGTCAGCGCAGCTTGCGCTGCGGCAAGGAGGAGCCAATGGCACGGAAATATTATTTGACGACCGCGATAACCTACACGTCGGGCAAGCCGCATATCGGCAACACGTACGAGATAGTGCTCGCCGACGTCCTGGCAAGGTTCAGGCGCGCGCAGGGATACGACGTGTTTTTTCAGACAGGCACCGACGAACACGGCGAGAAGAACCAGATAAAAGCCGCAGCCGCCGGCGTCACGCCGCAGGAGTTCGTGGACGCCAACGCTGCCGAGATAAAGAGGATATGGGATCTGATGGGAGCGTCTTACGACCGCTTTATCCGCACGACCGAAAAGGATCACAAGGAACAGGTCGCTGCCATATTCGAGAAATTTCTCGCTTCCGGCGATATATACAAGGGAGAGTACAGCGGCTGGTATTGCACTCCGTGCGAATCGTTCTGGACGGAAAGTCAGCTCGTGGACGGCAAATGCCCCGACTGCGGCAGAGAGGTCAAACTCGCCAAGGAAGAGGCGTACTTTTTCAGAATGAGCAAATACGCCGACGCGTTGATCGACTACTACGACAAACATCCCGAATTCATCGTGCCCGTTTCCCGAAAGAAAGAGATGGTCAACAACTTTCTCAAGCCCGGGCTTCAGGATCTTTGCGTGAGCCGCACCACGTTCGACTGGGGCATCAAGGTCAAGAGCGATCCCAAACACGTCGTCTACGTATGGCTCGACGCGCTCACCAACTATATCACGGGATTGGGGTATAAGTGCGACGGCAAGAGCTCGGAGCTGTTTGAAAAATACTGGCCTGCGGACGTTCATATAGTCGGCAAGGACATAGTGCGTTTCCATACGATCTATTGGCCGATATTCCTCATGGCGCTGGGGCTTCCTTTGCCGGAAAAGGTCTTCGGTCACGCATGGCTGCTGCAAGACGGCGGCAAAATGAGCAAATCCAAGGGCAACGTGATGTACGCCGACGACATGGCGGAGATATACGGCGTAGACGCCGTGAGATACTGTCTTATGTCGATGATGCCCTACGACAACGACGGGGTGATAGGCTGGGACGCGGTGACGGAAATGGTCAACGGCGAGCTCGCCAACGTATTCGGCAACCTGGTCAACCGCACCGTAGCGATGTGCAACAAATATTTCGGCGGAGTCGTCCGCAACGCAAAAGCGGAAGAGGCCGTGGACGGCGAGCTGAAAGCGGCCGCCACTTCCGCGTTCGCGGCTTTCGAGAGCAAGATGGAGGCGTTCAGGGTGGCTGACGCTCTGTCGGAGATAATGTCCGTATTCCGCCGCGCCAACAAATATATCGACGAGACCGCGCCGTGGGCGCTTGCCAAGGAAGAAGGCAAAAAGGACAGACTCGCCACAGTGCTGTACAATCTGTGCGAAACGATCGTCATAGCGACGTCCATGCTCGAATGCTTTATGCCCGCGAAATGCGCGAAGGTGTTCGAGCTGCTCGGCACGGAGCGCAGGGCGTACGGCGAACTCGGCAAGTTCGGGTCGCTGCCCGACGGGACAAAGGTCGCGGACAAGGCGGAGATACTGTTCGCAAGGCTCGATCCCGCCGAGATAAACGCAAAAGTCGAAGCGATGTTCGCGGCACGCGCCGTCGCTTCCGCCGACAAGGAAGGGAAGTCCTCCGAAGCCGAGGCGGAACGCAGGGCGGAGATATCCGTAGACGACTTTTCCAAGGCGGAACTGCGCGTCGGCAAGGTGGTCGAATGCGAAAAAGTGCCCAAGGCGGACAAGCTGTTGTGCTCTAAGATAGACGTGGGCGAGGGCAGGCTCCGCACCGTAGTCAGCGGTATTGCGAAGTATTATTCGCCCGAGCAGATGGTCGGAAAGAACGTCGTGCTCGTGTCCAATCTCAAGCCCGTCAAACTGCGCGGGATACTGTCCGAAGGCATGATACTCTGCGCCGAGGACAAGGACGGCAGACTGTTCGTGATCTCGCCCGACGGCGACGTCGCGCCCGGCGGAGAGGTGAGATGATAGATTCCCACGCGCATATCACGGAAGAAAGACTTGTGCCTCAGATAGGGCGCATCGTTTCGGATATGGAAAGCGACGGACTGCGCGCGGTGATAGAGGTCGGCTGCGACAGAACGACGTCCGAACAGGCGGCGGAACTTGCCGCGGAAAACGGCAGGATATTCGCGCTCGTCGGGACTCATCCCGAATTCGCCGCAGACTACGGGGACGCCGAAGCGGAAACGTATGCGCGGCTTGCCGCAATGCCCAAGGTCGTCGGTATCGGGGAGATAGGACTGGATTATTATTACGAAACTCCTCCCCGGGATATACAGAAAAAGGCGTTTGTCGCTCAGCTCGAACTCGCGCACGCTCTCTCGATGCCGGTCGCGCTCCATATACGCGACGCATACGGCGATCTTCTCGGGATACTGAAAGACAATTCCGCTTACGTAAAGGACGGATTGCTCATGCATTGTTACAGCGGCAGCGCCGATTTCGTCCGCGAGCTTGCAGCGTTCGACGCGTATTTCGCGTTCGGAGGAGCGGTCACGTTCAAAAATGCGAAAAAGCGGGACGTGATACGCGCGGTCCCGAAGGACAGATTGCTCGTGGAAACGGACTGCCCGTATATGACTCCCGTTCCGTTCAGAGGAAAACTCAACGAGCCGAAGTACGTCCGTCATACGCTGGCGTTCGTGGCGGACGCTCTCGGGATGTCTTTCGAAGAAACGGAAAGACTCACCGAGAACAACACTCTTACGCTCTTCCCCAAGATGAAGGCGTTTTTGGAATGAAAGATCAATACGTTTACGTTATAGGCAATAAACTCTACGTCAATCTGACCAATCGTTGCAGCAACGCGTGCGATTTCTGCGTGCGCAATTACGACAGCGATCCCGCCGCAAAGCACGGCTACGAGGGCTACGATCTGTGGCTCGACAAAGAACCTTCCGCGAATGACGTAGAGGAGATGGCGACACGCGTGCTCGCAGACGGAAAAGATATAGAAGAGGTCGTTTTCTGCGGTTTCGGAGAGCCGACTTACAGGCTCGACGTCATGTGCGAAGTCGCGGATTTCGCGCACGCCCGCGGACTGCGCACCCGAGTGAATACCAACGGACAGGGGAGCGAGATAAACGGAAGAGATATCTCCGCAGACATCGCTTCGCATATCGATACCGTCAACGTGAGCCTGAATGCGACCGACGCGGAAAAATACGACGAAATATGCCACAGCATTTACGGCAAAAGAGGCTTTGACGTCATGCTCGATTTTGCGAAAAAGTGCGTTATGCGCGGCGCGGACGTCGTCTTGTCCGTAGTGGATATCATAGGCGAAGAAGAGATAGAAAAGGCGCAGGCGATAGCGGATTCCATAGGGGCAAGACTGCGCGTGAGAGCGATGATCCATGAGTCCGATTGCTGATATCCTGAGGAAGTACGGGTTCGGGTTCGACAAGAGATTCGGGCAGAATTTTCTGACCGACGTCAATCTCCTGCGCGCGATAGTTTCCGACGCGGGCATAACGGACGGCGACGCCGTTCTCGAAATAGGCGCGGGAGCGGGCACTCTGACCCGCGCGCTTGCCGAAAAGGCAGGGAAGGTCGTTTCGTTCGAGATAGACGGCAGACTTGCGCCGGTCCTTTCCGAAGTGCTCGCCGACAGCCCGAACGCGCAGGTCGTTTTCGAAGACTTTCGCGGCGTGACGGACGAGAAATTGAAAAGCCTTGTCGGAGAGGACTTCAAAGTCGTTGCGAATCTTCCTTATTACATAACCACGCCGATAATAATGCGGTTCGCCGAAGGAGCTCTGCGCCCGTCGAGTATGACGGTAATGGTGCAGAAAGAAGTCGCGGACAGGCTGGCGGCGCAGCCCGGCAGCCCCGATTACGGTGCGATCACCGCGTCCGTCGCCCTGTGCTGCGACGTAAAGATCTCGCGGTTCGTCCCTCGTTCGATGTTCACTCCTCCGCCCAATGTGGACAGCTGTACCGTAAGACTGGATTTTACCGAGAGGATGCCGAGGGAAGAAGAGGCTCAGGTCCGCAGGCTCGTCAAGGCGGCGTTTTCCATGCGCCGCAAGACGTTGGTCAACAATCTGTCGCGCGCGGGTTATCCGAAAGAAAAGACTGCGGCGGCGCTGGCGGAGATGGGACTGCGCTCCGACGCGAGAGGCGAAACGCTTTCTTACGCGGATTTCACTGTTTTGAAAAATTTGCTGTCCGTGTAGATAAAGCGGACTTTTATCATATTTTCGCCGCATGACGGGCGGCGAGATCGCTTTTATTTTCCGTAAGACGATATGTCGGGACACGGCGCGGTATCCGCTTTCTATACGCCCCATTTTTTGAGGACCTAACGGGAACATTGTATCGAAGACGGCAGTCTGATCTGCCGCGCGCGAATGCGGAAAAGTCGGATCCGATATTTTCCGAAAGTATGCAATAGGAACAAGAAAAGACCTTTTTCGGGCAAACGCGCCGATATTCGCGCTCATAAACCGCCCGACGTTCAAGTATATTGGAGTATGCCGGACAGAACCGATACGTACCCGATCCGGCAGCGCCTGTTTCAGACGCTGCGTCTTTGCTTGCTTTGTATGGGCTGAGGAAAATTCCTTACATTGCCGTGAACCGAGCGTTGCGGGAGGGCATTATACTTTCGGGAGAGGCATTTTCGGTCGATTTTGCGCGAGGCCGAGCGCGGGCAATATCGCGTATCGTCAAGCGAAGATCGTGCAAAAGCGCCGAAGAGAACCGCCCCGAAGCGGGTACATATCGGTGCCGTACGGCATAAGGAGGTTGACATGATCGTTTTGGACAAGCTGATACTGAAAGACGGCGGCGGCGCTGCGGTCGCGGTCGCAAGGATAGGCAGGGACGGCTCGACGTTCCGCATCGAGATAAGCGGAGGAGTCGGTTACGATTCATTGGCTTATGCCGCCGGAGGCAAAACGTATATAGCGCGCGGTCAGGCGGCGGAATGCGGCGCGAACGTATACGCGGCGGCGCTTTTGAGAAATGGAGCGGTGGTCGCCGCGGGCGGCAAGACCGACGACAGCGAATTCGTATCCGCATTGAAAGCCGTCGGCAACGAGGATCGGGGGAACGAAAGGGTCGCTGCGACGGTCGTCGACGCCGATGACGAAAAACGCGTCGAAGCCGAAGAGGCAAATACGGTCGGCGCAACCGCCGAAGCCGTAGGCGAAAGCGCTTTTGCGGACGGAGAAGCGGATCCTCCGTCAGCCGAGGAAGCGAAAACCGAGCCGACGGAAGAGTCGGAAGAAGCCGCGGCGGATACGGTCGCAAGCGAAGAAGCTCCGCAGACGCAAGCCGGGATCCCCGAAGCGCAGGCTCGGAAAAACGGGAGCGGAGATCGGGAATTTTACGAATTGGTCAAACCCAAGCTGGACGAACTGTTCGAAGGGCGGAAAAGGGTGGAGGCTCTGGAGAAGGTATTCCCCGATTCCGAATGGGTCGAAGTAGACGACGGAAGAGAGGGAGTCTACGTCGTGGGCAGAGTAGGAGCGCCTCCCGAATTCATTTGCTACGGCATACCCGACGCAGACGGCAGTACGCCTCCCGAAACGTCGGACGAATGCCGTCAATGGCTGCCTATGCCGGGAGGCGGCGGGTATTGGATGATGTATCAGTCCGCGAAAGACGGCAGGACGTTGACTTCGGTATGATATCGATGCGGGAGAGTATGAGGCGGACGGCATAAGCCGTCCGCTCCTGTCCGTGCGCCTTTTAAGCGTAAAAAGCGCGTACGTATCGTCAAAACGGGCAGGCGAAAGACGTTTCGGACGGAAACGGCGGCGGCAGGCGCGCGCCTTGCGGGCGCGTATGCAAAATGTAATATATAAGTAAAATATACATGACCTTCGGGCAAATGGTTTGACGGAAAATAAATCCCGTCATAAAATAAAAATACAAAAAGACAAGGGAATCGGAATATGCTCGAACTCAACGCGATAACCAAAGATTACCCCGTAGGCGAAGGAAAAGTCCGCGCTTTGAAGGGGATCGATCTCAAATTCAGGGATACCGAATTCGTTTCCATACTCGGACAGTCCGGCTGCGGCAAGACCACGCTGCTCAACATAATCGGAGGTCTGGACCGCTATACGAGCGGTGATCTTATCATAGACGGAATATCCACGAAGGTCTACAAAGACGTGGACTGGGACGCTTATCGCAATCTGCGTATCGGTTTCGTATTCCAAAGCTATAATCTGATATCCCATATGACGATATTGGACAACGTGGCGATGGCGCTCACGCTTTCCGGCGTCGGAAGGGCGGAGCGCAACCGCCGTGCGCGCGAAGCGCTCGCAAAGGTGGGGCTTGCCGAACAGGTCAAAAAACTGCCCAATCAGCTGTCGGGCGGGCAGATGCAGCGAGTTTCGATAGCCCGCGCTCTCATAAACGATCCCGAGATAATACTCGCCGACGAGCCCACGGGCGCTTTGGACAGCGCGACCAGCGTGCAGGTAATGGATCTGCTCAAAGAGATATCCAAGACCAAACTCATCGTCATGGTCACTCACAATGCGGAACTCGCCGAGCAATACTCCACGCGTATCGTCAGGCTGAAAGACGGGGAGGTGATCGGGGACAGCGATCCTTACGACGGTTCGGACGCAGCCGCGAAAGAGCCCGATCTTACGGAAAAGGAAAAGAAGAAGAAACTCAAAAAGACCAGCATGAGTTTCGCAACCGCGATAAAGCTGTCGTTCAGCAACCTCATGACCAAAAAAGGCCGCACGATAATGACTTCCATCGCGGGCAGTATCGGTATAATCGGCGTATCGCTGGTGCTTGCGATATCCAACGGCTTTACTTCTTACGTGACCCGTTTGCAAACGGACGTTTTGTCGGGGTATCCCATACAGATCGCACCCAGCCCGATAGATACGAACGCGTTTTTATCGATGATTACGGGCGCCACCAGCGGAGGGAACAGGCAGGAATTTCCCGACGAAGACGTCATATACGGCTACGATTCGACGGATCTCATTTCCAATCTTTTTATAGAGAACGATTTCGGCGAGGATTATATCAACTACGTGAGCGAAGTCGAAGACAAAGGCTGGGCGAGCGGCATAGCTTACGGCTACGGCATGGATATGACCGTCGTGGGAGAGGTAGCCGTCGGCAACGTCGGAAGAGAATACGTCAGGGTCAATCCCGTTGCCGAAGGAATCGATTTCAGCGATTTGCTCTCCAAAGGACTCGATTTCAGCGGTTTGCTCTCCAATAAGCCCGACGTCGGATGGTATCAGCTGGTCGGCGGCGAAGAATTCATAATGTCCCAGTACGATATGATCGCAGGGGACAAATTCCCGACGGAACCGGGCGAAGCCGTGCTTGTGGTAGACCAGTACAATCAGGCGAACTACGAAGTCTTGCTCGGACTGGGCTTTTCGGTGAACGAATGCAGGCAGGTCGGCTTCGATGACGTTATAGGCAAAAGGCTGATCGTTGCGGACAACTCTCTCGTATATTCCGATAACGGCGACGGCACCTTCACCAAAAACGAGAGCAACGACTTTTACAGGAACTGTTACGAAAACGGCGGAGAGGGAACTGTCGACGTAGAGATAGTCGCGGTGCTGAGGCTCAAAGAAGACGTCATGCTCGGCGTGCTCAACCAAGGCGTCAACTATACCCCGGCGCTCACCGAATATATGTTGGAGCGCAATGCTTCCGCGCCGGTGACTCTCGCGCAGGCGGAAAATACCGACACCAATATCACCACGGGAAAGGCTTTCGATCAGACGAATACGCACAAGGCGTTCATGTTCGGTCGGCCGAATACGCACAAGGCGTTCATGCAGGAACTCGGCGGCGATACCACTCCGGTCAGCATGAACATCTATCCCGTAGACTTCGAGAACAAGCAGAACATCATCGAATATCTCGACGCGTGGAACGACGAGCATCCCGACGAAGAGGTCATTTATACCGATATGTCGGAGACCGCGACCAGCATGATGAACGAGATCATCAGGATAATCTCCATAGTGCTGATATGTTTCGCAGCGATATCCCTCGTGGTGTCGTCGGTCATGATCGGTATAATCACCTATGTGTCGGTCGTGGAGCGTACGAAAGAAATAGGCGTGCTGAGGTCGTTGGGCGCAAGAAAGACGGACATATACAACGTGTTCAACGCCGAGAGTTTCATCGTCGGTCTGTTCGCCGGTATCATCGGAGTAGTGATAACCTATATCCTGCAAGAACCGATCAACCTTATCATAAGGAGCCTTGCGAATATGAACGGATTGAATCTCTGTTCGTTCAATCCTCTCCATGCGCTGCTCATGGTCGTGATAAGCTTCTGCCTTACGCTCATCGCGGGATTGGTCCCCTCATCGGTAGCGGCAAAAAAGGATCCCGTCGTGGCTCTGCGGACGGAATAATAGAAAAAGGGAAGCGGTCCTCGACGGTGGACCGCTTTTTTACTGCGTTCTTATCGGTAGGCTCGGGACTGCTTGACGAAAACGCTTCGGCGGACGAAGTCTGCATTTTCGACGGATTCTCTCTGCGGAAGAGGAACTTCGGCATTCGCCGAGGCTTCGCGGCATTCGGGAAAATTGCGGTTTGCGCACGCGTGCATGACAGGTTTTCGCGTTACGTACGAAGCGTCAGGCGTATCGCTTTTCGCCCGGAGTTTACGAAAACGCTTACGGAGGTTTCGGCGCGTCGGTATTGTGATGTGATCGTCGTTTTTTGAAACCCGGCTAAGGGGAAAAAGACCGCTTACGGATACGATATGCGCTGTCGGACGATTCGGAAGATCCGGCGCGTGCGTGCCTCCGATTGGCGAAGATGACGCATACGGGCGCAGAGGGCTGCGATCGCCGATAACGGCTTATTGAGCATAAAAAACCGCCCCTGCGAAAGCGGGGGCGGCGCCGCATAAGAGGTGAAGCAAATGCGGCAGGTGTTGGGGGTCAGTTGTTGTCGGAAGAGTCCTTGTTACGGAGTTCTTCTTCGTACTTTGCCTGTCTTTTCTTTACCGACGCACTCGCGGCGTTGCAGGCTTTATTCATCAATACGGATACTATGATTATGATGGCGATCGTGATGAAGATCGCGAGCACGCCCTTCCACATTATATCCAATGCCGCCAACACGTTGTCGGGATCGAAATGCAGATCGACGACGGGATCGTCTCCCGAGGCGTCGGGATCTTCCGTTCCGTCCGTATCTCCCGAGGTTTCTCCTTCGGCGGGGGCGGTCACTGCGGAGCCGTCGCCCGTTTCGGTCGCTGCGGCGTTCTCTTCCGCGTAACAAACGGAGAATACCGTGAGCATAGTCAGTACGACTATAAGACAAAGTATCGTTGCGGTAAGGAATTTTCTCAAAACGGCTGTTTTCATATCCGCACCTCCTTAAGCCGCGACCAGCGGCAGCACAAGGCTGATTATCAGACCGCCGACTATTGCCGACGCGATCTGACCGGATACGTTCGCGCCGATCGCGTGCATCAGCAGGTGGTTGGACGGGTCTTCTTTGAGTCCCATTTTCTGAATGACTCTTGCCGACATCGGGAAAGCGGAAATACCCGCCGCGCCTATCATCGGGTTGATCTTCTTTTTCGAGAACAGGTTCATTACTTTCGCAAAGCCTACGCCCGCGGCGGTGTCGAATACGAACGCGAGCAGACCGAGCGCGAGTATGAGCAGGGTCTCCACTGTCAGGAAGTCTTCGCCCCTCATCTGCGAAGCTATCGTTATACCGAGCAGCAGGGTGATGAGATTGGCGAGGATGTTTTGCGCCGTTTCGGACAGCAGACGAAGCACTCCGCATTCACGCAGCAGATTGCCGAACATAAGGAATCCGACCAGCGCGAGCGACTTGGGCGCGATAAGACCCGCGACCAGAGTGACCACGATCGGGAACAGTATCTTGGTCGTGCGGGACACCTGAGTCGGGGAGTAATCCATGCGGATCAATCTTTCCTTTTTGGTGGTCATGACTTTGACGACCGCAGGCTGAATGATCGGGACGAGAGCCATATAGGAATATGCGACTATCGTGATCGCGCCGAGATAGCGGCTGCCGAGCGCCTGAGCGACTACGATCGAAGTCGGACCGTCCGCGGCGCCGATTATCGCTATGGAAGCGGCGTCGATGAGGTCGAAACCGAACAGCGTTGCGAGCAGCAGAGTCAGGAAGATACCGAACTGAGCCGCGCCGCCCAAAAGGAAAAGTTTGGGATTCGACAACAGCGGACCGAAGTCGATCATCGCGCCTATACCGATAAACAACAGTATAGGCATCGCTTCGGAAACGCCGATACCCACGTCGAAAAGCCAGTCGATAATGCCCACCGTTTCGCCGTCGGAGACGACGTTGGAGAGCGGAATGTTGACAAGGATCGCGCCGAAGCCGATAGGCAGCAGCAACGCCGGTTCCATGTCGAATTTGATTGCAAGGAAGATCAGCACCGCGCCGATGACCCACATGACAACGTTCTGCCACGCGACGTTGCTGATACTTTCGATCAAGAAATCCATAAGCACTCCTCTTTGTTTTCTTTATGTAGAAGACCGCAGACCGGGACAACCCGATCTGCGGTCTTGTCGTTTCAAATTAAACCGGAAAGGAACGTCCTTTCGTGTTAGCGATTTAATTGCGCAGTCCGCGCCGACTACTCCCCGCAGGGCACACGGTCGTGTACCTTTAAAGTATAAAATAATGCGACGACGATGTCAACGGTTTTTTGCGGGTGTGAAAGCCTCGGATCCGCACTCCCGCGCGCGAGATACGTTGCCATGCGGACGTTTTTTTGGTATAATCGGAAATGCGGGCAATATAACGTCCGCTCCGCCGTCGAATATGCGGCAAAGAGGTATGATATGGACAAGATAGCCAGCTTTACCGTGGACCATTTGCGGCTGTTGCCGGGACTTTACGTTTCCCGAAAGGACAGCCGCGGAGACGTTACGGTCACGACTTTCGATCTGCGGTTCACCGCGCCCAACCGCGAGCCCGTCATGGATATGCCCGCAGTGCATACGATCGAACATCTCGGCGCGACCGTACTGCGCAACGGCGCTTCGAAAGACGATATCGTCTATTTCGGACCGATGGGCTGCCGCACCGGATTTTATCTGATAGTGTTCGGCGACAAGACTCCCGCCGACGTGTACGGGCTCGTCGTCGGGATGTGCGAGTTCATTCTCGGCTACGACGGAGAGATCCCGGGAGCGAAAGCTGCGGAATGCGGCAATTATCTCGAACAAAACCTGTCCGAGGCAAAGTATTACGTCCGCAGATATCTGTACGAACTCAAGGAAAACAAAAGATACGACTATCCGACCGCGACCGAATGAGAGTTGCGCTTCGGCGCAGAAAACCGAAAAGGATGTCAAACGCTTGATTGCCCGCCGTCAGTCTGCTATAATTGATCTATCCGCAAAACGACGAGGTGAAACGAGATGTATTTTCTTGCATAAAAGTTATCTATGACGGGGCTCCCGTCACTTTGCAGGAAAATCGAGAGATCGGCAAAACCGAATACGTGTATACGAGAACCGTAAGATTGATTTTCTTACGGTTTTTTGTTTTAAGGAGAAACGCTATATGTCAATGATAAAGATAGAAGACCTTACCTTCGGATATCCCGCAAGCGCGGAAAACATATTCGAAGATCTCAACGCGGTGATCGACACCGACTGGAAGTTGGCTTTGACCGGCAGAAACGGCAGAGGCAAGACGACTTTGCTCAAATTGCTTAGCGGAGAATACGAGTATAAAGGCAAGATAAAAGGCGGCGTACGGTGCGACTATTTTCCGTATACGGTAAAAGAGATCGACGCGACCGTGTCGGAAGCGGTCTTCGGCATATGTCCGTCCGCCGAGGAATGGGAGGTCGCGAGGGAGTTCTCGTGCCTGGGGTTGGACAGGTCGGCTTTGTATATGCCGTTCGGGCGGCTTTCCGACGGAGAAAAGACGAAGGTTTTGCTTGCCGCGATGTTTCTCAACGACGGACGGTTCATGTTGATAGACGAACCTACCAATCATCTCGACGCGAAAGCGCGGGCTCAGGTGGCGGCATATCTGAACAAAAAGAGAGGTTTCGTACTCGTATCTCACGACAGAGCGTTTGCGGACGCATGCGTGGATCACGTAATGGCGTTGAACAGAACCGGCGTCGAGATCAGGAGCGGAAATCTGACCGCGTGGCTGAACGATTTCGAGGACAGACAGAACGCAGAGCAAAAACAGAACGAAAAACTGCAGACCGAGATCAAAAGGCTCAGGCAGTCCGCCGTGCGCAGCGCGGAGTGGGCAAGACGTACCGAAGCCGAAAAGACGGGCTGCGGACCCGTAGACAGAGGTTATATAGGGCATAAAGCCGCGAAAATGATGAAACACGCCAAAGTCATTGAAGACAGACAGCGCAGGTTGATCGGCGAGAAGGAATCGCTTTTTCGGGATACGGAGATCGCGGACAGGTTGAAAATGAACGCCTTGCAATACCGATCGGACGTTTTGGCGGACTTGTCGTCCGTGCAGATCGTTTATGACGGCGTTGCCGTCAACAAGCCTGTTTCTTTTACGGTGACCAAAGGAAAAAGGATAGCGTTAAACGGCTGTAACGGCTGCGGAAAAAGCAGTATCGTCAAAGCTTTGCTCGGACGGAAAACGGAATATACGGGGCGGATAAGCGTCGGCAGCGGGCTGACGATATCGTACGTGCCGCAGGACGCGTCGGCATTCTCGGGCAATATCCGCGAAAAACTGAAAGACGACGGAGTCGAAGAAAGTCTGTTCATGGCTACGCTTTTCAAAATGGGCGTGGAGGAAAATCCTCTCGGCAAGGATATCCGCGAACTGTCCGACGGGCAGCGAAAAAAAGTCTTGCTTGCCGAAAGTATGTGCCAAAGAGCGCATCTGTATATCTGGGACGAACCGTTGAACTATATCGATATATATACACGAGTCCAGATAGAGCGCCTTATAAAAGAATTTTGCCCCACGATGGTGTTTATCGAACACGACTCCGCTTTCCGCGATTCGGTCGCGACCGAAGTGATAGATATGTGACCGATTCTCGTCGTTCGCGCAGGGAAAGTCCTTTCGTGAAAAAACGAACCTTATCGGTTTATTTTTTGGTGGTGATAGTTTGAATATAAACGAACTCAATGAGAAAAAATCGATGATTCAGTTTCTTTGATTTATATCTTGTTGCTTTTACATTTTTGTCTTAGTGGGTTTTGTTGGGGTAATTTCTATTGGAAATATGGGGCGGAGTAAAGAGGAGCTTTCTGAACTAAAGATTTCGCGCATTAAAATGCGTATTAAAATTTGATGATCCTGATATTATCGGAATTATCATAGATTTTGTAGAGTGGGTATAATCTCTATGTCTTGCGTGTAAAGAGTGGGATAAAAATTTTTTACGTGGTTTATTTCCTCTTTGATGTCTTTGAGTTAAACTGTAAGTCATCCTTGATGAAGTAAGTTATGAGTATTATTACTTTAACGATGCAGTCAGCAGAGTGTTTTATTATCGAGTTTAAATCAATAAGTCGAAACATAAATAGTTTTACATGATTAAGCAAACAGTATAGCGCAAGAATAAAATGTGAAACAGAAGGCGTTATGCATAAAATAATAATTGATAGTAAGAACAAAGGTTATTCATATCGGCAAGAAAATTGAAGAAGTCGCACGTTATTAAATGATTACAAGGCAATGCTATACGGAAAAGTAAAAATTTATTCGGTCGACGGTCTTTGCGTTAGATACCACATAACTCAAATAAATAGGTATAGGGCTTATATTAGACGGAAAAGGCTGCATTGTATGTCATGGGGCAACATTCAAGAGTGTAGTGTAAATCTGTATCAGAAAGTAAAGTCAGTATGAGTTGAGAAACCATTTTCTCTATCCACAACGAATAATTCATAAAAAGAGGTTTGATACTTTTTATGTAAATAGAGTTAAAATGAATTCAATAAGTAAATTCCAAAACAAATGAGTATAGTAAGGTCTAAGCAAGGCTGTGACGAATTATTTGGGTGCAATTTTAAGCGTTCGTTTTGATTTGAAGTAAAATCATTATGTCTATTAGATAAATTGGCGGCAGTTTAGGTTTTTCATAGCGATTACTTATGGGCAATATATATTAGGAAAACCAGCAAACGGATTAGGTAATAGGGCTATATATCAGCCCGCAGCCTCTTGAACCATAGGGGCGTTGAGCTCGATATATTCAGCCATGCGGCGGAACTCGTCAGCGTATTTGAATTTCACGCTAATATTGCCGCCCTCGTAAACTTTGATATAATCAATGAGCTCGGCCAGAATTTCCCGTGTCAGCTTGTCGATGTTCTGATATTTGAGAAACGCAGCCAGGAAAGGATTTTCTGCGTCCACGCCGTTCTCCAGTTGTTCCTGCTCGTCTGTCAGCGTCCGCAGGACATTATTTAGGGCCTCGGCTTGCCGCTCATAGTCCTCGCTCATGTGGCGGTAGTCGTTGCGTGTGATTTCTCCATCTTTCCAGTCTTGATAAAGGGCTTGCTTATATCGCATGATTTTAGCAAGCTCTTTTTCCTTTGCGGCGATGGCATCCTCCAGCCGCTTTGACTTGCTTTTTTTGAGGGGCGCGGAATTGATACGGGACACCAGCTCTGAATAGGCAACAGCCAAATGCACCTGTTGTTGAATTGCAAACAGGACACCAGCCTCCAGTCGGTCACTCTTGATAGAGTGCATGGTACAAGCCTTTTTTGAAAGGCTTTTATATGTTCCGCACTGGTAATAGACATAAATGCCTTTTGAAGCGATCCGGGACATCGCCCTGCCGCAGTCGGCGCATTTCAGAAAGCCGCTGAATAGGTAAAGCTGCTTTGCCTTTGGAGCGGTGCGCGTATCGCGCTTGAGCAGCCCCTGCACCTTATCAAAGATTTCCCGGTCAATTATGGCCTCGTGGGTATTTTCTACGATAAACCACTCTTCCACCGGCACCCGCTCCTGGATATGGATTTTATAGCTTTTCACCCGTTGACGGCCCTGCACCATATCCCCCACATAGACGCGGTTTTTCAAGATCGTGTCTATGGTGATCGTGCTCCACATTGGATTGCTTTGGGCGTTAGGCGCATTGTATTTGAGCCCCTGCTGTTTCTTGTAGGCCGTAGGGCAAAGGACACCATGATCGTTCAGATAATAGGTAATCCCGCGCTTGTTCATGCCAGACAGAAACATGGAAAAAATGCTTTTGACTACTTCGGCTGCCTCCGGGTCAATCAGTAAGGCGTGTTTGTCGCCGGGGTCTTTCACATATCCATACGGAGCATACGAGCCGATAAATTCACCGTTGCGGCGCTTCATATCAAACACCTGACGGATTTTCTTTGAGGTCTGGTAGCAGTATTGATCGTTCATTACGTTGGTGATGGGAACGATAATGTTTGATACGCTGTCGGGGTTGCGGTAGCTATCCACGCCCTCCGCCAAGCTGATAAAACGGACGTTGAGCCGGATGAAAAGATTTTCGATCAGGTTTCCGGCATCGGTATAGTTTCGGGAAAGACGGGACAGGTCTTTTACAATCACGCAGTTAATCCTGCCGCTGGATATATCGGACAAGAGCCGCTGGAAGTCCTCGCGGTTGGTGTCCGTACCTGTTTTTCCGTCATCCACATATACGTCCGCTTCCGCGCCTTCATAGAACTCATCCAGGTGGGCCTGGTGGTATTGTTCCAGGAGCCGCCGCTGGTTTACAACGCTGTTGCTTTCATCGCGGCCACGGAGTAAATCTTCTTTAGAAAGGCGGATGTATTTTCCTAATCTCCAGCGCATCACATTGTATGAAGTTGGGGAACTGGCGCTCATTGTCCCCCGGTTTGCTGTTCTTGCCATGTGTCCTCCTTCCTATCACATTACATCTATATTATACCTCTGCACCGGGGGTACAACAAGGATGACTCCACCTCTGGACAAAGTGTCTGGAAGTGGCGGATCGTTACAGCCCGCTTTTCTGCCGCAGGAAAAAGCCAGTCAGTAGTTCCTGGAGAGAGGGGCCGTCCTCGGCAAATTCCAGCTTGATGGCCATGTCGCCATAGCGGAAACAATAGGGGTTTTTCAACTGTTCCAGCATACGAGCAGCTCGCTTTTCCAACGGCAACGAATTATCAAAAACAAAACCGCTTGCGTCAACAAGCGTTTCCTTATCCACTGCGTCAAGATTGACGCTCCGCATCTTTTCGATCACTTGTGCGTTTAGCTTCACAGAAAACCTCCTTTGCAGTTATTCGCCAGTATTTCCAATAGTGAGCAGAAACGGCCAGCACCGAGAAGTGCTGGCCGTCCGGCTAAATGGCTACCTCTGGACAAAGTGTCCAGAAGTCAGTATGGGCTTTCCTCAAAGTGCTGCTGGGCCTCTTCCAGACTGCGGAAGTCGAAAACCTCGTAGAGTTCCGCTACCACGCGCCGGATTTCGTTGGGAGAAAAACCACAGTTCTCCATCGCGTAGATGACATAGCCACGGCAGGCGTTATTGCTCCACGGCTGAGACAGCATAGCAGCCGATACGGGATCATAGTCCATTCTGTTATCCCTCACTTTCATAAATGGCGGGGAGCGCCGCGCTCATTTTCTTGCCCCGTCATAAGACAGC
>DVKK01000003.1 GCA_018716085.1 Candidatus Ornithoclostridium excrementipullorum | reverse complement strand
GGGAGAGCGTTAGGCGATCGGGAGAGCGTTAGGCGATCGGGAGAGAGCGTTAGGCTATGCCGATATTTGCGACCGACCGTATCCTCATGAGAACTTCATGCGACCGCCCGGCTTTATCGTCAAATCCGCTTCGGATCTCTGCCCGAATATTTTATTGCGCATTCGTTTCCGTTTTCTCTTTTCTACATTATTTTCCCGCGATACGCCCCCTTTCCCGACAAGGGAAACTCGAAAATGCGGATATCGTTGTCGCCTCCTTGCCGTCGGATTTTCACCGTTTTTTGCTATTACGCGCCAAATGGATCTTTGCTCCGAGTTTCACAGAATGGGAATAACCGCGGCTTTCCGCTTTCCGAACGTATTGTGTGCTTTCAAAAGGCGCGCGAAAGCAGCTTTTTTTCATTTTGCCGCTACGCCTCCGATATTCTCATTCGTTTCGATTTTCTCCGACCTTGCACCTTTCTCTCCGTGCCGTACGCCTTGACAGCGATTTTGCTTCCGAAAAGTGCGCGAACGCCTGCGAGGCGCGCGAACATCCGCCAAGTACGCAAACTCCTGCGCAGCCTTCGTTTTCTCGCCGCTGCTGCGATATAGCGGGCTCGGTTTACGGTCCAAGGCTCTCGGATATCCGCCGTCGAGTTCGGCGAATGCGGCGATCCTCTCGCCGAGGCTTTCTTATCTTCTCGGCAAATACGCGTAAAACGCCGACTTTCAAATCTCTCGGCATGCCCGACAGGGAAGTGCTAATCCGCGATATCCGCAAATACGCCCGTTGACGATACTCTCTCCGAACGCCCGTGCTATGTTGTCGGAGCCCGTCCGTGCGATCGGACGGATCATTCCGTCTTCCTCGTTGTTTTACGCAGTAACCGCGCGCTTTCCGCCGTCTTCCGCCTCTTGCGGCGCTCCCGCACCGCCGCCTGTCGTCAGTAGGTGAAAACGCTTGACACCCTCTTTTCTTTATTATATAATTTATTAGCTTTGATGCACGTCGGAGTTTGCCTGCAATGTTTCCTATCGGTTATAAACGGCAAACAACTCGGGAGCGCGTATAACGCCCGACGGCATCTGCGCAAGAACACGACAAAATAACCTGAGAGGTCAGAATAATATGAAAAGAACATTCCAACCCAAGAAGCGTCAGCGCAGCAAGGTCCACGGTTTCAGACAGAGGATGAAGACCAAGAGCGGCAGAAACGTCATCAAGAGACGTCGCAACAAGGGCAGAAAGCAGCTCACCGCCTGACGGTATGCAAAGACGGTATAGGCTAAAATCGAACAAGGCGTTCGTCTACTTATACCGCAAAGGCACCTGTGTGCGCACGCCGCTGCTCGCGCTGTATTATTCGCCGGGGAAGTACGGTCTGAAAGTCGGCTTTTCGGTGAGCAAGAAAGTAGGCAAGAGCGTCGTTCGCAACAAGGTCAAGCGCAGACTGAGGGAAAACTTCCGTCTGCTTATACCGTCGCTCAGAAAGGGTTACACTTATCTCGTGGTAGCGAGGCCGCCTATCGCGGACAGCGATTTCGGCACGGTGAAAGAGTCGCTGTGCGAAGCGTTGCGGAGGGCGGATCTGTTCGAGGTCGGGCAATGAGTTTGAGCGGGCGCGTCATAGGCGTTTACAAGCGATACTACAATCCGCTTTTCGCAGGGAAATGCAAATATACGCCGAGTTGTTCGGCATATATGGGGCAGGCGATCAGAAAACGCGGCTTTTTCGTAGGCTTTGCGATGGGCGTGTGGCGCATACTCAGGTGCAATCCTTTCAGCCGGGGAGGCTACGATCCGGTCAAAGACGATTTCAGAGGAAAGGCAAAATGGCTTTTATAGACGGCATTGTCTCCGCGGAGATGACCAATCTCATCGGCAGGCTGCTTTTGGCGCTATACAACGCGATCGGCGATTTCGGTTGGACGGTCGTGGTTTTTGCCGTGCTTTTGAGGGTGATACTCAGCCCTCTCGACATTTGGCAGAAGATATCGATGCGCAAGCAGAACCGCAAGATGGAACGCATTCGTCCTCAAATGGAGAAGTTGCAGCGTCAATACGCAAACGATCCGCAGACGCTGCGAATGAAACAGCAGGAGCTGCAGAAAAAGGAAAAGATACACGTCTTTGCCTCGTGTCTGCCGATGATAATCACGCTCGTGCTGTTCTTCTTTATCTGGGACGGTTTCCGCGCGCTGGTCTCTTACGAGAACGAGGTCATCATAGAAAAGCTTATCCAAATCTACAACGACAACGTGGGCAAGGTCAGCGCCGAAGAACTCAACATACTGTTGCGCGACGGCTACGATCTGCACAGTTTCCTGTGGGTCAAAAACATCTTTATGTCGGATATAGGCACCAACGTTATCCCGTCGTACGAGCAGTTCGTCGGCACGATCAACGCCACCATGCCCAACACCGCGCCTGTGACGTACGACGTGCTCGTCGGTCCGGCGGCGGAGTTCTACAACAAGACCGGCACCTGGGATTTCGCTAATTGGAACGGATATTTCGTGCTTCCGATACTGTCGATAGCGACGAGCTTCATCATGACCAAAGTGATGCAGTCCGCAAATCCCACAATGCCCACCGGCACAGCGGAACAGCAGAAGTCCCAGCAAAAGACGATGAAGATCATGAACTACGTCATGCCTCTGATGCTCGGCGTATTCGCGATAATGTACAGCTCGGCTTTCGCGCTTTACTACTTTATCAGCAACGTCATGGTCGCGATCATCAATATCTCGTTCACGCTGATCTACAAGCAAATCGAAAAAAAGCAGGCGGCGGATACGCATTCCGTCGTTATCGGAGGAAAGAAGAGATGAAAGAAACCGAAGTCACCGCGGCGACATTGGAAGAGGCCGCGGAAAAGGCAGCAGAAGAATTGGGGGTAACGAAAGACAGGATCGAAACCGAAGTTATCAAGACCAGCGGTATCATCAAAAAGAAGCTGACCGTGAAAGCGACCGTAAAAGCCACGCCGCAGGAGCGCGCAGTGGGCTTCATCAACGGACTTATCGAAAAGATGAACCTCAACTGCACGGCGACGCTGTTCGAAGAAGAAGACGCCTACCGCATCCAGCTTTCGGGCAAGGATACTCCCGTACTCATAGGCTTCAGAGGCGACGTGCTCGACTGCGTACAGTATCTCACCCTGCTTATCGCCAACAAAAAGGAAGCCCTCGACAAGAGGATAATCCTCGACGGAGAGAACTATCGCGAAAAGCGTACCGTGACCCTGTCCAAGCTCGCGAAAAATCTCGCTTTCAAAGCGGCAAAGAGCGGCAGACCCGTCGAATTGGAGCCTATGAACCCGTTCGAAAGACGCGTCATCCATTCCGCGCTCCATGACGACCGTTTCGTCACGACCGAAAGCGTAGGCGAGGAACCGTACCGTCATATAGTCATAAAGCCCAACAGGACCAAGTCTTACGACCGTCCTTACGGCGGACGCTCCGACAGAAACGGAGGCAAATCCCGTTACAACTCAGGCTCTCGCTACAACAACGGCAGCTCATACAATTCCTATGACAGATCGTCGGAGACCTCGTCGCAGCCTGCCGAAGAAAAGCCCCGCGATATGTACAATTACGAGTACAGCCGCAACTTCAAGCGCACCGGCGGCGGCAAAATGCGTTCGTTCGGCGAAAAGAGCAGAAGATTCTGAACAACTCGTCCGTATATAAGACGAAAAGACGGCGCCTGCCGTCTTTTTATTATTCTGTTTCTTTTCAAAGGAAGCTTACTTTCGTCCGAACACTTCTTTTTCTATATATGAGGCGAGTTTTCGCACGGTTTTCCCGTCGGGCCGTCCGGGATACGCCATTACGTTGAGAGGATGCGGAGGATCTCCTTCTCTGTATGCGGGATGCATATGCACTTCGTCGAAATACGAAAAGCCGCATCTTTCGTAAAAAGCCTTTCTCCTCTCGGACAAAGCGTCTTTCGGAGGATCTATCTCCAGAAGCACTTCCTTCGACGTATTCTTGAAAAGCTCCAACGCCTCGGCTCCCAATCCTCTGCCTCGCAGAGCGGGTTCGGTGCAGAGGTGTTCTATATAGAGGAATTCTCCGTTGTCCCAATACGCCGCAAGTCCGCAGAAATCCCCTTCGTCGGTGAGAAGAGCGGAAAAGCGGAAATCTTTTCTTTGCAACAGTCCGATATTGTCCTCTCTGTCCCTTCTCTCTATCTCGGGGAAAGATATTTCGTACAGGGCGTACGCTTTTTCGAACAATGCGTCGTTTGCGTTCCTTATCTCTTTCAGTTTCATGTCGATCGTTCTTCTCCTTTCAAAGTCGTCATTTACCCACGCAGAATTTGGAGAAAACGGCGTCCACTACGGCTTCGTCCGCCGTTTCGCCCGTTATTTCTCCGAGAGCGGCGTACGCCTGTCTTACGTCCAGCGCGACGCATTCTGTGGGAAGACCTTCTTCTATCGCCTTCTTTGCGGAAAGCAGAGAAGCGAGCGCTCTTCCCAAAGCCTCTTTATGTCTTTCCTCGACGATTATGTTCCCCGACGCGTCCACGGTCCCGTCTTTCACCAGAGATACTATCTTTTCTTTGAGTTCTTCTATACCTTCTCCCGTCTTGGAGCTTATATATAAGACCCCTTCTTTTCTCTCTTCGGGATGCAGATCGGATTTACTGCGCACCTCGAACACTACCGCGTCTTTCGGTATTCTGTCCTTTATCCGTTCGTCCTCTTCGGAAACGGGTTCTCCGGCTGGGGTGACGAACAGCACCGCGTCCGCTTGTTCTACCGCCGCGAAAGATCTCTCCACGCCGAGTTTTTCTACTTTGTCGTCCGTATTTCTTATCCCCGCCGTATCGATGAGATTTATCATCACTCCGTCTTTTTCTATCCTCTCTTCGAGGCTGTCGCGCGTAGTACCCGCTATATCGGTGACGATCGCTCTCTCTCTGCCGCAAAGCGCGTTGAGAAGAGAAGATTTTCCCACGTTTGCCCGTCCCGCGATCGCGACGTCGACGCCGTTGCGGATATATCCTCCCGTGCGCGCGGTGGCGAGCAGAGCTTTTACCTCTTTTATCGCTCTCTCCACGGCGACGGAGGCGTCCTCGACGCTTTCGTCCTCCATCTCCTCGGGATAGTCCATGCTCGCTTCGAGAGCCGCCGACGCGTCGAGAAGTCTGTCCGAAAATCCCTTTATCTCATCGGACAGTTTGCCGGTCATCATCCTATACGAAGCTTTGAGCTGAGCCCCCGATTCGGCGTTTATCATATCTATCACGGCTTCCGCGTCGCTGAGAGCGAGTTTGCCGTTCAAAAACGCTCTTTTGGTAAATTCTCCCTTGTCGGCAAGTCTTGCTCCGCGATCCAGACACGCCGACAGAACTTCCCTTGCAAGTCTTGCTCCGCCGTGACATTGAAACTCTACGATATCCTCGCCCGTGTAGGTAAAAGGCGCTTTGAAATATACGGCGAAACATTTGTCCTTATAATCTCCGACCGTCAGCGTACCGTAGTACATCATGTTGGGAACGGCGTCGGAAAACTTCTTCAATTTCCCGCAGTTAAACATTCCCTCCGCTATGCGCAGGGCTTTGTTTCCGCTCATTCTCACTATCGCGATCGCCCCCGCTCCCGCCGGCGTCGATATGGCAGCTATCGTTTCCATAAATTCTCCTTTTAACAATTCTACCACACGCCCGATTTTATTGCAAATGAGCGCACGCGTTTGCGCATACGTGCGCCTTATGCTATAATATACGGACGGAGAAAGACTGTGAGATACGACGGGATATACGACGCTATAGTGATAGGCGCGGGGCATGCCGGAGTCGAGGCGTGCCTGGCTCTTGCGCGCACCGGACACAAAACGCTCGTCGTCACTCTCTCGTTGGACGCGATAGCCTTTATGGCGTGCAATCCCGCGATAGGCGGCACTGCCAAAGGTCATCTCGTGCGCGAGATAGACGCTCTCGGCGGTCAGATGGGGCTTGCCGCAGACGCCAACGCTTTGCAGATAAGGATGCTCAATACAGGCAAAGGCGCCGCCGTAAGGTCTTTGAGAGGGCAGGAGGACAAAGCCTCTTATCACGGATATATGAAACGCGTTCTCGAACGCGAACCCGATCTCGATATCTTGCAGAGCGAAGTATCGAGGATCCTCACCGACGGCGACGGAGTCTGCGGGATAGAAACGATGCAGGGGCAGAGATACGCCTGCCGCGGAATAGTCGTGGCGACGGGAGTTTATCTCAACGCCGAAATAATAATCGGCGACTTCCGCCAGCAAGTCGGTCCCAACGGTTTCTGCCGCGCGACCGCTCTTACTTCGTCTTTGCTCTCTCTGGGCATCCCGACCCGACGTTTCAAGACGGGCACTCCCGCGAGAATAGACGGCAAGACCGTGGATTTTTCCAAAATGCAGATCCAGAACGGCGACGAAAAGATATATCCGTTCTCCTTTATGACCGAAGGCTTTCTGCCCAACAAAAGACCATGCTATCTCACTTACACGACCGAGCGGACGAAAGAGATAATTTTGTCCAATCTGGACAGATCGCCTCTTTTCAACGGCTCTATAAAGAGCGTGGGACCCCGCTATTGTCCGTCCATAGAGGACAAAGTCGTAAGATTTTCGGACAAAGAGCGTCATCAGATATTCATAGAACCCGAAAGCGCGGACACGGACGAACTGTACGTACAGGGCATGAGCAGCTCTATGCCGGTGGACGTACAGATAAGTATGTATCATTCCGTGACAGGACTCGAAAACTGCAAGATAATGCGTTTCGCTTACGCGATAGAATACGATTGCATCGATTCCACGTGTCTTAAACCGTCGTTGGAAACGAAAGCCGTAAAAGGTCTTTTCCTTGCGGGACAGCTCAACGGCAGCAGCGGCTACGAAGAAGCTGCGGCTCAAGGTATAATGGCAGGCATAAACTGCTCACGGTATCTGGACGGAAAGCCGTCGGTCGTCTTGGGAAGAGATACTTCTTATATCGGAGTTCTGATAGACGATCTCGTGACAAAGGGCACGAACGAACCTTACAGAATGATGACCGCCAGAGCGGAGCACAGACTGTGGCTCAGACAGGAAAACGCGGACGAACGTCTGACGCCGATCGGAAGAGAAGTCGGGCTCGTGGACGACAGACGCTATGGTCTGTATCTTAAAAAACTCGAAGAACTTGCTTCTATAAGAAAAGCTCTGGAACAGAACGTATCCGCAAAAAGAGCCGAAGAATTCCTTAACTCCGTCGGAGGAGAATATTCGAGATCGGCTCCGTGCAAATTCTCCGATCTGCTCCGACGCAGCGAAGTGACCGCGGGATCTCTCAAATCCTGTTTCGAAGAATTTTCTTCTTTTTCGGACCGCTGTATGGAAGAGGTTGCGACGGAGATAAAATATGCCGGCTATCTCGAAAAACAGAAACAATATTCCGAGAAAATGCGAAGATTGGAAGAAAAGGCGCTGCCCGACGATATCGATTACGGCTCGATCGAAGGTTTGAGGATAGAGGCAAGACAAAAGCTTTCCGCGATAAGACCCGCAGACCTCGGACAGGCTTCGAGGATATCGGGCGTATCGCCCGCGGACATAACGGTGCTTATCGTATGGCTTGCGAGGAATAAAAAATGAGATTTCTTCTAACGGAAAAATTTTTGCGCGAAAACGGGATCTTCGATGAGATCACGGCGGAAAGATTCGAGAGATATTTCGATCTCGTATCGGAAGCCAACTCAAAATTCAATCTTACCGCGATCACAGATACGGAAGGATTCGACTCCAAACATTTCTACGATTCATTGGCGGCATACGGATACGTGAAGAACGCCCGTTCCGTATGCGATATGGGAAGCGGAGCGGGCTTTCCCGGGATCCCCCTCGCGATAGTATGTCCCGACGTTTCTTTCACTCTTGTAGACAGCCTTAAAAAGCGTACGGATTTTCTCGACGCTTGTATAAAAGAGCTGGGTCTTTCAAACTGCAAAGCAGTACACGCGAGAGCCGAAGAACACGCATCGTCGCATAGAGAAGAGTACGACGCGTGTACGTCGAGGGCTGTGGCTCCTCTCAACACGCTTGCCGAACTTTGCGCCCCTCTTATTAAGAAAGGAGGTCTTTTCCTTGCTTATAAAGGCAAAAACGCTCACGAGGAGGAAGTTGCCGCGAAAAACGCCTACGACGTACTCGGACTGAGAAAGAAGGAGGAATTCGTCTACGAGTGCGCCGGAGAAAAACGCTTTATTCTCGTAGGCGAAAAGATATCTTCCACTCCCGTCCGTTATCCGAGAGGCGGTAACAAACCGAGAACAAGACCTATCTGAAACAGACTTTTTTCTTTCGTTACGGTCTTAAACCTTCCTAAATTCTTTATTATTATTTTCTCCTGATCATGCTTATCTCCGAAAGCTTCCGCGCAGATCGTTTTGCGCCCGAAAAGGTCTTTTGGATAATTTTATTGCAATGATATTTTTTATTTGTTATAATGATTGTATCAAAGTAAGGCGTACAATGCCTTAAAGAGGAAGTATGGCGAAGACGAAAAACATATCCGAAGCTGCCGATCTCGCTCTTTCGATAGAGAACGGAGCGGATCTCAAAGACCAGGTAAGGAACATCAGGATAAATCTCATCGAGACCAATCCCAATCAGCCGAGAACTCATTTCGACCAGACGGCTTTGGAAGAACTTGCCGCAAGCATAAAGAATTACGGAGTCATACAACCCATACTGGTCACGGAAGCGGAAGACGGAGGATTCGAACTCGTCGCAGGAGAGAGAAGACTCAGAGCAAGCAAGATAGCGGGCCTTACATCCATACCGTGTATAGTAAAAAAATTCAGCGAATCCGACAGGGCGGAGATAGCTCTCATCGAAAACCTTCAAAGAGAAGATCTCAATCCCGTAGAAGAGGCGAAGGCGTACAGGTCGCTGATGGACAAATTCGGACTTACTCAGGAAGAACTCGCCGTAAAACTCGGTAAATCCCGTCCCGCCATCGCCAACAGTCTGCGACTTCTCACGCTCAATCCCGTAGTGCTCGATCTTGTAGAAAGAGGAAGACTCAGCGCCGGACACGCCAGGGCTCTTGCGGTGATAAAAGATTACTCGGTCCAGGCTTCTTACGGAATAGCCGCGGCAGACAAAAAAATGAGCGTAAGACAGCTGGAGCGCATGGTAGCTTCCTATCTCAATCCCAAGAAGGAAAGAAAGATATTCAATTCGCCCGAACTCAAAGAACTCGTAAACAATATGCAGCATACGTTCGGGACCAAGGTAAAGGCGATAGGAAACAACGACAAGGGCAGGATATATATAGATTATTATACCAAAGACGATCTCATCCGTATATTCGAACTCGTCGAAGAACTGCGCGGTAAGAACTGAATCCGAAATAATATAAAAAGAAGACCTTTCCGGTCTTCTTTTTATTTTCTTTTCTTTCTTTACAAAAACATATTCTTTACGGATACTTATAGGCTTATCTTATCATTGTATGTCCTACCTTTTTGTTTTTCTTTGCCGTCGGACAGACTCCGACAAAAAAAGCGGATCTTGCGACCCGCTTTTTACGATTTCGTTTTATCAACGCGAGAAGTTGCGCAGAGGAAGCACCATATAGAGGAACTTGTCCCCCTCCACGGGAGTTATTATGCTCGGCGAAGTGGGAGTAGAGAAGCTGAAATTGACGAATTCGTCGTCTATCACTTTAAGACAGTCGAGAATGAATTTGGAGTTGAACAGCATCTGTATGTCCTTTCCCTGAGAGAATACAGACATAACTTCGTTTACGTCGCCCATTTCGCTGTTCGTGGATATCGTCAGCTTTCCTTCCTTTACGTCCATCTTTACGAGATTGGACTTTTCGAAACGACTCATTATATAGGCTCTTTCGAGGCAGTTTTCGAGCATCGTTCTGTCCACGGTCACGACAGTTTCGAACTTGTTGGGAATGCTCGATTCGTATCTGATGAACGTGCCCGAGAGCAGGTTGGATATTATCTTCGTATGCCTGAGATCCACTGTTATCTTTTTCTGGCATACGGATATATTGGCGGGTTCGTCGTCCTCTTCGAGCAGTCGGTAAATCTCGGAGAGATTTTTTGCCGGAATGATGGCGCCGGTATCGGGACAGCTCATAGCAAGCTGTTTCTTTGTCACGGCAAGCCTGTATCCGTCGAGAGCGACGCACTTAACTTCGTTGCCGCTTATGTCGAGCAGACATCCTTTGAGTATAGGTCTTACGTCGTCGGTAGCGGCGGAGAATATCGTCTTTATTATAAGGTCTTTGAGATCCTTTTGAAGCATCGAAAATTCTACGTCGTGATCGAACTCCTGTATGGGAGGATAATCGCGCAGCTTCATCGCCTTGAAAGAAGTTTCGCTGTCGGTATATTTTACTTTTACGTTCTGATCGTCGGTATAGGATATCTCTATGCTCTCTTCGGAAGAAAGTTTTTTGGCGAATTCTCCGAAAAGTTTTCCGGGAACGAGAGCTTCTCCCTCCATTCTTACGTCGGCGTTTATGGTCTTCTGTATGGCGAATTCGGTATCCGTAGCGGTCAGCGTGAGGAAGTTTCCGTATGCGGAAAGTTTGATCCCCTCCAATATAGGTATGGTCTTCTTTATCGGAAGGGCTTTACTCACTCTTGAAAGGGCTTCCGATAACTGTGTTCCGTTGCAAATTATGTTCATATTTCCTCCGTGTTTGCCGCTTCGCGGACTTATACATGTTTATTTTTTGTAAGATTGGATAATAATAATACCAATAAGGGGAGTGGATAAGTGGACAAGCTCTCAAAAGTGCGTTTTATCCGCCCGCAGCCGCAAAAATTTTGCACCGGACGATGTGAAAAAGACGTTGAACTTTTCAAAGCAGTTTCCACATTCTCCACAAGGTATCATTTTTTCTCCAACATACTCTTTATGTCGTTTATTTGAGCCTGGATGAGATGATCCGTCTTGGACAGATCTGTCATCTTGTCTCTTGCGTACATTATCGTGGTATGATCTCTTCCTCCGAAGAATTCTCCGATAGAGGAGAGAGGTACTCCGAGCATATCGTTTATGAGATAGATAGCCATCTGTCTTGCATTGGATATGAGCTTGTTCTTTCTCTTTCCTATTATGTCGGATTTCTTTATCCCGTAATAAGCGCAGGTCGCGTCGGCTATCGAGTCCATCGATATGACGTGAGAGGACACGTCTATACAGTCTTTCAACGCGTCTTTCACGGCTTCGAGATCGTCGGAGCTTCTGCCCGACAGAGAGCAGTAAAACACAACTTTGGACAAAGCTCCTTCGAGCTCCCTTATATTGGAAGTTATGTTCTCCGCAATAAAGAAAACGGCTTTCTGAGATATGTCGTATTTCTTTGCGTAAGCCTTTTTCTGCAATATGGCGATCCTGGTTTCGATGCTCGGTTTCGTTATGTCCACCGTAAGACCGCTCTGGAACCTCGATTTCAGCCTGTCTTGCAGGAAAGTGAGTTCTCTGGGGTGACGGTCGGAAGTGAGCACTATCTGTTTTCTGAACTGATAGAGATCGTTGAAAGTATGGAACAGCGCTTCCTGCGTGCTCGTCTTTCCCGAAAGAAATTGCACGTCGTCCATCATCAGAACGTCTACGCTGCGGTATTTGAGTCTGAACTGTTTGTTCAGCTCGTTGTCCTTGTTGTTTTTGAGCGAATCGATGTAGTCGTTGACGAACTGTTCGGCAGTTACGTAAAGAATTTTTGCTTTTTTGTTCTGCGACAGGATATAGTTGGCTATGGCGTGCATTATATGGGTCTTTCCCAATCCGACGCCGCCGTAGATAAAGAGGGGATTGTGAAACGCTCCCGGGGCTTTCGCCACGGCTTCGGCGGCGGCGTAAGCTATCGAGTTGGAATCGCCCACCACGAAACTGTCGAATGTATATCCGGGATCGAACATATTGACGGTATCTCCGTCATCTTCCTCTTTTTCTTCCTCGTTGCTCAAAGTGTAGTTGTCCGTTTCCGCTTTGGTTATTATCTCTATTCCCGAGATCTTGGCTCCGCTGTTTTCGATCGCCTTTTTTATCTGGTCTTTATAGTTTTTGTTGATCGATTTGAAGCTGTTGAGGGGCGCGATAAGTACGAGTTTGTCGTTTTCGACGGTATAAGGTTCGAGATCCTTGAACCACATATCGAAGCTCACGGTCGTCAGCAGCACTTCCAGTTCGGACAATACGGATTTCCACAATACCTTGCATTCGCTCATAGTGACATTATACTATTTTCGGGCGCTTTTTTCAATAAAAATTTATATATTATGCGCAAAATAAGAAAGCGTTTCAGACGGGAGAAATGCTGCCGTTTTTGACCGTGAAATCGGTGTGGGGAACTTCGGAAGAGAAAGAAGTACAGGTGATTATGGTCTGCAGATCGGCGCTCATTTCGAGCAGACGGGAACATCTTCCGGCGTCCAGTTCGCTTAAAACGTCGTCCAGAAGCAGCACGGGTTTTTCTCCCGTTTCCGATCCGAACAGATCTATTTCGGCGAATTTGAGCGAAAGAGCCGCGCTGCGCTGCTGTCCCTGCGAGCCGTATTTGCGCACGTCCACGCCGTTGAGAGTTATCTCGAGATCGTCGCGGTGACATCCGAAAGAGGTGTAGGAAAGATCGGCGTCTTTTTGCACGTTTCCTTCGAGAGTGTGAAGAAATTCTTCGGCTATGATCTCTATATCGTCGTATCCCAGAGAGCTTTCGAGCGATATGTCGAGTTTTTCCTTCTCTCCCGAAAGTCTTGCGTGCGAAGCCGCGGCGAATTTTTTCAGTTTTTCCGCGAATTCGTATCTCTTTCTCGTGATGTAAGCTCCGTATTTCGCAAGCTGCGTGTCCCATACGAAAAGGGTCTGTCTGAGAGTGTTCATACCCAGTCCGGATTTGAGGAGTTTGTTCCTCTGCGCGAGCACGGCGTTGTATTTTTGCAGATTGAAGAGATAATTTTTGGACTGCTGACACAGACTTATGTCCATGAATCTTCTGCGTTCCGCGGGGCCGTCCTTGATGAGTTTCAGCTCGTCGGGAGAAAAATACACCACGTTGAGGATGCCGACTATCTCGCTCATTTTATAGGCGGGCACGCCGTCTATCGAAAGTCTTTTTTTGCCTTTCGAGTCTATATTTAGAGATATTTCCCAATTACGGTATCTTTTCAGAACTTCGACGCACACCGACGCGCTTTCTTCTCCCCATTTTATCATTTCGCGGTCGTTCTGAGTGCGCGGAGATCTGCCTATGGCGCAGCAATATACGCTTTCGGCAAAATTGGTCTTGCCGCTTGCGTTTTCTCCCGAAAATACGTTCAGACCTTCTTTGAGGGTGACGGTCTGGGTTCCGTAGTTTCTGAAATTTTTAAGTGTGACTTTTCCCACGCGCATAGCTATATTATAAAGCAAAATTTACGGATAGTAAACCGATGGAGAGGAAGGATACGTCTTTTCGGCTTCGGAGCAAATTATTTTTTATTGACAAACCGAGCGATATATAGTAATATAATAGTCGCATATGGGAGGAAACGGCGTGAGCGACGGGGATCCCGGTTCTCACAGTAGACTGAATATATAACGCAAACACAGGGCATGATCCGATGAGAATACGCGGATTGTGCCTTTTTGCATAAAAGGAGAAAAATGGCAGGAGCTGTAATCTTACAAATAGTGCTTATCGCGCTCAACGCGATATTCGCCGCCGCCGAAATAGCGGTCATATCGACCAACGAGACCAAACTCAAAAAGATGGCGGAGGAAGGCAACAAACGCGCGAAGAGGATAATAGACCTTACCGCGCGTCCGACCAAATTTTTATCGACGATACAGGTGGCGATAACGCTTGCCGGACTTTTGGGCAGCGCTTTCGCGGCGGACTATTTTGCCGAACCTCTCGCCGCCGCCATCATGAACGCGGGCGTGTCCGAATCGGCGCGAGGAGTCATAGAAACCGTATGCATGGTGGTGATCACCGTCGTGCTGGCGTTCTTCAACATCACTTTCGGCGAGCTTATTCCCAAACGCGTCGCGATGAAATACGCCGAAAAGTATTCGCTCGGCATATCGGGCGTGCTGAAATTCGTGTCGGTGGTATTCACGCCTTTCGTGTGGCTGCTCACAGTGTCTTCCAACGGGATCCTCAAACTGTTCGGCATGAAGCCCGAAGAGGACGAAAAACCCGTGACCGAAGAGGAGATAATGCTCATGGCGGAAGCGGGCAGCGAAAAGGGACAGATAGACGAAAAAGAGAACGAGCTGATTCAGAACGTATTCGACTTCAAGGACAATACGGCGGGAGAGGTGTGTACGCACCGCAAGGACGTGGACATCGTTTTCACCCACGACAACGACGCGAAATGGGAAAAGACCGTTTACGGAAGCCGCCATATCTATTATCCCGTCTGCGGCAAGGACGCCGACGACGTGATAGGTATACTCAATACCAAGATATACTTCCGTATGAAAGACCGCTCGCGCAAAGAAGTGCTCGCAAAGGCGGTCCAGCCGGCGGTGTTCGTGCCGGAAAGCATGCCTGCGGACGAGTTGTTCTACCGCATGAAAGAGACCAAAGAACACGTCATGGTCGTATTGGACGAATACGGCGGTATGAGCGGTATAGTGACGATAAACGATCTTCTCGAACTTCTGGTCGGCGATATGGCGGACAAGGACGAGAAAGAGGAATATTCGATCGAAAAGATAAGCTCCGACACATGGATGATAAAAGGTCTTGCGCCGATGGAAAAGGTGGAAGAGGCTTTGGACAAAGATCTTCCCGACGAGGACAAGGAGGATTGCGAGACTTTTTCGGGATACGTATGCGGTCTTTTGGGCACCGTACCCGACGACGGGGATACTCCCGAGATAACCGAGGACGGGCTGGAGATCAAAGTGAGCAAGGTCAGATCCCACCGCATAGTGGAGATGACGGTGAGGGTCTTGTCCGCATCAGGAACCGAAAACGAGAAAGAAACCGAAGAAGAGAAGGATAAAGAACAGAAGGATTGAATTCCTGAAAAGTACGGGCGGCGCAAAACGCGCCGCCCGTTTCCGTTTATATGCGTTGTGCGGGAGAGCGAAAGGAAAAAGTCATTCCGATTTGTTGGAAGCTATCGTTCCCGAAAACATCTTGCGGGCCTTGAAAAACGCCGTCGCGATCGCGGACAGGAGAGCGACTGCCGTCGAGATAAGTACGGCGTGCCAGCCGAGAGGAAGCACGACCTCCGTGATGAGAGCGTTCGAGGTGAGATATATCCCGAACAGATGAGTCACCGTGTAGGCCGTCGCAAGACCCGCCGCGACCCCGATAACGCACAGCAGTGAGAGTTGAGCCAGCATCACCGCAAAGACCGATCCCGCGTCGAAGCCCACGGCGCGCAATACCGCGTACAGATCGTCTTTTGAAGAGAGCAGGAAGCCGAAAAATGCGAATCCTACCGAAAACAGCCCGATCGCGAAAGCGATGAAACACGGCAGGAATATGATATAACGCGATTCGTTGAGGCGATCGTAAACTCCAGATACGGAAAAAGCGTTCTGTACTTCGAATCTGTGCAGGAGCACGGTAGAGAAGATCTCGCCCGATATCTCGGCGGAGCGAGCCGCTATCGCCCTGACGGTCGAATACGTAAAGCCGTCCGAAAGGTCGAAAACCACGGCGTCCGGCTGCTTCGGGAATTTGCCGGGCAGGGCGAGAGAAGACATATCCTCTTCCGAAAAAACCAGTTCCGCATCTTTATCGGGCAGCAGAGAGCCGTCGATCACGGCTTTGACGGTAAAGACCTTCGAGCCTTTTTTATTGATATTCGGGATAAGCCCGTTCAATAAAGTGAAAGTCCCGTAATTTATTTCGATCTCTTCTCCCGCGGCAACGCCGTAGCGGGCGGCGGCGCTTTCCGTGACATATATTTCTCCGCCCGAGAGAGAGGGGAGAGAGGCAGAGTATGCCGAATACCGGTCGTAAACGATCGAGGGAGCCAAAGAGCCCTCTTGCAAGGAAAGCGAATAAAACAGGTCTGTGCTTGATGTAAAACGCAGTTTGTCGAATCTGAGCAAAGCTCCGCTGCCGGCGATCGCGCTGCGCATCATGAAGTTGGAAGCCACCACGTCTTCGGTTAGGTTCTTTTCCGCGTTTTCGTCGGAGGCAAGGGCGAAGAAGGCTTCTCTGTCGGTCAATCCGTCGTCGAATATGCCGCATATCTCGAAGTCCGCATATCTCATGAGTCCGGAATCCGAAAACGATCCGTCCGCGGATTCCACGTCGGCGTTCCTGCCGCAATAGTAAGTCTTTCCTATAAGATCGGATACGTCGTCGGCGCCGTAGTACGTCGATCGGTCGATCAATATCTCGGCATAGGTGAGAGGGAGCATTATCTGCGACGCGGACGAAGGAGGCTCGCCGTACGGTATTTCGACGTTCGGTACGCCGTCTGCCCATTCGATCATGTATTCCAGATCGTTAAGAGGAAAAGAGTTGTTTATATTATAAAAATTTTCCATGTTTGCGACCGTATACGGCGCGATCCCCGACAGAGACTCCGCGTCGGCGCCGTTATCGAAAGAAGACAGGCGCAGCAACGCGTTCTTTTGAGGAGAGGCGTCTACGGAATCGGCAAAAGCAAGGTTGACGTCGGCTATGAGAGCCGTGCATACCGAAGCGAAAAGCGCGAAAACAAGTATGAACGCTATCGCGGCGAAAACGCTTTTGAGTTTGTTTTTGCGGTATCCCGTCGCCGCAAGGACCGCGACCGTACGCGCGGAAAGCTTCGGTCTTATCTTCGGCCCGGGTTCGCGTATTGCCCGGCTCGGTTCGGCTTCGGGCAGATCGGAACGCACGACGCAGCCGTCTTCCAGCTCTATGAAATAATGCCCGTATTCGCGGTTCAGACGTTCGTTGTGGCTGACGACGACGACAAGCCTCTCTTCGGCGATCTTTTTCAGCAAAGCCATTATCAGTTCGCCGTTTTTACGGTCGAGATTGCCGGTAGGTTCGTCGGCGAAGACGGACGCGCCGTCTTTTATCAGCGCTCTGGCGACGGCTACGCGCTGTTTTTCTCCGCCCGACATAGTGGATACCTTTTTGTCGGAAAAACCTGCGTTCAGACCCGCTTTTTCGAGCAAAGCCGCTATTTCGTCCGAGGTCGGATCCTTGCCGACCGCCTGTGCGGCGAGCCGCAGATTGTCGCCCGCCGATAGTTCTTCCGCAAGCATGAAATCCTGATATATGTTCGAAACGTATCCGCGGCGGTATTCCTCAATGTCC
The DNA here is from genome assembly GCA_018716085.1 of Candidatus Ornithoclostridium excrementipullorum. Classification (GTDB taxonomy): domain Bacteria; phylum Bacillota; class Clostridia; order Christensenellales; family UBA3700; genus Ornithoclostridium; species Ornithoclostridium excrementipullorum. Next base: position 22,959 of record DVKK01000003.1, on the reverse strand, counting down.
GCTTCGGTTATTTTCCTGCCGTTGAAAAACACGCTTCCCGACGACGGAATATCCGCTCCCGACGCTATGTTCAGCAAAGTCGTCTTGCCGCAGCCGCTCTCTCCGCAGACGATCACCAGCCCTTTTTCGGGGAAAGCGACCGATACGTCGGACAGCGCCGTTTTGGCTCCGTATGTTTTGGATATGTTTATTAGTCTAAGCATTATAATATTAGTTTTCGGTATATACGTATGTGGAACCAAGGATCGATTTGTTGGGCAAGCTGCAGAAAAGCGAATAGTCGCTGAAATATTGCTTTTCGACATCGTCTTCAATCAACGATTCCAGTTGCCCGGCTCCTATAACCATGGTTTTCTCCTCGAACGGATAGGACCATGCTGCCATAATTACGGCGCAGTCGGCGTTTTCCTCGTCATAACCGGGGTTATTTATTTTTGATCTCATGGAAAGACCGTGAAAAGTTATACCAGCTCCGCCGAATTGTTGATAGGATGGCATTCTATATGCGACATGGATAAGCCCGCTGTAAGATTCATCGTAGTCTGCAGCGTCTGTTGGCTTGACGGTAAAGGTGCGGTAAGTATATGCGTCGTCACCAAAATTATTTAATATAGGTCCAGAAATAGAAGAAGAACCATCCGGAGCAGAATAAGAATATGAGAACGTTGCTCCGATTTTTCCTGACTCTCCTATCGACGGCGGTATGGCATTTACGGAATACCCATACTCGGATCCTATTGAAATGCCGAAAGTTTCAGTCCCTTTTACATCGTTTGTAGCGATTATGGACGAATCCAGATCGCTATTTTCGTCAGAGGACATCATCAAACTCATTTTAAACGATGAAACTTTTGCTCTTTCATCGTACGGGGTAACGGAAACTTCGTATTTACCTATATAATAACTGTAATTGTCGTTATTTATATCAAAATAATCAAACGAAGCCGACACATTAACGTGCGCTATCAAGCCGATTCTGTTGAACCAGTCAGAGCCGTACACACTGAAAGAAATCGACCCAGACATAAAATCAGTAGCGAAAGCAGTGTTCTGTGATGAGGAAAATTCTTCTGTGTAGTCAATCGCATTTTTATCTATGGAAGAGTTGTATATATAGAAAGGGTCTAATGTGTAATCGGAATCAGTTATTTCCAAAACCCTCCAACCTAATATATTATCACCGGATGCTCGATTCGGAATAATAATTTGTCCTCCGTCGTTCAAATAAAGAGCCAAAACATGGCGATTGTTTTCGACCACGGAACTATTCAAGATCAGTCCGGATTTATTTTTAATGGAACCATATGAGATAACGGCTTCGGGATCGTTTTCCAAATCCAAGTAAGGACTTTGCTCTTCTGCATATGTATTGCAGAAGCCAAACAATAAAATGCATAGAAACACCAAAAATAATGTTGTAATAATACTTTGTTTGATTAAGATATTTTTCATAATACACCCTCCTATGATTTTATAATAACAGAAAATTAGATGAGATGTAAATAAATGTAAAAAATTTTACATTGATTTTACTTTTATATCGCAAATGCGTCGAAGAGCCTTTTTTCCGCAAAACGGTTGCCCGTATGCGGCGACGTGTGATATAATGCAGTTGTTAAAATATTATAATCTTGTGCGAGCGCGCGCATATACGCGTACGCGCGTGCGGACAACGGAGGTAAAAATGTCCAAACAAGACGGCTATACCGAGAGCAATATCCAGGTGCTCGAAGGATTGGAGCCCGTCCGCAAAAGACCGGGTATGTACATCGGTTCCACGGACGAAAGAGGACTGCATCATCTCGTATTCGAAGTCGTCGACAACTCTATCGACGAGGCGATGGCGGGATACTGCGACACGATCGAGGTCGAGATCCTCGAATCGGGCGCGGTGTCCGTCACCGACAACGGCAGAGGTATCCCCGTCGGCATAATCGAGAAAGAGGGCAAGTCCGCGGTCGAAGTCGTATTGACCAAGCTGCACGCGGGAGGCAAATTCGGCGGCGGCGGATACAAATTTTCGGGAGGTCTGCACGGCGTGGGCGTATCGTGCGTCAACGCGCTTTCCGAGTGGCTCGACGTCGAGGTCGCGCAGGACGGCAAGCTGTACAAGATGAGCTTCAACCGAGGCGTCGCGCAGCGTCCGCTCGCCTGTATAGGCAACACCGAAAGGCGCGGGACCAAGGTCGTGTTCTATCCCGACGATCAGATATTCGAGACTTTGGAATTCGACTATGCGACGCTCCGCCACAGATTGCAGGAGCTGGCGTATCTCAACAAAGGACTTAAGATCATCCTCAAAGACAGCCGTCCGCTCAAGGAGAACTGCGAGACGTTCCACTACGAAGGCGGTATCGTCGAGTATGTGCAGAGCATAAACACCAAAGGGGGCATTCCCGATCAGCCGCTGTACATACACACCGTGACCGACGACTATCAGGTGGAGATAGCTCTGCAATACAACCAGAGCTACAGCGAGACGATCTTCTCTTACGCCAACAACATAAACACGCACGAGGGCGGCACGCATCTGGACGGATTCAAGGCGGTGCTGACCAAGCAGTTCAACGACTACGGCGAAAAACTCAAGCTGCTCAAAAACGAAGAAAAGCTCAGCGGCGAGGACTGCCGCGAAGGTATCGTGGCGGTCGTGTCCGTCAAACTGGTCGATCCCCAGTTCGAAGGGCAGACCAAGACCCGCCTAGGCAACAGTTTCATGCGTACGGTCGTGACCAAGGTGTTCGGCGACAGATTGCAGGAATATTTCGAGGAAAATCCGCGCGAAGCGCGTGAGATAATCACCAAGGCGGTCAACGCCAAAAAGGCGCGCGACGCGGCGAGGAACGCGCGCGATCTGACCAGAAGGAAGAACGTGCTCGAATCCACCACGCTGCCCGGCAAGCTTGCAGACTGCACGGAGCGCGACCCCAAGAAGTGCGAGATCTATCTTGTCGAGGGAGATTCCGCGGGCGGCACCGCAAAGCAGGGCAGAGACAGACGTTTCCAGGCGATACTTCCGCTGAGAGGCAAGATCCTCAACGTCGAAAAGGCGAGCCTGCACCGTATACTCGAAAGCGAGGAGATCAAAAACATGATCACCACTTTCGGCTGCGGCATACACGAGGACTGCGACCTGTCCAAGCTCAAATACGACCGCATCATATGTATGACGGACGCAGACGTCGACGGCAGTCATATCCGTATCCTGCTGCTCACGTTCTTCTATCGCTTCATGAAGCCGATCGTAGAGGAAGGGCACGTCTATATCGCGCAGCCGCCGCTCTACAAGGTCACGCAAAAGGGCACGAAAAAGGAGACGTATTTCTACAACGACGCCGACCTCGAAAAATACCTCGTCAGCATAGACCGCAAGGCGGAGATACAGCGTTACAAGGGTCTGGGCGAGATGGACCAGGAACAGCTGTGGGAAACGACGATGAATCCCGAGACCCGCACGATGCTTCGCGTGAGCATCACCGACGCGGAAAAGGCGAACGAGCTGTTCACGGTCCTTATGGGCGAAGAGCCTGAGAAGAGGCGCGAGTTCATCGAACAGAACGCCAACCTCGTCGAAGACCTCGACGTTTAAGGAGAGATTATGGAAGACAAGAGCAACAAGAAAGATATAGACGAAATGCTCGGAGGCACCAAGTACGTAGACATCGAGCTCGAAAGCGAGATGAAAAAGTCGTTCATCGCCTACGCGATGGCGGTCAACGTATCGAGAGCCATTCCCGACGTCCGCGACGGACTTAAACCCGTTCACAGGAGGATCCTGTTCGATATGAACGAGCTCGGTCTGACCTCGGACAAGCCCTACCGTAAGTGCGCGCTCATCGTCGGCGACGTGCTGGGCAAATACCATCCGCACGGCGACATTTCGGTCTACGACGCGCTCGTCAGGCTTGCGCAGGACTTCTCGATCCGCTGTACGCTGGTAGACGGACACGGCAACTTCGGTTCCGTGGACGGCGATCCTCCGGCGGCATACCGTTATACCGAGGCGAGACTGTCCAAGATAGCCAACGAGATGATAAGGGACATCGACAAGAACACCGTCGATTTCTATCCCAACTTCGACGACACGCGCGAACAACCTACGGTATTGCCGGCGCGCTATCCCAACCTTTTGGTCAACGGTTCCGACGGTATAGCGGTCGGTATGGCGACGTCCATTCCTCCGCACAACCTCGGAGAAGTCATAGACGGTACGGTCGCTCTTCTCGACGATCCCGACATCGACATCGAGCAGCTGATGGAATATATCCCCGCGCCCGACTATCCGACCGGCGCGCTCATCATGGGCAGGAGCGGTATCAAAAAGGCGTACCGCACCGGCAGGGGCAACGCCATCATACGTTCCCGCGTGGAGATAGAGGAGAGCCACAACGGCAAGAGCCGTCTCATCGTCACCGAGATACCTTATCAAGTCAACAAAGCCAACCTCATCATGGCGATCGCCGACCTCGTAAAACAGAAAAAGGTCGAAGGTATCAGCGATATACACGAACAGTCCGACAGGGACGGTATGCGCATCGTCATAGAGGTCAAGAAGGATGTCAATCCGCAGGTCGTGCTCAATCTTCTGTACAAGCACACGCAGCTGCAGATATCCAATTCCATGATAATGCTCGCGCTCGTGGACGGCACGCCCAAGATCTGCAACCTCAAAGAGATACTCGAAGCGTACGTAAAGCACCAGAAATCGGTCGTCACCCGCCGCACGCAGTATGATCTCGACAAGGCTCTCGAAAGGGAACACATCGTCAAAGGACTCGTGATAGCGCAGGCCAATATCGACGAAGTCGTAGCCATCATCCGTTCGTCCCCCGACAGACAGACGTCTGCCGCCAGACTTATGGAGAGGTTCGACCTGTCCGACAAACAGACCAACGCGATCCTCGATATGAGATTGCACAGGCTCAACCAGCTTGCCGTGCACGAATTGCAGGAAGAACTGGACGAGTTGGAAAAGGAGATCGCCGACTACCGCGATATCCTCGCCACGCCGCAGCGCGTCGTCGATATCATCAAGACCGAACTTCTCGAGATCAAGGACAAGTACAACGATCCCCGCCGCAGCGAGATATCCTACGATTACAGCGACATCGACATAGAAGATCTCATCGAGCAGGAGGACATCGTCGTGTCGATCACTCACAACGGCTATATCAAGCGCATGAGCACCGACGAGTACAAGGTCCAGAGGCGCGGAGGCGTGGGAGTCAGCGCGCACAAGACCAAGGAAGAGGACTTTGTGGAAAACGTGCTTGCTACCAATACGCACGAAGATATTCTGTTCTTTACGAATAAAGGCAAAGTGTACCGCTGCCGCGGTTATCAGATCCCCGAGGCGGGCAAGAACAGCAAGGGCAGAGCGATCGTCAATCTTCTCAATCTCGAAGCGGGAGAGACCGTCAACGCCTACGTGCCCGTTCCCAAGGGCAGCGAGGGCTATCTCATGATGGCGACCAAGCACGGACTGATAAAGAAGACTAAACTCGAAGAGTTCGTCCGTATCCAGAGCAACGGCAAGATAGCGATATCTCTCGTCGACGGCGACGAGCTCATCGGCGTGCAGCTGACCAAGGGCGGACAGGATATCCTCATGGCGTCCAGCGGAGGCAAGTGCATAAGGTTCAGCGAAGACGACGTCCGTCCGACGGGAAGGACCAGCCAGGGCGTCAGATCGATACGACTGGACGACGGCGAGCAGGTCGTGGACATGACCATCGTCAAAGACGGCTGCGAGGCTCTGACGATCACGCAGAACGGTTACGGCAAGCGTACCGACATCTCCGAGTACCGCAGACAGGGAAGAGCGGGCGGCGGCGTAAAGGTCGGCGCACTCAACGACAAGACGGGAGGGGTCGTCAACCTCAAACTCGTCGATCCCGAAAACGACGACGTCATCATCATCTCGGACAACGGAGTCATCATCCGCGTAAGGGCGGGCGAGATATCCAAGATGAGCCGCAACACGCAGGGCGTTAAGGTCATGCGTATCAAGGACGGCAACAGCAAGGTCGTCGCGTTTACGGTCGTTCCGCACAGCGAAGAGGAGAGCGAGGAGCTTGCCGACGCTCCGCAGCCCGAAGCGACGGATACCGCGGAAGGCGTTGCCGAAACCTCGGAAGAATAAATCTGCGGAAAACGCGGAAAGAGGACGGCTTGCCGTCCTCTTTTTCTTTCCGCGAGATCGCTGAAACAAAAACTCGTTACAAAAGAGCGGTCCGCAAGGGACCGCTCTTGTAAGATCGTCGGTACGGGAGTCCCGATATACGTCAGGAGCGTTGGTAAGCGTTTATCAGAGCCGCGGCGCCGAGTATTCCGGCGTCGTTGCGCAGAGAAGCTATCTTTACCGCGATCCCGGGGTTGAATTTTGATCCGAACGCCTCCGCATTCATCTTTTTTTGAAGGGGCACGGTGAGGCTCTCTCCTTCTTTGGAGATCGCTCCGCCCAGCAATATGGCGTCGGGGCGGAAAATATCCGCAAGATTTACCAGACCTTCGCCTATATAGTAGATGTATTTGTCCACGACTTCCTGTGCGGTCCTGTCGCCGCGCTTTGCCGCGACAAATGCGGTCTTGCCGCTGACTTTGCCTTCCGCCGCAGCTTCTTCGTGCATAAGGGAAGAGGGATCCTTTTCCATTGCGGCTTTGGTCTGTCTTATCAGAGCGCTGACCGAAGCGTACGCTTCCCAGCATCCGCGCCTGCCGCAGTTGCAGGGTTCTCCGCCGCATACGATGACCATGTGTCCCGCTTCCGCGCCCGCGCACTCTCTGCCCTCGAACAGTTTTCCGTCTATGATTATACCGCTGCCCACGCCCGTGCCGAGGGTGACGAACACGATATCGCGGTAACCTTTGCCCGCGCCGAAGACGTATTCGCCCAGAGCGGCGCAGTTCGCGTCGTTGTTTATGTAGACGGGCACGTCGTAATATTGTTTGAGCTGTGCGACGACGGGTATGTTTTCGAGCGGGATATTGTTGGAATAACGTATGATCCCGCGCTCCGAATCCACGGAGCCGGGTTGACCGATCCCTATGCCCACTATCTGCGACAGATCCGTATTGCCCGCGGCGAGAACGCCGTCTATCACCTTGCGGAGGTCGTCGGCGATGCCGTAATTTTCGTCGTAACGCTGCGTTTCGACGGTATGTCTGGCGACGATCGCGCCGTTTTCGGTCACAAGACCGCCTTTGATGCTCATTCCGCCTACGTCGATACCGATGTAATACATAAACTACCTCTTATTGTTTATCCGTTTTATTATCCGCCGGAGCGGTCATGTTCAGAAGTGGAACCTTCTCACTATCTCCGCCCACAGTTCCTCTCTCGCGAACGCGATAAAGCCTATCAGCGAGATGGCGCATACGACGGTGCAGACGATCGTCGGCGCAAGGACGTCGATGACGTCCGCCGCATAGAGTATGATCGGGACAAGTCCGATAAGACTGATTATCAGATTGTCCACGAGCAGGGACGGCTCTTTGTGGAACAGACACGCCGCCGTTATGCCCAGCGCCAGCACCGATATAGTCAGCAGGATCGGCAGAGCGTAGTCGGCAAGCCAGTTGTTGCGCTCTTCCATCAGCGGATTGAGTACGGACTGCGCCGCCCACAGGACGAGAGTTATCATCACGATCTGCCAGAAAATTTTCAGCCACAGGCTGCTGCTGGACATGACCGTATTCACGACGGTGAGATATCCGTAGAGAAGGACGGCGAATACGACCGTGAACCAGAGCACGTCGGGAGTCAGCCCCAGATTGAGTCCTAGACAGGAGAAGAAGATGACCGCCGCGACGGCGATATATATGTTGCTGAACGAAAACCGCGAATCGCGCTTTTTGGCGGAAGCCGCCGTCTTGGGCGGGAAGTTCGCGTTTACCGGCTTGCCGTCGTCTTCGAGTATCTCGTGGCAGAGAGGGCAGATCCTGCTGTCGTCGTCCACGTTTATGCCGCAGTACTTACAGCGCATTGTCCACCTCCCAGTAGTTGGACGAAACCGAGACGTCCAATCCCGCGTCCGTAAGATATTTCACGAAGCGTTTTTCCGTCTCCGTGTCGGTTATCGACCGTGTAAAGTTGATACATATCGTGTCGAACACCGTGACCGCAGTGACGGTGATCGGACTTTTGTCGTTGGCGGCTATCGCATAATTCGCGTCCTTTACCAGAGGGCGGAAGCTCTCGGGAAGAGAGAGTATGCCCACGCTGGAAAAAGTCGCGGTCTTTTTGTTTTTGCCGAAAAACAGGTTGGATATGTTGAAGATGAACCTCTTGATAAACAGCGGCGTCAGCCTCAGCGGCAGGAACTTTTCGGCATAGACCGTGGTGGATATCTTATCTTCCAGCACGTCTTTGCGGGTGTCGCGGACAAGTTTTTCGTGTATATGCGCGGTCAGCCCTTCCACCGTCATGTCGTCGGACGTCATCACGCCGATGCGGGAGAAAAGCGAAAAGTTGCGCAGAGTGACCGACGGGAAGATGCGGCGCAGATTGATCGGCACGAACAGCTGTATGTTCTGCGACGGCAGATTGCGCGGTTTTATCTTGGTTTCGTACAGACTGAGTATGAACAGCGCGCCTATCATTTCCGTGACGGTGCAGCCGTACTTTTTGCATACTGCGACGAAGTCTTTCGCTTTCGCATAGACGTTTATCTCGCCGTTGCCCGCATTTTCGAATTCGGCGCCCGCTATCTTGTAGGCGGTCTGTCCTTTGAGCGAATCGATCGGCAGCTGCGACAGCTTTTTCTTTTTGTAGTAGGTGAGAAAGCTGTCTTCGTATTCGTCGGGATTCGATGGGGAATTGACCGTCATTATCTTTTGTTCGCCGTCCACGTTCTTGCCCAGCATCGTAAAGTAGGTGAAGAGCAGACTTTTCATGAACTCCGCCGCGCCCGCGCCGTCCGTCACCGCGTGGAAAAATTCGCCGTAGATATTCTTGCCGAAATAGGATATGCGGAACGCGAAGCCGTTGCAGTTGCGGGACGATATGCGCCTCATGACCACGGGCTTCGCCTCATAAACGCGCGGCTTGCCGGTATGTTCTTCGAAGTAGTTCCAGAAAACGCCCGTCTTCAGTTTGACGTTGAAAGAAGGGAAGCGTCTGACCGTTTTGACGAGAGCTTCGTTGAGCGCCGCGGCGTTGACTTTCTCGTACAGGCGGAACGTAAGACAGAACAAGTTCTGCGTGTTCTTGTTCGCCATAAGAGGGAATATCTTCGCGCTGTTGTCCAGCCGCAGCCATCTCGAAAAGCGTTTCGCCATAAAAGTATTATACCATATATCCCGGAATAAATGAACAAAAAACCGTCTGTTTCCGCAAAGCGGCGGATAAGGGCGCAAAAGCCGTCGATTTTTCTTCCGCGAGAGCAAAACGCACGCGCGAGCGGCATAAAGATATCGTATGATGGGATACGAATATTTCGCGGTTTTTTTCGCGGGAGCGGCGGCTTTCGGGCTGACCGTTTTTCTGGGCGGTCTGCGCAAGAAGAGCGTGGTCGCCACTTTGGGGCTCAACGTGCTTTGCGGATTGCTGTACTGCGTGGCGGAGATCGCGGCGGGTTATTCCAGCGCGCTTTCCTGTTTCATATCGGGATACGGAGGTATAGCGGGACAGTTCGCGTTTTCCGTCCTGAAAATGCTCATAGCCTGACGGATGCTCGCCGAGGCGCAATGCCGTCTTTTGCGCGAAGCCGTCGGGGAGAGAAGGAAAGACGTCGGGGCGGAAGGAAAGCGTCGGGGGAGAGAGGGAAAACCTTGGCGCCGCAGTCCGTAACGTGAGCGGCTGCGCAAAAAAAAGACCGGATCCGAAGATCCGGCCGCAATTCCTTTTGCGTTCCGTCAGCCCACGCTTCCGGCTATCTCTTGCAGCTTCTCCGCCAGCATCGTCACCCAGTCGTTCTCGATAAGGAATTTTCCGATCGGATCGACGGACGCGTTGTCCACGAAGAACTGTACTTCCGCAAACGTACCTCCGAGAGACTGCAACAGCCAGACGAAGAGCAGTACGAACACGAACGCCTTAACTACGCCCAGGATCATACCCAGCAGACGGCTCACGGTGCCGACCTTGTGGCGCAGAAAGATGCGTTTGAGGAAAAACCATATGATCGAGGTTATGATCCACAGCACGATCAACGCCACGCAGTACAGCGCGATGTTGACGTAGACGGAAGGTATGGAAGACATATCCACGCCCATTCCCGCCACGGCATCGGCGACGATCGGCTCGAGGATATACATTGCGACCAGCGCTCCGCCGAACATCAGCACGAATTTGATCAAGTAGAGAAGCTCCGCCCCGAAACCTCTCGCAAAACCTATGCACAACCCTATCACGACAAACAGTATCGCCGCTATCGTGAGATAGGATATCGGTAGGTCGGGGATAGAGGACATATCTATCGCAAGTAACATAACAAACACCTCTCGTTTCGCGTCCGAAAAGCAGGAAAACAGCGTTTTCCGCTTTATTCGGATCGCCTATAACGTACGACTTTAACTATAATATATCAAAAATCGCGTCGTTAGTCAATATATCTTATTAACTTTGTTTGAAAAGGTGAACCGTCGGCAATAATAAAGTCATGAACGGAGCAAAGAACGGAAGCGGAGCGAGATTGGTCTTCGTGTGTATCGGTACGCCGCGTATAATCGGCGACAGCGTCGGACCCAGAGTCGGCAGTATGTTGAAAAAAGCGGGAGTGCAGGCATTCGTCTACGGCACTCTCGAAAAGCCTATAACGGCGCTTAACCTACACCTGTACAGAAAAATGATAGCGACTTATCATCGCTCGGACATCGTGGTGGCGATAGACGCGACCATGGGAGACATCGCCGATATCGGCACCGTCAAGCTGACGGACGGAGGTCTGCGTCCGGCGGGAGCGTTCCGAAACAGAAGCGCGAAGCTGGGCGATATCGGGATCATGGCGATCGTCGGCGAAAAAGAGGGGGATATGCTTTTGCAGCTCAAGGTCGCGGACGAGCAGTTCGTGGCGACGTTGGCGGAAGATGTCTGCCGTATTGCCGAAACGGCGGCGGCAGGCATTGCGTAAATTCGTTTCGTACAAATCGCGCGTCGGAAATTTTCCGACCTTTTTCATAAACAAACGATCGCCGGTTGTGCCGATCCGCCGTCATATAAAGCGAAAAAACTCTGACGGGAAAGGGCTTTTCGACGACTCGAAAGAGACGTTTTTACGGCTTTGCGAAAACGCGGTTTTCGGCGAAAACATCGGTTTTTATATGCGATAAAAGGCGTTTAAGTTAAAATTTTCGTAAACATATTGACAAACAACGGGAATATGATATAATAAAAGCATAAAATAATAAGGAGGAATCTTTTATGAGAAAAAAAGCAGCATTGACTGCTGTCTGTTTGATTTTGACGACGGCGTTTATTCTGTCTTTTTCGGCGTGCGATCCCGTAAATCCGGGCACGCTTTTTTCCGATGAATACTGGGATCTTTTGTCCGGGCGGTCGACTTTTACGGCTGAGACGATCGACGATCTCCGCGGCTGTTCCACCGTGCGGCAGATAGGATCCGCTCTCGAAGGGGCGAGATACGATTCCGACAGCGGGGATACTACTTACATAGGCTGGACGCCTTCCGGCGGCGTGTTTTATGAAGGAGAGCAGCGTCTGAACACTCTCGGAAGCGGGCTGTGGTATACGTATGTAAGATCGACCGTCGAGGGAGTGTCTTCTTATACGGCGACGATATATTCCGCGCAGGGCGAGTTTACGTCGTATCAAATGGGGGCGACGTTCGTTCCTCCGACGCTTACGGCGGGCAAGGTCGTTTTGCCCGACGGAAGAATGATACAGGTCGACGATAATGGCGTTCCGAGTTTCAGCGAGCCTTCGCTCGACGAGGTCGGCGACAGAGCGGCTTTCGGCGACTATTTCCTCGAAGAGAAAGGCTCCGACGTCTACGCCGTTTACGATAAAGACGGCGAATTCGTCCGTCTGTTCGCCATGTCCGAGATCATCGATCCGGGCGCTTCCGGTTCGGCGACGTATCTTATGCTCGACGGCAGGATAGGCGTCCAGGTCAGGACGACGCTGCTCGACGACGCGGGCGATTACGATTATTCGAGCGGGACTACGAAGTACGCGCTCGACACGTATTTTTACGATGTTTCCAACGGAAAACTGTCCGAGAAAAAGGATTTCCGCTACGTTTTCTCCGCGACTTCCGGGATCAATCCCGCGGCAGGACCCGCGATGATCGTGTCCGTGCGTGAAATAACCGACAGCAAGACTTTGAGCGATCAGATATTGCAGACGTTCGACAAGGATCTCAACGTGTACCTGGATATACAGGAAATGTTCCCGGGTGCGACGAGTATCGATTTTGAAGGAGGATATCTCGCTCTGTGGGGAGGCGGCATAGTAAGGCTGTACGACAGAGAAGGAGAGCTCGTCTCCGAGTACGCCGCCGATTCGAGAGTTATGTCCGCAAGCGGGCTGTTCGTCGTCGGAGGAATGTATTATTTCGACGCCGAGGGAAACAAGGTGTTCGAACTGAACGCAAACAGAACCCACATCACTCAGGTTCCCGGATACATCTATTTCGAGGAGACCTCGGAAGACGATCCCGTCGGGCAGCTCAAGGTTTACAATGTCGCGCAGGGCAACGTTACGAGCATATGCGCGGCGGACGATTATGCGATCAACGATTCGTTCCTGTATTTCATGAGCGGAAACGACGTCATATTCAGAGCGCTTTCCGATCCGACTTCGAATATGCTTTCGATAACGACCGCGAACGAAGGTATAACGAACGTCAGCGTTTCCGGTATAGGTTCCGGGAAATGGCTTGTTTCCTACTCCGCGACGCAGAGCGGTACCGACGGTTCCGTTTCGGCATACGCCTATATAGAAGAGGTAAGATCCGAGCTTCTGTAATACGGACAACGGATATAAAAGACGGCGGCGGAGAAGTTCTCCGCCGCTTTCGCATACGCGGTTTTATTCGGGGTCACAGATATTTTCCCGTAACGCTGTCGGCGTTTTCCTTTATTTCTTCCGGCGTGCCCGTCGCGACGATACGGCCTCCGGCTTCACCCCCGCCGGGCCCCATGTCTATTATGTAGTCGGCGTTTCGGATGACGTCGAGATCGTGTTCTATGACGATCACGGTCGCCCCTTGATCTATGAGCGTCTGAAAAACGCCTGTCAGCGTTCTTACGTCGAGAGGGTGCAGTCCGATCGTCGGCTCGTCAAAAACGAAGACGCTGTCCGTCTGGGCTTTGCCCGTTTCGTCCGCAAGTTTGAGGCGCTGAGCTTCTCCTCCCGAGAGCCCCGGGGTCGCTTCGCCGAGGGTCAGATATCCGAGCCCCAGATCTTCCAATACTTTGAGCCGCGCACAGACCGTTTTCATCTCGCTGCATTTTATCAGCGCGGTATGAACGTCCATAGCCATTATATCGGGCAGCGAATACTCCCGACCGTCTTTGGTAAGATATCGTACGGCGCGGGTTTCTTCGGAATAGCGCGCGCCGCGGCAGGTCGGGCAGGGAATATCCACGTCGGGCAGGAACTGAACGTCGAGGCTTACCGTCCCCGTTCCGTCGCAGACGGGACAGCGCAGTTTTCCGGTATTATAGGAAAAGTCCCCCGCTTTGTATCCGAGGCGTTTCGCGTCGGCGGTGCGGGCGAAGATCTTGCGCAATTCGTCGTGTACGTTGGCGTAAGTGGCTACGGTCGAACGGACGTTGATCCCGATAGGGGTGGCGTCGATGAGTTTGACTTGTCCGATACCGTCAGCGTCGACGGAGCGTATATGCCGCGGGAGTTTTTTCCCCGCGATCGCGGCGGTCAGAGCAGGAACGAGGCTTTCGAGGACGAGGGTCGTCTTGCCCGATCCGGAAACGCCCGTCACGACTGTGAGTCTGCCTTTGGGAAAATCCGCGTTCAGAGGCTTGACCGTATGCACCGCTTCGGTCGAGAGAGAAATTTTCCCCTGAGAAAACAGCCGATCGCGCTCCGTTTTCGGACGGAGCCTTTCGGGGACGGAATTCGCGAGATAGGGGCCTATGAGAGAGCGGGGATCGCGGGCAAGTTCCTCTACTGTCCCGCGGGCGATCATTTTTCCCCCGTTTGCGCCGGCGCCGGGGCCCATTTCTATTATCGTATCGGCTTGGGAGAGGACCTGCGTGTCGTGATCGACCAAAACGACCGAATTGCCGTCGGCGACCAGATCGCGCATTACCTCCGTCAGACCTTCGATATTGGAGGGATGCAAACCGATCGAGGGTTCGTCCAACACGTACAGCACTCCCGTAGTGCGGTTTCGGACGGCTCTGGCAAGCTGCATACGCTGACGCTCCCCCGTGGACAGAGTAGACGACGCCCGATCGAGAGAGAGATATCCCAAACCCAGATCGATAAGGCGCTTTGCCGAGGATAACAGAGAGGCGCATATGCTTTCCGCCATGGGGCGCATCTCCGTCGGGAGAGAAGAGGGCACGCCTTTTACCCATTCTAACAGCTCGGTCAAGGACATTTTGCACACTTCGTCCAAAGACAGACCCCGCAGTTTCGGCGCTCGCGCATTTGCGTTGAGCCTTGATCCTCCGCAATCCGGACACGCGTCCTGTTTCAAAAATTTTTCCACGCGCTTCATACCGCTTTCGTCCTTTACTTTGGACAAGGCGTTTTCCACCGTGTAGACCGCATTGTAATAAGTGAAGTCCAGTTCGGTGGCGACTTCCGAATTTTTGGCTCGGTAAAAAATGTGTTTTTTCTCGGCGGGCCCGTTGAATACGATATCCTTCTCTTTGGGGGAGAGCTCGCGGAAAGGGACGTCCGTGCGTACGCCCATCGCGCGGCATACGTCCGTCATGAGCGACCACATCAGCGAATTCCACGGCGCGACCGCGCCTTGATCTATCGTCAGGCTTTCGTCGGGGACCAACGTGCTTTTATCTACGGTCCGCACGATCCCCGTTCCTCCGCAAGTCGGACACGCTCCCTGACTGTTGAAGGAGAGCTCTTCCGCCGAAGGCGCGTAAAAGGATTCTCCGCATACGGGGCAGATCAAAGGCTTGCCTGCGGCGACGGAGAGAGAAGGCTCTGCATAATGACCGTTGGGGCATATATGACGCGCCAGCCGCGAAAACATCAGCCTCAGGCTGTTCAGCAGTTCCGTGCCCGTGCCGAAAGTGCTGCGTATTCCCGGGACGGAAGGGCGTTGGTGCAGAGCGAGCGCGGCGGGTACGTGCAGGATCTCGTCCACGTCGGCTTTCGCCGCCTGCGTCATTCGTCTGCGCGTATAGGTGGACAAGGCTTCGAGATATCTTCTCGATCCCTCGGCATATAGAACGCCGAGCGCAAGCGAAGATTTGCCCGAACCGGAAACGCCGGCAATACCGACGATCTCGTTCAGAGGAATGTCTACGTCCAGATTTTTCAGGTTGTGTACCTTTGCGCCTCGTACCCGTATCGAATCGGGGGGATTTTTCATTTTTGCTCCTTACAGTCAGTATCGGACAGAGTTTTTAATCATTATACCGCACTTCCGCCTGCAAGACAAGCGCGGCGGAAAGGAGTAGAAAAGACCTAAAGGCACAGAGCCCTAAGGCTGCGGGTGCTGCTTTGTTCACACCATGGAAGTTGTTATCTCTGTACAAAGAAATATTTTTTGCAAGCAGCTATAATTGTTGATAATAAATATGAAAAATTATGATTTAAATATTGCTTTGTTTAAAAACTTAGACTAAAATAAAAATTAAAGATGACTTATTTTGAGAAAGAAGAAAATTTAGTAGAGATGTTACAATACGTTCCGTATTGTCAAACACTATTGTTGCCTAACAGAATCAAGGACAGAAAAGTGTTTTCTAAAATTCACAATCAGCAAAAATGGAAAACTCATTGGATAAATAGTTCTGCAAAAAATGCCCTGCCGCCTGATTTTTATAGCGACAAGTATAAGTTAATGCTTGAAGTTATGAGAGTTGACGATCATGGATACAAGAAAAACGGTAAATATCGAAATCCTACGTATGAGAGAGAACGTGAGCTTGAAAACAATATAAGAAGTTGCGTGAGTGATGAGCGCGGGTATATTTCATCAGATATATTTATTGTAGCCAATACAGGATTGCCAAGCGAAGAAGATCATAACTATAATTTTTATTTAGAAAATTTCAAAAGAGTTATCGAAAAACACAGAAAAAAAATAGCAAAATATAAGCAAAATCATCCTGGATATAAAGTTTTATTCTATGTTTTCGATGAGTCGAGTGCATATTTTTTAGCTAAGGATAAGACAGCCAAAACACCGAAGCCAGGAGAAATAGTCCTAGGGGAACATCACTTATATTGGCGAGATAAAGCTTTTTTGAGTGCTTTTATGGAAACCGAAATAGATTACGTGATATGGTATACACCATTTAAAATGATAGCTACTGTAGAGCCATGCATCGAGTTGCCAAAAGTTTGCTTTTTTTATTGTAAAAAACAAATTGAAAAGAACATTGAATATGATATTGAGAGAATGGTAAGCGTGGAGGCATAAAGGAAAATTCCATATCGAAATGCACGAAAGTTAACGTATTTACGTTGTCGCGAAGAGAAGCGGAGAGAGGGATTCGAAAGGACGAGCAATGCGAGGACGGAATAGCGGAGAGAAACGGAGCGTCACGATTTCGTAGCCCGATACTGTAAAGCGGAGCGGAGAGGGAGGCAAAGGGCGAAACAAGAAAAAAGGGAGCGGCGATCACGCCGGACTCCCTGTTTTTGGGTCGCTTTAAGCCGAAGCTCGAAGCGTTGGCGCGGAGAGAGGGATTCGAACCCTCGGTACGGTTCCCCGTACACACGATTTCCAATCGTGCGCCTTAGGCCAGCTCAGCCATCTCCGCATACCGATATTTTGTCCCCGAAAGGGGGCATTTGCAATATTACCACATTCGGGAGGTTTTGGCAACCGATTGACCGCATTTTGTGCCGACGTGCGCTCCCGAGTGCGTGCGCGCGAAAACATATTGCAAATTATTTGACAATCAGGGGGAGATTTTGTACAATATGACCGAGCAAAAAGGGCTGTCGGGAACGCGTTTCCGACGGCAGGCAAGCGGTATTCCGCAGACAGTAAAAGAAAATAAAATTGTGAGGATACAAACATGAAAATCGTCAAAGTTATCGGCAGAGAGATCATCGACTCTCGCGGCAATCCCACCGTCGAGGCTGAGGTCGTTCTTGAGGACGGCACCGTAGGCAGAGGCGCGGCTCCCAGCGGAGCTTCCACTGGCGAATTCGAAGCGCTCGAACTTCGCGACGGCGACAAAAAGCGTTTCGGCGGCAAGGGCGTTTCCAAGGCCGTCAACAACATCAATACCGTCATCAACGACGCCATCTGCGGCATGGACGCTTCCGACATCTATGCGATCGACAAGGCAATGATCGCGGCGGACGGCACCAAGGATAAATCCAAGCTGGGCGCGAACGCGATCCTCGCGGTTTCCATCGCCAGCTGCAAGGCGGCTGCCAACAAACTGGGCATACCTCTCTATCGTTTCCTCGGCGGCGTTTCCGGCAACAGACTTCCCGTTCCGATGATGAACATCCTCAACGGCGGCGCCCATGCGGCAAACACCGTTGACGTACAGGAGTTCATGATCATGCCGGTCGGCGCGGAGAGCTTTGCGGAAGGTCTGCGTTGGTGCACCGAAGTGTTCCACGCGCTCGCGGCTCTGCTCAAATCCAAGGGTCTTGCGACTTCGGTCGGCGACGAAGGCGGTTTTGCGCCCGACCTCGCCAGCGACGAAGAGGCGATCCAGTACATTCTCGAGGCAGTCAAGAAGGCGGGCTACGAGCCGGGCAAGGATTTCGTGCTCGCGATGGACGCGGCTTCCAGCGAATGGAAGGACAAGGAAAACGGCAAGGGTCATTACGTCCTGCCCAAGTGCGGTAAGAAGTTCACTTCCGAAGAGCTCGTAGCTCACTGGGAGAACCTTATTTCCAAGTACCCCATCTATTCGATCGAGGACGGACTCGACGAAGAGGATTGGGAAGGCTGGAAGATGATGACCGCCAAACTCGGCGGCAAGGTCCAGCTCGTCGGCGACGACCTGTTCGTCACCAACACCGAGCGCCTCAAGAAGGGTATCGAACTCGGCTGCGGCAACTCCATTCTGATCAAACTCAACCAGATCGGTTCCGTATCCGAAACTCTCGAAGCTATCAAGATGGCTCACGAAGCGGGTTATACCGCGATCGCGTCTCACCGTTCGGGCGAGACCGAGGATACCACGATCGCCGATCTTGCGGTCGCGCTCAACACCTGCCAGATCAAGACGGGCGCGCCGAGCAGAAGCGAACGCGTCGCAAAGTACAACCAGTTGCTCCGCATCGAGGAGAACCTCGGCAAGGGCGCTGTCTGGCCGGGCTTCAAGGCGTTCAGATTCACCCGCTGAACGGTATAAAGGATATCGGATATCCGCTCCGCAAGGGGCGGATATTTTTTTGTCGGGGTGAATTGTCAAGTTAAGTGCAACACTTTTGCAATTCTTGTTCAAACAAGTCGGCAGGGTCGACGTAGGCTCGCCCGTGTTGAGTATGCCCGCCGTCTGCGGGGACGGGGTGGTCGTACTCGACTTTTCAGGCAATCTGACCATGATACCGGTGTCGGCTCTCTGAGCGGAGAGCGCTGCCTTGCCGCCCTTCGGGGCGGCTTTTGCATTAAATCGGAGATAAAGGCAATAATACCTCAAAAGCCCATGGAGGTATTATGGAAGATCAAAGCGTAAAATTGCTCAATCACTGTTACAAAGGCGCGCAGATGGGGATAATCGCGCTGGGGCAGATGCTGCCGTACTGCAAGTCGAAAGAGGTCTACGATTTCGTAGAGGCCAGCGCAAGGAGGTATCAGGAGTTCGCCAAAGAAACGAGCGCAAACCTGAGAGCCAGGGGAGCGGATCCCAAAAACGTGTGCAAGTGCAGCGTCTACTGCGCGGTCAAGGTCGTCAAGTGGAGATGCAAGAGGAGAGGTTCGGACGGCAACATCCTCGAACAGGTCAGGGACGGCGCGGTCAAGTCGGTCGCGGCGTGCGACAGATATCTCAAAATGTATTGCGGCGCGGACGCCGACGCGATAGAGGTGTGCAACAAGCTTTCCGCTTTGGGCAGCAACGTCGACGAAGAGTCCTATTCCGTGTCCGTATGACTTCGCATCGGCATCCTCCGCGGCTCTGCGGCGCGGCGCGGCGGAGGTTGACAATCCCGTCTTCGCGATATTATAATGTAAAAAAAGACGAGCGAGGTCAATATGTCCGACGATGCGAAAAAGCAGTTCGTGCTGTTGTACGAAACGAATATAAAGCGCGAAGGCGCAGACAAACTGTTGGAGTGGCTGTCCGAAAAGAGCGATTTTTTCTCGGCTCCCGCGAGCTCTAAATTCCACAACGCGTTCGAGGGCGGCCTGTGCGAGCATAGTCTGAACGTCGCCCGCAGGCTCAAAATGCTCGTTGACGGCGAGAAAAAGCTCCATCCGGAAAAGGAGTCGATCATGCGTATCACGGACGAGAGCGTGGTCATATGCGGTCTTTTGCACGACGTGTGCAAGGCGAATTTTTACAAGGTCGATTTCCGCAACAAAAAAGAGGACGGAGAATGGATCCGCGTGCCTTATTACACTATAGACGAAGAACTGCCCTACGGACACGGCGAGAAGTCCGTATACATAATCAACGGATTTTTACGGCTTACCCGAGAAGAGGCTTTGGCGATCAACTGGCATATGGGAGGATTCGACTCGCGAGTCAAAGGCGGGGATTACAGTATAAGCTCCGCTTTCGAGAAATATCCTCTCGCGGTGCTTACGCACATTGCCGATATAGAGGCGTCCTATCTGGACGAGAGGTGCAAATAAGCCGTATCCGAAAGGAGGGCTTATGGCATTGAAGATCCTCGACAAGGATTCGTATCTCGGCGCGGTGGACGCAAACAAGACGTCCGTGGTGTTTTTCGTGGACGGCGAAAGCGCGCACAGCGCGGGGATCGCGAGGTTGATCGAAGAGACTGCCGAAACGTTTTCGCCGACGGCGGAAGTGTGTACTCTCGATATAGGGAGATATCCCGAACAGGCGGGGGAACTGGGCGTACAGCGCGCACCCGCGGTCAAAATTTTCCGCGAGGGAAAAGTCCTCGGCGGAGCCGTGGGGTTCATAGGCAGGGGAGATCTTGCCGATCTTATCAGAAAAAACATTTGAGAGGTGCAAAGTGAAAGAGACGGACATAGCGGTCGTCGGCGCCGGAACCGCGGGCATGACCGCGGCGATCTACGCCGTAAGAGCGGGTTTTAGAGTGTCGATGTTCGAGGGATATATGCCGGGAGGCCAGATAGTAAATACTGGCGAGGTGGAGAACTATCCCGCCACGGGCAGGATCAGCGGATTCGATTACTCTACGGCGTTGCTCAGACAGGCGAAAGAGGCGGGCGCGCAGTATGTCGCGCGCGAAGTGCTTTCGGTGAAGAGGATAAGCGGTGGCTTCGAACTTGAAACGGCAAAGGAACAGTATTTTGCAAAAGCGCTTATAATCGCCACGGGCGCCAAAAATCGCGAATTGGGCGTCGAAGGCGAAAAGCGGCTCACGGGCAGGGGTATATCGTATTGCGCCACCTGTGACGGAGCGCTTTACAGAGGCAGAGAAGTCGCGGTAGTGGGAGGCGGCAACACCGCCGCGGCAGACGCGGAAGAACTCTCGCGGCTGTGTTCCAAGGTCTATCTGATACACCGCCGTGCAACGTTCAGAGCGCAGCAGGCGGATATAGATAAACTCCGCGCGGCGGGCAACGTGGAATTTCTGACCGATTGCGTGATCAGGGAGATAAAGGGCGAAGACAAACTGTCGTCCGTCGTCGTGGAAAACGTAAAAGACGGATCGGTAAGAGAACTGAAAACGGAAGGTCTTTTCGTAGCTGTGGGACAGACTCCGACGACGGCGCTGTTCGACGGACTGGTGGAGCGCGATCCCGCAGGATACATAAAGGCGGGAGAAGATTGCGTTGCCGCGGAAGGAATATTCGTCGCGGGGGATTGCCGCACCAAAAAGATCCGTCAGCTCGTCACCGCCGCCGCAGACGGAGCGGTCGCGGCGCTTGCCGCGGCGGAGTATCTCGGCGCGTCGTCCGCTGTCCGTTGACAGAAGCGTTCCGATCGTGAAAAAGGTCTTGGTCATAGGCTGTCCCGGTGCGGGAAAGAGTACGTTTTCGCGCGGGTTGAGAGCGAAAACGGGTCTGCCGCTGTATTACCTCGATATGTTATGGCACAAACCCGATAAGAGCCATTTCACGCAGGAAGAATTCGACTGCGCATTGTCGGAGATATTGAAATCAGAGGAGTGGATCGTAGACGGCAATTACATACGTACGCTGGAAGAGAGGCTAAGAAGGTGCGATACCGTATTTTTGCTGAATATCCCGGTGAACGAATGCTTGCAGGGAGTGAAAGCGCGAGTAGGTGTCAGACGCGAAGATATGCCTTGGACGGAGACCGGATCGGATCCCGAATTCGAGCAGTGGATAGTCGATTTTCCGCGCGACCAAATGCCGAAAATACGCGAACTGCTGACAAAATACGGCGACGGCAGACGGGTCGTGGAATTTCGATCCAGAGCGGAAGCCGACGAATTTTTGAAAAATCTTTGAAAGAAAAACGGCGGGAGATCCCGCCGTTCGGTTTATTTATGCGTTGATTTATGCTGAGAGGTTCAAGCCGTTTCGTACGGCTTGGACACGTCGATCCAGTCGGAAGAACCCGAAAACCGTTCCAGTTCGGGCAAAGTCAGCTCGATCGCGCTGTTGGGGCTGCCGCACGCGGGGAAAATTGTGGAGAAGCGTTTCAGAGATACGTCGAGGTATATCTTTACTCCGTCGTTGACGGCAAACGGACATATGCCTCCCGCGGCGTGTCCCGTCAGGGCTTCCGTTTCTTCGCGCGCAAGCATAGCCGCTTTTGTATGGAAAAAGTCCTTGTATTTGCGGTTGTCGATCTTTACGTCTCCCGCGCAGACTATCAGCACGACCCGGTCGCCGACCTTGAAAGACAGGGTCTTTGCAATTCGGCACGGCTGACACCCCAGCGCTTTTGCGGCGAGTTCCACCGTTGCGCTCGAAACGGGAAATTCGAGTATGCGTCCGTCCGCTCCGAATCCCGATAAATAATTTCTTACTTTTTCTATCGACATAACGACCTCCGATCTTTACCGATTATAGCACGGAGCAGACGTAATGGCAACTCTATATCCGAAGGAGATCAAAAGGTGAATATATCGGTAGGATTATTTTCATTCTTGCTTATCGTCAAATGTGGTTGGGCAAAGAATCTTATCATTGTTAAATGTTTTTATTTTATTTTCAGTAAGATCGTGTGCTTCGAGTATATAAAAGTTCACTGTATTAAGAATACATTCCAAGGACGACAGCTTTTCCTCATAAGAAACGAATTTGCCGCTAAAGTCATAACAAAAGAAAGAATGATTGATATAATTGCGCATAGTAATAACCATTTTTAAATTTTCGAAGTCCTTGTCGGAAAGAACTTTTGATTCATGTAGTTTTTTATTAAGTCTGTTTAGAGAAGAACTGTTTATATTTGTTATCTGTAATTTATGCAATTCAACAAGTTTTTTGAAACTTTGCTCCCAATTTTGAGCATTTTCAATAATGTGTCCAACAGCAGTATAAATATCGGAAGGATAGGATTTGATTTTGAAATTAAAGGGCGATTCCGGATAGACGCGACTGTTGTTCTTTATAAAAGAGAGCATAGATTGCATAATGAACCTCCTTTTTATGTTGATAATAAGTTGGACTTTAATTTTATCATAATAATAAAATAAAAACAAGGAGAGGGAAAGAGATTATGCATTGGTGACTCTGCCAGATTCGTATTACAGCGAGCCGAGCGAGCGTGCAGCGGGTGCGGATCGCA
>DVKK01000020.1 GCA_018716085.1 Candidatus Ornithoclostridium excrementipullorum | reverse complement strand
GCACGCTTCGGGGTGGAACTGCACCGAGCAGTTGCCTCCCTCGTATTCCACACCCTCGCAGGTGCCGTCGTTGGCGTTGACGAAAGACACTCTCGCTCCTTCGGGCACGCTGTCGTTGTCCACCGCGTAGCCGTGGTTCTGACTTGTGATATAGACCCTTCCCGTGGCGAGCTCCTTGACGGGCTGATTCGCGCCGCGGTGCCCGTATTTGAGCTTATACGTCCTGGCGCCGTTTGCCAGTGCGAGAAGCTGATGTCCCAGGCAGATACCGAACATCGGCACTCCGCTGCGGCTGAGCTCGGCAAGCTGTTCTATCTCGAATTTGTTTTCCGACGGATCGCCGGGACCGTTGGAGAGCATGATACCGTCCGGTTTGGCGGCGAGTATCTCCTTGGCGGAGAACGAATGCGGGACGACGGTGACGTCGCATCCGCGGTGCGCGAGCTCTCTCGCGATATTCAGTTTTTCGCCGTAATCTATCAGCGTTACTTTGAGCCTGCTGCCCTTTTCCCTGACGTGATAGGGCTTAGTACAGCTCGCGTTCGCGACCGCGTTCTTTATCCTGAACGTCTTTATCTTCTCCTCGAGTTCGGGCGTGACTTCGCCGTAGACTATGGCGCCGTTCATGACGCCGTGTTCGCGCACGATCCTGGTGAGTTTGCGCGTATCTACGCCGCATATGCCCGGGATCCCGAATCTCGCGAGCATATCGCCGACCTTGCCTTCGCTGCGGAAGTTGGACGGCGCGTCGCACAAGTCCCTGACCACGTATCCGCTCAGATAAGGTCTGTCGCTTTCGAAGTCCTCGTCGATCTCTCCGTAATTGCCGATCAGCGGAAAAGTCTGCACGACTATCTGCCCGTAATAACTCGGGTCGGTGAGCGTTTCGAGATAACCCGTCATCGCGGTAGTAAAGACGACCTCTCCGATCGTCTCCTTTTCCGCTCCGAACGAGCGCCCTTCGAATTTTTCTCCGTTCTCGAGAATAAGATAAGCTTTTTTCATAATACCTCTCGACTGTAATCTTGCGCGCCTTTGCGCGTACGCGCGCCCTGTGCGCGCATTCTGCTTTCTAATAATGATATCATATACGGCGCGCGTTAAGCAAGGGAATCGGGCAAAAATATACCCGCTCTTTTCGCGTTGCGCCGTCGGAGAAAATCGGCGCGTAAACAACGGGCAGATCCGCGCATACGGCGCGTTTTCGGCGACACGTATCGGCTTTTGCGCCCGTTCGGCGCGGCAGAGCCGCGGATTTTTCCGCGTACGCGCACAAACGCGCGCAAATGTGCGCAAAAATAAATGACACGGACGGCGGATTGTGCTATAATGACTTTATTCTTTTTTTCGGAGGAAGAATATGTCTCGCACACTCAAAGAAGAATGCGGAATTTTCGGCGTCTACAACAAAGCCGGCATCAAACAGCTCGGCAACCTCGTCTACTTCGGGTTGTTCGCTTTGCAGCACCGCGGTCAGGAAGCCGCCGGCATAGCGATCAACAAAGACGGAGAAGTCGAACTGAAAAAGGACCTCGGTCTGCTCAGCGACGTCTTCAAGGATTCGCCGATGATCAAAAAGGACGGCGACATGGCGGTCGGACACGTGAGATATTCCACTACCGGAAGCAACACGGTCGAAAACGCCCAGCCTCTGTGCGCCAGATACTACAAGGGATCGCTCACGATAGCCCATAACGGCAATATCTGCAACGCGCCCCAGCTGCGCAAGGAACTGTCCGAACAGGGCGCGATCTTCCATTCCACCAACGACAGCGAGATCATAGCTTACCTCATAGCGAAGGCGCGCATCCGCACCTCCTCGATCGAAGAAGCGGTCAAGGCGGTCATACCCAAACTCAACGGTTCTTTCTCCCTGCTCGTAATGAGCCCGCGCAAGCTGATAGCGGTACGCGATCCGCACGGCATCAGACCTCTGTGCATGGGCAGGATCGGCGAGACGGTGGTATTTGCCAGCGAGACCTGCGCGCTCGATTCCGTGGGAGCCGACTTCGTCCGCGATATAAAGCCCGGCGAGATCTGCGTGGTGACGCCCGATTCCCAGTTCTCGATAGAAGATTACTGCGGCAAGCCGTCGGCGCTCTGCATATTCGAACATATCTATTTTGCCAGACCCGACAGCGAGATCGATGGTCAGTCCGTCAACGAAGCCCGCGTCAACGCAGGTAAAATGCTCGCCAAACAGCACCCCGTGGAAGCCGACGTGGTCATAGGCGTGCCCGACAGCGGACTTGCCAGCGCGATCGGATACTCCATCGAAAGCGGTATCCCCTACGGCGTGGGTCTGATCAAGAACAGATATATAGGCAGGACGTTCATCCAGCCGTCGCAGGCGATGCGCGAGAGGAGCGTCGCGCTCAAACTCAACGTGCTCAAAGCCAACGTCGAAGGCAAGCGCGTGGTCATGATCGACGACTCGATAGTCAGAGGTACGACCATCGCCAACATCGTCAAGATGCTCAAACACGCCGGAGCGACCGAAGTGCACGTGCGCATCAGCAGTCCCGAATTCCTCTATCCCTGCTTCTTCGGCACGGATATACCCGATCAGGATCAGCTCGCCTGCATCAAATACACCCACGCACAGCTCGTCGAGAAGATAGGCGCGGATTCGCTGGGATTTTTGGATAAGGACACGGTCGAAGAGATCGCCCCGAACAGCAAACTCGGATTCTGCAAGGCTTGCTTCACGGGTTGCTATCCCTGCCCCGTTCCGAAGAAGGTAAACAAGTTGGAGTTCGAATGATGACGCCGCTGCTCGAAACGGAAATAAAGATCAAATTCATCAAAGACAATTTCGAAAGACTGCTCGCGCGCAATCTCGATCTCACGCGCGTTTCGGCGCCGCTTTTCGTCCCCCGCGACAGCGGGCTGAACGATAACCTCAACGGCGTGGAAAGACCTGTGGACTTCGACATAAAGCAGACGGGCGTTATAGCGGAAGTCGTGCACTCCCTTGCGAAATGGAAGCGCTTCGCCCTTTACGAATACGGCTTCGAACCCGGCAAAGGACTCTACACCGATATGAACGCGATACGCCGCGACGAGATCTGCGACGAACTGCATTCGATATACGTCGACCAGTGGGACTGGGAAAAAGTCATCACCCGTCAACAGCGCAACGCGGACTATCTGCGCGCCACGGTAAAGTCGATATACGACGCTCTCAAAGAATGCTCCGAACTGCTGTCCGAATATTACGGAGAGCGCGGCTGCGAACTGCCCTCCGAAGTCACTTTCGTTACGACGCAGGAACTCGAAGACAGATATCCCGACCTTGCTCCGTCCGAACGCGAGACCGCTTTCGTTAAGGAGTGCGGCGCCATGTTCCTGACTCAGATAGGCGGCAGGCTGAAAAGCGGAAAAAAACACGACGGCAGGGCTCCCGATTACGACGACTGGGCGCTGAACGGCGATCTCGTGCTGTATTATCCCGTTCTGGACAGAGCTTTCGAGCTCTCGTCGATGGGTATCCGCGTAGACAGAGATTCTCTGATAAAACAACTTGAAACAGAAAACGCGACGGACAGGCTGTCGCTGCCGTTCCACAAGGCTCTGGCCGACGGCACTCTTCCTCTCACGATCGGCGGAGGCATAGGTCAGTCCAGACTATGTATGCTGCTTCTGGGCAAACGTCACATCGGCGAAGTACAGGCGTCGATATGGCCCGACGACATGCGCAGAGAATGCGAAAGCAAGGGCATCCGACTTCTCTGACACATCGGAAACATTGTAATTGTAATAAACCATGACAAAAAAGACGGCGTCCGCCGTCTTTTTCATAATATCGTATCCGTAAGTTTTACGTACCCGTGTGCTTTATCGGCATTAATTTTTCTTTGCCGCAGAAGGATCTATCACGGCTTTGATCCTCCTGACTCCCGCCGAAGAGGACTGTTCTTTGACGATCTTGAACTCGCCCAGCTGTCCCGTATGCTCCGCGTGCGGGCCTCCGCATATCTCCTTGTCCACGTCGCCGATGGTGTAGACCTTGACGATCTCGCCGTATCTGCTGCCGAATACGCCGACCGCATTCTGTCTGCGCGCCTCCTCTACGGTCATCTCCTCGCACACTACGGGGATATCGCGCTTTATCGCGTCGTTGACCGCGTCTTCCACAGCCTTTTTCTCGTCCTCTGTCAACGGTCTGTCGAAATTGAAATCGAATCTCAGTCTTTCCGGCGTGATGTTGCTGCCCTTTTGCTGTATGTCGTCCCTTCCGAGCACTTTTTTGAGCGATCCGAGCAGCAGATGCGTGGCGGTGTGCAGATACGTCGTCATCTCGGAATTGTCGGCAAGTCCGCCCTTGAACTTCTGCTCCGCGCCGGCGTGCGATTTTTTCTGATGTTCCTCGAACGCTTTCGCATAACCGTCCATATCTACGCCGAAGCCCTTCTCCCGGCATATCTCCTGCGTCATCTCTATCGGGAATCCGTACGTATCGTACAGCCTGAACGCGGTCTTGCCGTTGAGCGTGTCGCCCTGAACGTATCTGAGCACCTTCTCTATCTCTTTGAGTCCGTTTTCCAAAGTCTTGGAGAACTTCTCCTCTTCCTTGGCGAGCTCGTCCACTATCTTGTCCGCGTTCATACGCAGCTCGGGGTAAACGTGTTCGTATTTGGATATGTATATACGCGCGAGATCGATGAGTTTTGCAGGGTCGTATCCGATCTGTCTTGCGAATCTCACGCTCCTGCGGATCAGTCTTCTCAGTATATATCCCTGATCGACGTTGCTCGGCACAACTCCGCGCTCATCTCCGATCATGAAAGTAGCCGTACGGATATGGTCGGCTATTATACGGATCGCGCGGGTAGTCGCTTCGTCCTCCCCGTATTTTTTGCCGGAAACCTCGGATATCTGCGCTATCGCGTCGGCGAAAAGATCGGTCTCGTACGCGCTCTTCAATCCGTTTATCATGCAAAGAGTACGCTCCAGCCCCATGCCGGTATCCACGTTCTTCTGCTTGAGAGGCTCGAACTTTCCGCCCGCGGTGCGGTTGAACTCCATGAAAACGTTGTTCCAGACCTCTACCCACTTGCCGCAGTCGTCGGCTGGCGAACAGTCGGGGCCGCACGCTTCCTTGCCCGTATCTATAAATATCTCGGTATCGCTGCCGCACGGTCCGGTAGCTCCCGCATACCACCAGTTGTTCTCTTTGGGCAGATAGAATATCCTGTCGCGGGCAATGCCGAGCTTCTCCCATACTCCCGCTGCGAACGTGTCGCGGGGGCAGTCCTCGTCGCCGGCAAAAACGGTGACCGCTATCTCTTCGACGGGTATTTCAAGCACTTTCGTGAGAAACTCGAAACTGAAACCTATCGACTCTTCCTTAAAGTAGTCGCCCAGCGACCAGTTGCCGAGCATCTCGAAAAAAGTGAGGTGCGTCGCGTCGCCCACCTCGTCGATATCTCCGGTACGTACGCATTTCTGTACGTCGCAGAGTCTTTTTCCCGCAGGATGTTTCTGCCCCAGAAGATAGGGAACGAGAGGATGCATGCCCGCCGTCGTGAACAGTACGGACGGGTCGTTCTCGGGGATGAGCGAAGCGGACGGGATTATCTTGTGTCCCTTGCTCTCGAAAAACTTCAAATAGCTTTCGCGAAGTTGATCCGAAGTCATTTTTTTCATATACTTTTTACGCCTCTGTGTAAGTTATCGTTATTTATTATTCGTAGAAGAGTATGTCCGCATATGTCGGGAACGGCCATATCTCCTTGGGGACGCGCGTCTCCAGTTTGTCGGCGATCTCGCGCAATCCGTTCATCACGGGCAGCACTCTGTCGCGGAACAGGATCGCCTGTTTGCGCGGATCCGCCGCCATGAGCGCGCCGTCTTTTGCGGTCTGCAACTCTTCCACGGCGTCGTCGAGTTTGTCTATCAACGCCGATATACCTGCAAGCATTCTCTTGCTCGTCTTTGCGTACGCTTCGTCTATTTCGCTCAGTTCGTCCACCTGCTTTGCGAGCTTGTACTGCCATTTCATCACGGCGGGCAGGATCTGACGACGGGTCATCATCAGAGCCGTTTCGACTTCGATGTTCGCGGACTTGACGTAGTTGTCGATATAGATGGCACGCCTGCTCTCCATCTCCTTTATGGACAGTATCCCGTGCTTTTGGAACACTTCCATGTTCTTCTTGTCGTTCAGAGCTTCGTACGCGTCGACGGCGTTTTCGGCGGAATCAAGTCCTCTGCGCTTTGCTTCCCTCGCCCAATCCTTGCTGTAATTGTTGCCGTTGAAGATTATGCGGGAATGTTGCGTGTAAAGATCCTTGACCGTCGCGAGTATCTCCTTGTCAAGGTCGTTCTTGTCCGCTTTTTCCAATCTGTCCGCGATGCGCGAGAGCATCTCCGCGGTCATTATGTTCATGACCATCGTCGGGGTCGACAGCGTTGCGGAAGATCCTACCATACGGAACTCGAACTTGTTGCCCGTGAACGCGAACGGCGACGTGCGGTTGCGGTCGCTGGTATCGCGCTTGGGGCGCGCGACGTAATTGACGCCCATATTGATATACTGCTTGGTCGCGCTGGCTATCGTATGTCCCTCGACGATATCGTCCAGAAGGCTCTTCATGTCCTCGCCGATAAATACCGATATTATCGAAGGCGGAGCCTCGTGCCCGCCCAGACGACAGTCGTTGCCCAGACTGGAACAGCTCATGCGCAGAAGATCGTAATATTCGTCAACGCCTGCGATGACCGCAAGGAAGAACAGCAGGAACACTTTGTTTTCGGCGGGATTGCTGCCCGGTTTGAGCAGATTGAGCCCCGTGTCCGTGCCGAGCGAATAGTTGGCGTGTTTGCCGCTGCCGTTGATCCCCGCAAAAGGCTTTTCGTGCAACAGACATGCCAGTCCGTGACTGTCCGCGACCTTTTTCATCGTTTCCATTATCAGCTGGTTCTGATCGGTGGCGATGTTCGCCTGACAGAATATGGGCGCAAGTTCGTGCTGAGCGGGAGCGACTTCGTTGTGCTGAGTCTTGGCGGTGATGCCGAGTTTCCACAGCTCCTCGTTGAGCTCCGCCATAAAACTGCTCACGCGGTCGCGTATCGTGGCGTAATATTGATCGTTTTTTTCCTGTCCCTTGGGAGGCATCGCGCCGAACAGCGTACGACCGGTAAATTCAAGATCGTATCTCTTGTCGTAATCGTTCTTGTCGATGAGAAAATACTCCTGTTCTCCTCCGACGTTGGCGATGACCTTGCGCGCGTCTACGCCGAGGATCCTGAGCAGACGCACCCCTTGGCGGCTGACGGCGTCCATGGATTTGAGCAACGGTGTCTTCTTATCGAGAGCCTCGCCCGTGTACGAACAGAATGCCGTCGGTATGCATAGCACCGCGGCGCCGTCCTTGGACTTTTTGATGAACGCCGGCGACGAACAGTCCCATGCCGTGTATCCGCGGGCTTCGAAAGTCGCCCTTATACCTCCGGAAGGAAAACTGGAAGCGTCCGCTTCGCCTTTGCGCAGGTTGCTGCCGGTGAATTCGAGGGTTATCTCGCCGTTTTTTCCGACCGAAATAAAGCTGTCGTGCTTTTCCGCGGTCGTTCCCGTCAGAGGCTGGAACCAATGCGTGTAGTGCGTCGCGCCGTTTTCGGTGCTCCATTCCTTCATCGCTTCGGCGACCTTGTTCGCCAACTCTTTTTCGAGGACCTTGTCCCTGTCGATGACCTCTTTGAGTTCGTTGTAAGCGTCTTCGGTAAGGTACTTTTTCATCACGCTGTCGTTGAATACGTAACAGCCGAAAAAGTCGGTGATCTTTTTGCTTTCGGTAATGCGCATGAATCTCTCCTGAGCCGCTCGTGCGGCTTTATCTTGATTATATACGAATACTTATAAAATAGCAAACATTTGATATAATATTTGCCGCTTTCCCGAAATTTTTTCACAAACGCGGTTATTTGATAACTTAAAATTATTTTTTACGCTTTCGAACGCCGTTTCCCGAAATTTTTTCGAAAAACGAGATTTTTTCGCTTCCGAACCGTTGACAAACGCCGTGCGTAGGTTTATACTTGCCACATAAGACAACGGCGTCGCTCGAAGCGGCGCCGTTTCGCATCGGTCGGCTCGCGGACGGCAGCAAAGCAAGCACGAGGGAGTGCCTTAGGGGCGCTCCCTTTTTATTATAACTAGGGAGGTACGTTATGTATTCTTATCTGACATCCGCACAACTGTCCGACGTCTACTCCGACCTGAGCGAAGGCGATTTCCTCTGGGTCCTTGTGGGCATATGCCTGGTCTTTTTCATGCAGGCGGGCTTCGCGATGGTCGAAACGGGCTTTACCCGAGCGAAAAACGCAGGCAACATCATCATGAAAAACCTGCTCGACTTCTGCCTCGGCACGGTCGCGTACAAAGACGGCGAAGTTCCCGTATCCGAAGCGATACCGGTCAGCGCGATCCCGTCCGACGGGCACGGTCACGTATTCTCCAAAGTTTCGATCGTCACCCGCCCCGACAAATTCGAAGCGTTGAAAAACGCAATGGACGCAATAGGGATAACGGGCATGACGCTGACGCAGGTCAAGGGCTGCGGTTTGCAGCACGGAGCCACGCAGTATTACCGCGGTTCCAAAATAGATACGAAACTTCTGCCCAAGATCAAACTCGAAACGGTGGTCACCAAGATCCCCGTGGAAACTGTCGTCGAAGCCGCGAAAAAAGCTCTCTATACCGGCAACTACGGCGACGGCAAGATATTCGTCTACGACGTGCGCAACGTCATAAAGATACGTACCGGAGAAGAGGGGTACGCCGCGCTTCAGGACGAAGAAGAATAACGGCCTTATCCTGCGGAGAGATCCGCAAACATCACTACATCTCAAAACGGCGTCCCTTCCTGTGAAGGGGCGCCGTTTTGATCCATGCGGAATGCTTTGCCCGCTTTTGCGGGACGATCTCCGTCTTTACTTGGCGGATACTTCTTTTATCGCCGCCAAAGCGTTGAGCGTGCGCGGATAGCCGATATAAGGCATACACTGCGATATCACGTCGGTCAGGAACGCCGCGTCGTTGCCTATCCTTATATTCGCGGCAGTATGGCTTTTGAGCTGAGGTTCGCATCCTCCCTGCGCCGCGAGCAGACAGAACGTGATCATCTCCCTCTGAGCATAGCCGAGAACGCCCCTTGTATAATAATCGCCGAAACAGTTTTTGACGAGCCACTCGTTGATATGCCCCGTCATAGCGTCGCCGCTGGCGGCAAAACCTTTCATCTGCGCGCCGAATATCTCTATCTGAGCCTTTTCGCCTCTGTCCAATCTTTCAGCGGCGTCGGTGGCGGAGGTATATTCTCTGCCGTTGCCGCCGAGCACCTCGTCGGCATACTTCAAAAACGGGTACGTCCTTCCTATACCGAGATACGCCACTGCCTGATACAGAGTTTCGTACACCTCGTCCGCGGTCACTCCGCCTTCCATGATCGACGGAAGCGCTTCCTTGAAATATTCGGCGGACTGACTGCCCGCAAGCACGCTTATGATAGCTATACCTCTCGTTTTTCCGTCGAGAGAAGTACGCGGAAGCACGTCTTCCGACAGAAAATTGTCCAACACCGAACTCAGCCCGGGATTGAAGAAACCGACTTCCCGTCCGAGCGCCTTGTTTTCTTTTGCCATAACAGCCTCCTTCGCCGTAGCCACGGCTGATGTTTTTCGATGTCGTTATTATACACCCGCGCGGGCGCAAAGGCAAATGCGCCTTTTCTATCGCAAGCGATACCCGCCGCGCATGGCGCCGCGGGAATATCCGTCGGAGATCTGTTCTATCAGCATCGGACGGTCTTCCCTCGTCGGCGGCGGAATTTTGGAAAAAGCGAGCCAAAAAAGTTTGCTTTTTTATTTTTTTGTGATAGAATAGTATCACTCTCATGCGGACATGGCGGAATTGGCAGACGCGTAAGATTCAGGTTCTTATGGTCGAAAGGCTGTGCAGGTTCAAGTCCTGTTGTCCGCACCACTTTCGGGAAGCTCGCCTTTTGAGCTAAAAATACGAGGCTGTTGCACCGCCTCTTATTTTTTTGCTTCTTCGGCTCGTTCCCTCTTTTGTCCCACATCATGACCGTCCGAATTCGTGACGCGTCGCACCGCTCCGCTATTCCGTCCTTGCTTCGCTCGTCCTTACAAGTCCTGTTGTCCGCACCACTACCCGAGTCGTTTGACTCGGGCTTTTTCACGAAAGGACTTTCCCTGCACGACGACTCCGTCGCCCTGTGCAGTGCACCCTCGCGCGTCTTGCCGACCGAGCGGCTCGCCGTTCCCCTGTCGGGCGCTCGCTGTAAGGCAAGTCCTGTTGTCCGCACCAGAATAGAATAATAAGAACCAAGACGACAAGTCGAGGTTCGTATTATTTTTTACATTATCATTTCGAAGTGATGTTACATCAAATAAGCAAAAAATATTGTCAAGCTTTAAATATTATTTGAATACTGTAAAGCATGTAAGCATAAGGCTATTTCAAAATACTATGTGCAATATTTTATGTCTCGCTTTCAGCAAATTTTGCGTAAGCCTCGCATAGCAACTGATATTCTACTTTTGCAACAGTGAAATTCGCTTTAGCCGCCTTAGATTGTAGCTTATATAATACGGTAAGCCATTCGGTTTTCACTTCTTTATCTCCCATTGTTTTTGAATTAAGAGTAAAAATATCAGAGAAAATATTTGACCAATTTTTACCATAAGTAACAATTGATTTTACCCCTAATAGAGTTATATAATCCCACCAATCTTGAGTTTCTCCTGTTTCGTATTCTTCTTTAGAAGCGCGCGCATTTGCATCAGTATAAATAGGCTGGGGGATTTCTTTTATCCATTTAGAATCGTAGCTTTCCTCTAGCTTTTCGCGCACCAAAGCTTTAACGGCTTTTTCAATTGTCGGGAGCATACGTATAGCATCCGAATTAAATTCTTTTCCATGATCTTCCCAATATTTTATCATTCCACTTGGATTGAACTCGGGCCTATCGTCATGAATCGCTTTCTGAAAATATCTCCAACAAAGAATCGGTCCATTACCTCCATAAGATTTTTTAATATCGGTACGAGTTTCTTCGCTTAGTTGATTAATAAAACGACAAATAGGATCTAAATAATATTCTGCTTCTGCCGCCATGTGGTCTATGCTGTCCGACATAGGATCGATTTTTTTATTGTCAATCAAAAAGTTCGCGATATCATTAATTGTACGAATTAATCCTCCAATCCCATTATTTATTGTAAGAATTCCATTCATAGCACTGCCTTTTTCCCATTCTTCCGCAGAATAAGTTTTAACATAACTTAAGCATTTTTCTAAAAAGCCATATAAAAGCTTTAAAGTAGCATCATTCTGACCTAAATCGAAAATCCCATTTTGTGTAAGAATATTGCGTTTATCAAATCTTGACAAAAAATTACCAACATTAATGGCAATTCTTATACATTCAATTGTTACGCACTTAATTTCCGATCCTTGATCTTCATCTATATTAATACGACCATATAATGGTGATGTGGTTTTTTCTCCAAGATCTTGAGCGATTTTTAATCGCAGAGCATCACGCCTTTCAGATTCTTTTGTAGAATCCCATAATATGTCTGCATTAAGAATATTCCTTAGTTTTTTGGAAACTGATTTTTGATTTTCATTTATTTCCATAA
Source organism: Candidatus Ornithoclostridium excrementipullorum (assembly GCA_018716085.1). Classification (GTDB taxonomy): domain Bacteria; phylum Bacillota; class Clostridia; order Christensenellales; family UBA3700; genus Ornithoclostridium; species Ornithoclostridium excrementipullorum. Next base: position 2,580 of record DVKK01000020.1, on the reverse strand, counting down.
AAAGCCTAACCTGTTCTTTTTTATCTAAGTTTTCAAATGCAACGACTGGAATGCTATTGCTCGAGGCGTACTGAGAATCTGAATATCCATATAGTCTGTGTTGTCCATCAATAATATAGGCCGAGCGATATTGTCGAGGCAGATGCAATATACCAAGATCTGCAACAGCTCCTGGTATTTGTTTTTCAGAGCGATCAAATTGTAGAGATCGTTTGGTGTCAATACTGATAATGATGGAATTAGGGAAATAGCCATGATCTTCATTTATAAATTTTCTTACTGCTTTCAATCTGCCCTTTTTTATTAAACGCTGATAGGTTGGCATTAAATTACTGTTCGCTTCACTGCGATGCAAAACATAACCGATTTTTAACAACTTTTCAGGTTCTATTGAAAAAGAATAATACGTATGGCCGCCCATTTTTCCGCGTATTGCCGGAATTCGATTTTCCATACCTTTTATTGTGGTCTGTGCAAATAAATTTCCTAATAATTGATAACGAGCGCTAGTCCCCAAATGTTTAACAAGCTTTTGATAATATGTGACTGTATTTTCATTAAAATGAACAAAGTTAAACGCTTTTAAACGGTCCTCATCACTATTACTCAATATATAATTATTTGTTGCAAATATAAATTTACATTTCCTATTAGGAAACTTTTTATTTGCCTCAGCTTGAAGTCCACGCATCTTTTCTCCATAAGCTTCAATCATGTTTTTGAAATTACTATTAGTTAATGAAATTGCACTTTTACATTCAACGAAAAGAATAGTTTCATTATCTACTGCGAACACATCAATTTGTTGCGTTTGAGCATCACTATCGCCATATGACATAGTGAAATGACGGTCTCGATTCATGGTCGTAAATCCTAGATTAGCTAAAAGCCCCCAAATTGTATCCTCAAATATTTCATCTTGAGGTTTATCTTTTTTAACTTTTAATTTTTTTTGGTCTTTCATATGTGAAAGAACATCCCACCCCTCCGATTTCTCATCTTCTAACGAAGAGGCAAAAATGGTTTTTGTCATATATGGAACACTTCTTATTTTTTTGACTTTTTTTATTTCTTCCCCAGAAATAAGTTTATCCCAATTCGTATTACCCATTATTCTTTTCTCCTTGTGGAATATTTGTAAAAATATATTCAGATATTTCTTTTCGAGAAGCATTACGTCCCCCAATTAAGCTCTTGCGACGCAATTCTAAAAGGATGTCCCCCTCCTTAGTGAAAATTTTTTTTATTTCTTCATGCGCCGCATTTGTCAAAATGTAGTAAGCATTCTTTCTTTTTATGTAGTCAATAAATCTACTTAATCTTTTTTGATCTTCCAAAGAAAAAAGATTTCTGTTATACTCAATAAACCCATTATTATTGTGAGAAACTGTATACGGTGGGTCTAAGAAAACCAAATCGTTTTTCTTTATTTTGTGTTTGTTGATCTCAAAATCTCCAACTGAGATTCTTGTATTTTTTAATTTCTCACTTGCATCCAATATGCGCCTTATATCATAATGCCAAGTAGTTCTGAAACCATAAGGAACATTATATTCCCCTTGCTTATTTACTCGAAATAAACCATTATAAGAAGTTTGATTTAAATATATAAATTGAGCGGCAGCCTCTTCTGGCGTTCTTGGAATGAATTCATCTCTAATCCTATAATATTCCTTCTCGCTATTTTGGAATTGAACGAAGCACTTTATCACAGCCTGAGGATTATCTCGTATTTGTAAATAAGTATTTACAAGTTTATCATTAGAATCTGACAAATATGATAATTTTGAATAATTTAAAGAAAAAAACACCGCAGCACCTCCAAGAAATGGTTCATGGTAATGCTCAAAATTAATATCGCCTATAATTTTAGGCAAATATGGGATAAGCCATGTTTTTCCACCAGCCCAGCGCACAAACGGCTCTACTGTTGACATAAAGCCCTCTCCCTAAACATCTTACACCCAATCCTTGAAATCATATAAATATATTATCATAAAACACTGTTTATTTCAACAAAATTTTGCTAAAATTGAACAGAAGATTAACATTTATCAAATCCCACATAAATGACGGGTTAAACAGACTTTCTGATGCGATACGCTTCCAAAGCAAATGCATGCACTTTTAAAATTAGCGGATAAACTGAATAAAGAAACTGCAATGTTGCGATGCGTCATGCTGCCCCGCTTGCAAAAATTTATGTCCATATCATACTTTTAATTCTGTCAGATTCTCTTTGAACACTTTGCTATCACTAGCAAATTTACAGTGTCGATGTTTTTCCTCAGTCAAAATAAAATAATTATTAATCATTACATTTTTAATCCACATGACAAAATTGATTATCGTCTTCCATCATAGTTGCAAAATAATAATTTTAACTCCTGAACATACAAGTTTTAATTTTATTTGTTAAGCATTGTAAGATTATATATCTTCAGCACTTTTTATTTGTCTTCTATCGCCTTGGAATTATTTACCTAAATCTCTTAGCAGAGCTTTATAATATTTTCTTTGGTTTGCGGTTTATCTTAATAAGGGCCATATAAAATAGGAAAACTGCAAATATAAGGCTTT
>DVKK01000002.1 GCA_018716085.1 Candidatus Ornithoclostridium excrementipullorum | reverse complement strand
GCAGCCGTTTATCGCGCTTAACATATATATGTTGTACGCCATGGTAGCGGGATGTATAGTCGTTGCGGTCACCGTATCGGTGAGCGCGGGAGAGGTGAACCGCCGCAGGCTGGGCGTGACCATGCTTTGCGGAGCGACGCGGCGGGATCTCATGATCTGCGAGGCGATACGCGGCGCGGTATGCGCGGTGATCGCGATAGCGGTGACGGCGGTACTGGGCACGACTTTCGGTGAGAGCGAGATGCTGAAAATGGCGACCGAGGACATATGGAAGGGAGTGTTGGCGATACTCGCGACGGGTGCGGTGATATGCGCCGCGGGCGTGATACGGATAGCGAAAACCAAAATACTCGATCTGATAAACGGCAGATAGCGAAGGTGTCGTTTGCGGACGGGCAAAAAATTTTGTCTTGACACTACCGTACGGCTATGGTAAAATAAATACGAAAAGTATAAATATAGGAGTTATAATGAACAAGGAGAAAGGGACGGCATTGCCGGTTTGCTATAAAAATCCGATATTCGGAAGGGCGGCTTTATGAAAGGACTTTTGCTTGTATTCAGCGGAATAAAAAACAATTTCAAACAGCTTTTTCCCGTGATGTGCGCCATGGTACTGACGATAGCGTATTCGTTCTCCATAATGGCGTTTATGTTCAAGATAATGATGACCGATCCCAATTCGTCGGGGCTGTGGTCGGGACTGGGCGTGTGCGTGGCGTTGGTCATGGCTCTCTGTATGGGATTTGTATACGGCGCTTATTTCAAAGCGAGCAATATAAGGATACAGACGGCAAGGCTTTTGGGCGCTACCCGCAAAGATATAGTGATATGCGTGATAGTGGAATCCGTTCTGATATTCGCGGTCGGCATAGCCGTAGGCGCTTTGGCGGACACGATAATAAATTCGAGCGTGTATCTTCTCGGAATGAACGAACACGTATATCTCGACGGCAAGACTTTCGGCTACTCGTGCGGATTCTCGGCGATAGTGCCTTTTGTCGCAACGGCGGTCACGTTGGGCAAACAGATGTCCGTGAACAGAGTATTCCGCATCAACAGGGACTGAGGGATGTTAAGGAGGTGTTTGCTCGGAGATCTGCGGCGGTCTTGGTGGCTGTATCTTCTGATCACGGTATTTTTGGCAGTGATCGGTATCCTGACCGTCAATATATCGGGCAACATCTTTGAAGTCCATGTGGACGACGACGTTTACGCGTATTATTCCGACGACATGATGGACGACATATACAACATTGAGTACGAGATCGAAAATGCGGAGCTGCTGGACGAGGATATAAAAGTTTACGGCAGGAGCAAAACCATTTTTTCCGATATCGAAGGCGTCTATTATACCATTATCGAAACTCCGCTGACCGAGGTCTTTTGGCTGCCTCTTGCGGAAGGCGAATGGTTTGACGGGTCGGGACCTCAGGCGATAGTGCCCGAGTCAATGGCGGACGAATACCCCGTGGGGTCGCAGTTTCCGGTGTTGAAAGGAAGCGATACGGCGTTCACGGCGACGGTCGTGGGTGTGTGCAGATATGACGGCGGTCTGAACGTGAGCGGACGGACGCAGCGCAATTCCTACAATTCCGACCGCAGCGAAAACTCGTATGTCGGTCCGTTCATAGAGGCAGGCGTCCGTAGAATCACGGTCTGTGTGGACGACCTGGGAAGCGACGCCGCCGAAAGCTGTTATACCGTCGGCATCGATCCCGACAAGCGTTCGTATATAGCGGACAAGTACGGCCTTTGGCTCAGAAGCATGGGAGAAACTTTCGACGGATACGTCAGCGATACTCAGCCCATGATAGGGGCGAACGTATATTTCATCTATATGATGACGGCAGGCGCCGCGATAATCGCGATAACCTTTTCGGTAAGCGCCGGCGAGGTCACCCGCCGAAAACTCGGCGTAACGATGCTTTGCGGAGCGACCCGCCGCGATCTTATGGCGTGCGAGGCGATAAGGACTTTGAGCGGCGCAGCCTTGGCGGCGTTGACTACGGCGGTCCTGAGTACGCTCGTAACGGACGGCGAGATGCTGAAAATGGCGCCCGAAGACGTCTGGAAAGGCATATTGGCAATACTCGCGACCGGAGCGGTCATATTCGCCGCGGGAGCGATACGGATAGCGAAAACAAAAATACTCGATCTGATAGGAGGGAGATAATGCCCGAAATAGAATTGATAAACGTAGTTCGCAGATACAACGCGAACAAGAGCAACGAAGTTCTCGCGCTGGATCACGTCAATCTGGCGTTGGAGAAAGGGACGAGTACGGCGATAGTCGGCGTGTCGGGGTGCGGCAAGACCACTATGCTTAACATGATAGGCTGCGTGGACGTGCCCGACGAGGGCGAGGTGAAACTTTTCGGCGAAACGGTCGATCCGAAAAACGACACCGCCCGAGCGAAACTGAGAGGCGACAGGATAGGGTTCGTATTGCAACAGCTGGGACTGCTGCCCAACGACAGCGTTTACGACAACATCCGTCTGCCGTTGTTTTACAGCGGGAAATTCCACAGGTCGGAATGGAAAAAGCGCATCGGCGACATAACCGAAGAGCTCGGCATAGGCAATCTGTTGAAGAAAAAGGTCAAAGAGCTGTCGGGCGGACAAAAACAGCGCGTCGCCATAGCCCGCGCGTTGGTGAACGATCCCGATATAATCCTGGCGGACGAGCCGACCAGTTCTTTGGACAAAGGACACGCGGACGAGGTCATGAGCATATTGCGCGAATTCAACAAGTCGGGCAAAACCGTGGTGGTCGTGACGCACGATACCAGGATAGTACACGATTATGACAATATAATCCGTCTTGACGACGGGCGCATAGTGTCTTAAAACGCTTATTTTTTGACGGATACGCGGCGGTCGATACGTTCGACCGCCGTTTCGTTTTGAAAGCCGAACTGTCGGCGCCGGGCGAGTTGTACGGGGCGGAAGAGAGGGATATCGGCATATCGGTACGGCGCGCGTTAACGCGCGGTTTCGCGCCTGCGCGTCTTTGCCGTTTATCCCGCAAAAGCTTTGCGGGCTTGCCGTAAAGGAAAGTAGTGCGCCGCGGCGGCTCTCATCGACAGATACGCTGCCCGCGACGGATCCGTCGTTTGCGGAACGGGCGCGGAAAACGGCGTTCCGATCAAGAGGGGAACGGAACCGACGCGCGACAAAATAAGTCAAAAACCGACGTGTTTGTCCTAAAAAAGACAAAATGGTCGATTGGGCTTGAAATTCGGTCGATTTGATAGTATGATTATACATATAATAACAGCGTAATACGCTGATACGAGGAGAGGTATGCAAAGAGTAAGAAAGGCTGTTATTCCCGCCGCGGGATTCGGGACCAGATTTTTGCCGGCTACGAAGGCGCTTCCCAAGGAGATGCTGCCCATCGTCGATACGCCGACGCTGCAATACGTGGTTGAAGAGGCGGTCGCGAGCGGAGTCAAAGAGATACTTATCATTCTCGGCAAGAACAAGAAGTGTATAGAGGACCATTTCGACATAGCCGTGGAGCTGGAGCAGATACTCGAAAGACAGGGCAAGAAAGAATATCTGAAAATGATACGGGATATCGCCGATATGGCGCATATCCACTATGTAAGGCAAAAGGAGATGAACGGCTCGGGCAGAGCCGTGCTGGAAGCGGAGGCGTTTATCGCGGGAGAGCCGTTCGCGGTCATGTTCGGGGACGATATAGTCTACAATCCCGCCAAGCCGTGCCTGAAACAGCTTATCGAGGCATTCGAAAATACAGGCAAGTCGATACTCGGCTGTCAGGAAGTTCCCGAAAAGGAGACGTCCAAGTACGGCATAGTCAGACCGGGCGCGGTAAAGGGCAGATATTCCGAGGTCAGGCAGATCGTCGAAAAGCCCGATCCGGGAACGGCGCCGTCTAGGCTCGCCAGCATAGGCAGATACGTCTTCACTCCGGATATATTCGATCTCATCAAGCAGTCGAAGCCCGGCAAAGGCGGCGAGGTCTATCTCACCGACGCCATAGAGATGATGGCGGCTTCCACCGGCGTTTACGCGTATAATTTCGAGGGCAGAAGATACGACGTGGGCGACAAACAGGGCTTCCTCGAGGCGACGATAGAATACGCGCTCAGAGATGCAAGTCTGCGCGACGGGCTGTCCGCGTATCTCAAACGTATAACCGCCGATCTCGGTTGATCCCGACGGACGCCGAAGATGAAGTTCGCACACAAAAGACTGAAATACGCGTATGCGTCGGCGAAGCTGCTGCTCATAGCCGTAGTCGGCGCGGCGTTTACTTATGCGGCACATTTTATTCTGATGCGGATGTTCGGATCCGTAGCCGATATAACGACGTTGAGCGTGATCGCGGCGATCGTGACCGCGGCGCTTGCGGTCGCGGCGGCGGTAACGGCGGTCGCTGCGGGCGTATTGTACGGCAAGGACGCTCCGACGGCTTCGGAAAAGAGGGCGGAAAGAGCGTTCTGCATAAAAGCGAACGTACCGTTTTCCGCGGGTAAAGAAATTAAGGAATTGACGCAGCTTTGCGACGCAAACGGGGTCTTCTGCCTGCAAGTCGCGCTGTGCGAGTGTATGGCGGTCCAGTTTGTCGCTATGGCGTGGGATCTGAGAGCGGAGGCGGTGACTTACGTAAGCGGAGCCATCGCGTTATTGCTTGCGGTCACTCTCGTAGTCGGAGCGGTCAGAAGATCCAAGGAAAAACCGTACGACGCCGACGCATTGATCCGCGCGATCGCGGAACGCGCAGCCGCAGGGGAGAGAAAGTCCGAAATAGCGGAGGAAAACGCCGCCGCGTCCGAAAAAGCGCAAGAAGATATCGCCGAAGAGGAAGTATCCGACGAGGAGCCCCTTGGCGTAAACGAGCTTTGTCAAGAGGATCCGCAAGGGGACGGAGAGGGCGATACGGAAAGAGGATCGGACGGCAAGCGGAACGGATAAGGCGAATAGCCGACGGGGCGCCGCGGCAGACGCGATTTTCGGATACGATTTTGCTTGACTAATATTTTATTTATGCGTATAATGGTGTGTGCATAAAAGAAAAGCGAGGTGAACGACATGAAAGAGAGCATTCAGCCTAAGTATCACGACGTCGTAGTCCAATGCAGCTGCGGAGCGAAATTTGTCTGCGGCACTACCAAGGACACCGACGTGATAAAAGTCGAAGTTTGCAACAAGTGCCATCCTTTCTATACCGGCAAGCAGAAGCTGGTCGATACGGGCGGCAGAGTCGATAAGTTCAAGAAGCGTTACAGCCTGTAACAGGGACGAGATGGTGCAAGAGCTTATCTTGCACCATATTTTTTAGGAGGTCGGCGGGTGAGAAAACGCAGTTCTTCAATAGGCGGACAAGCGGTGATCGAGGGCGTGATGATGCGCGGAGAGCGCAGCATCGCTACTGCCGTGCGCGACGAAAAAGGCAATATCGTCGTTGAAAGCAAATACGTCAAACCGACCAAGGACAAAAATTTTCTTTTCCGCACGCCGTTTTTGCGCGGCATATTCAATTTCGTATCCACGATGTTCGTCGGCGTGGGCACTCTGCTGAGATCGGGAGAAGTCTTCGACGGAGAAACTCAGCCGAGCAAGGCGGAGCAGTGGTTCGCCAAGACGTTCAAACTGGACGTATTCAGCGTTGTCATGGCGTTTGCGGTAGTGCTCGGCGTGGCGCTTTCGCTCGTGCTGTTTTATTTTTTGCCGCAGCTGATAGTGACGGGAATCGAGGAACTGTTCAGGATCGACACTTCCGCTAATATAGGCGTTCAGATCGGGATGAACCTGCTCGAGGGCGCGATACGTATGCTGATATTCGTCGGCTACATCGCGCTGACGGCGCTTATGAAAGACGTGCGCCGCACCTATATGTATCACGGCGCCGAACACAAGACGATAAGCTGTTACGAACACGGGCTCGAACTGACGGTCGAGAACGCGCAGAAAATGACAACGATCCACGACAGGTGCGGTACGACGTTCATGTTCATCACCATGGTGATAAGCGTGCTCGTATTTTCTCTGACGGGTTGGTCGGAACAGCTTTGGCTGAGGCTCGTGCTCCGTCTTGCGCTTATACCCGTCGTGGCGGGCATAAGTTACGAGATACTGAAGTTCCTCGCAAAGTTCGATAACAAATTCGTGAGAATGCTCAAAGCCCCCGGGCTTGCGTTGCAGAAGCTGACTACGCGCCAGCCTCAGGACGATATGGTCGAAGTCGCGATCGCGGCGTTCAAGACCGTGCAGGCGATGGACGCCGATCCGAATCTGCCCGAACTGCGCTTCGACACCAAGCTGCTGTTCCACAAGGTCGAAAAGGAAATGGTCGAGCTGTGCGGCGGCGATACCGCCCGCGCGCACGCCATAATGAGCGCCGTGCTTGCGGTGAACGAAGAAGAGCTGACCAAAGTCAGCCATATCAAGAGCTCGAAACTCGAACTGATGAAAGCGATCGCACGAGGAGAGGCGGATCCGGATGCCGAACGTGCGAAAGCCGAAGAGGAAAAGCGCGCCGAAGCGCGGCAGAGCGGTGAAAAGACCGACGCGTCCGACGACGATGAGGGCGCGAACGTCGGAACGGACGCGCAGACAAACACGGAAGATGCCGACAAAAGCGACGGATCGGAGAGCGGAGAGTGAAACTGAAAGCCGCTCTGGATCTTGTTTGCGGCATGCTCTCGGGGGTCGCTGCGGACGGCAGCGAAAGCGATTGGATCGCCTGCGAAGCGCTCGGGAAACGGCGCGGCGAACTGGGGCTTATCGGCGATATATCCGACACGGATGCGGAAAAAATGTTGTCGCTCGCACGCGAGCGCGCTACCGGAAAACCGCTGTGGCAGGTGTTCGGATACACCGATTTTGCGGGATACAGGATAGAAGTGGACGAAAACGTGCTCTGTCCTAGGCCGGAAACGGAAGAGTTGGCGCAAATGGCGGCGTCGCTGTGCCGCCGCGGCGACAGCGTTCTGGATCTCTGTACGGGAAGCGGCTGTATAGCGGTTTATCTCGCAAAGGAGTCGGGCGCTTGCGTCACCGCCTGCGATCTGTCCGAAAAGGCGCTGGAAGTCGCGGAGAGGAACGCGCGGAACAACGCCGCCGACGTGAGATTCGTACTATCCGATCTGTTCGGGAGCATAGAAGGCAAGTTCAGGCTCATAGCGTCCAATCCTCCGTATATCCCGTCCGAGGATATAGACGGGCTGGACAGCGAGGTCAAGGACCACGAGCCGAGAATGGCTCTGGACGGGGGGCGCGACGGTCTGGACTTTTACAGACGCATCGCCGCCGAAGCTCCGTCTTATCTGGAAGACGGCGGATATCTGTTGTTGGAAACGGGGGACGGACAGGCGGAGGCGGTAGCGGCCATGCTTCGCGGGTTTCGGACGAAGATCGTCAGGGATCTGGAAGGCAAGGAGAGAATGATCGCGGCGAGATTATGTGGGAGAAACTGAAACAACTCAAAGAACAATACGACAGACTGACCGAACAGGTCTCCGATCCCGCGGTCATAGCCGATACGGAAAAGTGGCGCGCCGCGGTCAAGGAAAGATCCGCGATCGAGCCTGCCGTGCAGCTGTACGAGCGGTGGCTCGCCAACGAAAAGACCGTTGCGGAATGCCGCGAGATTATCGATGACGGTTCGGATAAGGATATGACCGCGCTTGCGAAGGAGGAGCTTTCCTCGGCGCTCGCCGCGGGAGAGAAACTGGAAGAGGAACTCAAATACGAATTGCTGCCCAAAGACCCGGACGACGACAAAAACGTTATCGTCGAGATACGCGCGGGAGCGGGCGGCGAAGAAGCCGGACTTTTCGCGGCGGTGCTGCTGAGGATGTACACCCGTTTTGCGGAACGTATGCGCTGGAAAGTGCGTGAGATAGACATCGGCCGCACCGATCTGGGCGGAGTCAAAGAGGCGGTCTTTATGATCACGGGCAAGGGCGCGTACAGCCGTCTGAAATACGAGAGCGGCGTGCACAGGGTGCAGCGCGTGCCCGAGACCGAATCCCAGGGCAGGATACACACTTCCACGGCGACGGTGGCGGTCATGCCCGAGATAGGCGATCTGGACGTAAAGATAGACGAGAAGGATCTCAAAATAGACACTTACCGAAGCGGCGGCGCGGGCGGACAGTACGTCAACAAGACCGAGTCCGCGATAAGGATCACGCACTTGCCCACGGGGATAGTGGTGACCTGCCAGGACGAGAAGTCGCAGGCGAAAAACAGAGAAAGCGCGATGAAGGTGCTGAAATCGCGCGTTTACGATTATTACAAGAGCAAGAAAGAGAGCGAATACGCCGCCAACAGGCGTTCGCTCGTTGGTACGGGCGACCGCTCCGAGAGGATAAGGACGTACAATTATCCGCAGGGCAGGGTCACCGACCACAGGATAAACAGGACCGAATATTCGCTCGGAGATTTCCTGGACGGGGATCTGTTCGGGATGCTCGACGCGCTCGCGCTTGCGGACAAGGACGCGATGCTCGCGGGCGGAGAATGAGTCCGGCACATAGAAAAAAACCTTTTGAGAGGCAGTGATATGATCAAGTACAGCCAAGACAAAAATCTGTTGTTGGAAAGCAACTGGAAGCCGTTTTTGCAGGATGTGGAAAAACCCAACCTGTTCCGCGATCTTTTCGATTACGACAGCGTGCCAAAGGTAGCTTTCAATTTCAGGCAGACCCCGATGGACATGCCCGAGGAAATATGGATCACCGATACTACGTTCCGCGACGGTCAGCAGTCCACTTCCCCGTTCACCGTGGAGCAGATAGTGGAGCTGTTCAAACTTCTGCACAAACTCGGCGGCAAAAAGGGTATAATCCGTCAGAGCGAATTTTTCCTCTATACCGAAAAGGATCGCAAGGCGGTCGAAAAGTGCATGGAGCTGGGGTACGATTTTCCTCAGGTGACCAGCTGGATCAGAGCCAACGAAAAGGACTTCGAACTCGTCAAACAGATGGGGATAAAGGAGACTGGTATCCTGGTCAGCTGTTCGGACTATCACATCTTCAAAAAGATGAACATGACGCGCGGACAAGCCAAGGAAAAGTATCTGACCATCGTCAAAAAGGCATTGGAAAAGGGCATAGTGCCGCGCTGCCACTTCGAAGACATCACCCGCGCCGATTTCTACGGCTTTGTCGCGCCGTTCGCATATGAACTTATGAAGCTGCGCCATGAGAGCGGCATCGATATCAAGATAAGGGCGTGCGATACGTTGGGGTACGGCATCAGCTATCCCGGCGTGACTCTGCCGCGCAGCGTGCCCGGCATAATAAGCGGACTCAAATATTATTCCGAGGTGCCCAGCGAGCTGCTCGAGTGGCACGGACACAACGACTTTTACAAGGTCGTCACCAATGCGACCACGGCGTGGCTGTACGGCTGTTCGTCGGTCAACTGTTCCATGCTCGGCATAGGAGAGCGGACGGGCAACTGCCCTCTCGAAGCGATGGCGATCGAATACGCGTCGCTCAAAGGCACGGATGACGGAATGGACTTTACGGTCATCACCGATATCGCAAGATATTTCGAAGATTCGCTCGGATACATAATCCCGCCGCAGACGCCGTTCGTCGGCAAGTCGTTCAATACGACCCGCGCGGGAGTGCACGCGGACGGTCTGCTCAAAGACGAGGAGATATACAACATCTTCAATACCGAGAAACTGCTCAAAAAGCCGCCGCTCGTTTCCGTGGACGCGCACAGCGGACTTGCGGGGATCGCGTATTGGATGAACGCGTTCTATTCTCTTCCCGAAGGGCATAAGGTGAACAAACGGGACGGCATCGTCGTTTCGGTCAAGGAGAGAGTGGACAAGGAATACGAGGACGGACGCACCACGTATATGGGCGACGACGAGCTCGATCAGATCATAATGTCGCTCGATCCCGAACTGCACAAGAGGCTCGTGGTCAAGTCGTACTGACGGTTTTCGACGGATAAAATTTTCGTAAAGTCTATTGAAAACCGGTCCCGTATATTGTAGAATATAAGTATAAAATATCGGAGGTATAAAAATGCTTATACTCATATGCGGGGCGAAAGGCTCGGGCAAGACCACACGTATCATCGAGAAGGCGAATGCCGACGTCAAGACAGCCAAGGGCGACTGCGTGTACGTTTCCGACACGGAGAGGTATATGTACGACGTGGACAGGAACGTCAAGTTCGTCAACGTGGAGGAATACGGGATCAAGGATCCGACCGCGCTCGAAGCGTTCGTCTGCGGAGTAATGGCGGGAAGGAGCGATCTGACCAACATATACATAGACGGAGTGAGCCGCATCACGGGACTGCCTCCCAAGGATTTGCAGGGATTCTACACGAGAATAGCCGAACTTGCCGACAAATTCGCGGTCTCGGCTACCGTTACGGTGAGCGCGGCGGCGGACGATCTGCCCGATTATCTGATGAAATACAAAATTATCTGATCGGTCATCCGATCACGGAGATCTTATGAAATATACCAGCACACGCGACAAGTCCGTCGCGATAGACAGCGCGCAGGCGATAGTCAACGGGCTGTCTCCCAACGGCGGTCTCTACGTGCCCGAGAGTTTTCCCCGACTGAGCGAGAAGGACTTCGGCACGCTTTGCGAGATGGATTATCCCGAGAGGGCGGCATACGTAATGTCGCTCTATCTCACCGATTTCACGTACGAAGAACTGCTGTCCTACACCAGACAGGCGTACGCCAGATTTTACGGCGATCCGTGTCCGCTCGTCAATATCGACGACGGACTTTACGTGCTCGAACTGTGGCACGGCCCCACCTGCGCTTTCAAGGATATGGCGTTGACGATGCTTCCCCATCTGCTCACGGCGGCTCGCCGCAAAGTGGGGGAGAAGGACAGATCTCTCATAATGGTCGCGACTTCGGGCGATACCGGCAAGGCGGCGCTGGAAGGGTTCAGGGACGTAGAAGGTACGGATATAATCGTGTTCTATCCCACGGGCGGCGTGTCCGATATGCAGAAAAAGCAGATGATGACCCAGGAGGGAGACAACGTCTGCGTATGCGCGATCGAAGGCAATTTCGACGACACGCAGAACGCGGTCAAAGCGATATTTGCCGACGAGGAGATGGGAAAGCTCCTGCACGAGAGAGGGTTCAAACTCTGCTCCGCCAACAGCATCAACTGGGGCAGACTGGTGCCGCAGATAGCTTACTACGTTTCGGCGTACTGCGACCTGCTCAACGAGGGCAGGATAGAGCTCGGCGACAAGGTCGACTTCTGCGTTCCCAGCGGCAACTTCGGCAACATCCTCGCGGCGTATTACGCCATGCGTATGGGCGTTGCGGTCAATAAGCTGATCTGTGCGTCCAACGTCAACAACGTGCTCACCGATTTCTTCACGACCGGCAAATACGATGTCAAACGCGATTTCCACAAGACGATAAGCCCGTCTATGGACATACTGATATCCTCCAATCTGGAAAGACTTCTTTTCGAGATGAGCGACCGCGACGACAAACTGATCGCCGAGCGAATGGAGGCTTTGAAAAAGGACGGCAGTTATACCGTGACCAAGGCGGAGCGCAACCGTATGGGCGCGCTGTTCGAAGTCGGATATGCCGACGACGACGCGACAAGGTCCGCGATAGACGCGAGCATGGAAGTTTACGGCTATCTCATGGACACCCACACCGCCGTCGCGTACAACGTCTGGTGCGAATACAACAACGCCTGCCCGGAGGACGAATGTCCGACCGTCATAGTTTCGACTGCGAGCGCGTTCAAATTCGCCGCGGACGTTTACAACGCTCTGACGGGAAGCAAGAAGGATAAAGACGCGTTCGAGGACTGCAAGAAACTGGCGTCGTTTACGGGAGAGGAGATACCCGAACCGATCGCCGCGCTCAAAGACAAGCGGATACGGTTCGACGAAGTGATCGATCGCAGCGGCATAGCGGGCAAGGTGCTCGAATTCGCCGACAGAATGGCGGGCAAAAACTGAACGCCGAATACGGCGATCCCGAAAAACGGACCTCTCCGACGGAGAGGTCTTTTTGTGTAACGCGGCGGCTAAGGCTCGGAATACGCGGTTGCAATCTCTTCCGCCGTATGTTACAATGAAAAAAACTGCGCGCGCAACGCGCGACGGGGAGAGTTATGGATAAGGAAATGGCAGAAGTCGAAAAAACGCTCGAAGCCGAGTCTTCCGGCGCGACGGAAAGTAAGCGCAGCCGCAGGGACGTTGCGGGAATAATATTGCTCTGTATCGACGCGGTATTCACGCTCGTTCTGTTGGCGTCGGGATTCAATTTTCTGGCGCTGCCCGCGCTCGTACTCGCCATAGCGACCGCCGTCTTCATGTTGGTGAGGTCGGCAAAGGGAAGACCCGTGGGCAAATACGCATATGCGGCGTTTCTCACCGTCTATGCGGGGATATTTCTGTATTTTCTGATCTGGAGCGCGGAATCTTTCGGAAAAAGACTTTGGTGGAACCTCGTTCTCTGTCTGTTCCCCGTGGCGTTCGTTGCCCTGATACCGGTCGCGAAGAAGTTTTTGAGCGGAAAGGCGTGCAAGGCGATCGTTCCCGTGATGCTCGCGCTCGCGATAGCGACAAGCGCCGTTTACGCGCTGTTCATGAACCTTCGCGTAAGACCGACCGTGGACAGGATGTGGGAAGGACACGACGAATATCTCTCGTCGGTGAAACAGAGGAAAAAGGGGTCTCCCAACGTGCTCGTGATATTGATGGACGATATGGCTTACGCCGATATTTCCGCGTACAGCTATCAGAGCGGCAGACCCGCGACGATCGATACTCCGAACATCGATTCCATAGCCGATAACGGCGTGATGATGGAAAACTTTTACGCGTCTTCTCCGGTGTGTTCTCCGTCCAGATTCTCGCTGCTCACGGGCAGATATTCTTCGAGAGGCTGGCTCGACAACGTGGTTTTCCCCACGACCGTGGAGAGCGATCCCTGGTCGCCGACTCACTTCTTCGGGCCGTATCAGTTCCTCAACAACGTGGACGGGATACTCGGGGACGAGATCACCTTTGCGGAAGTATTGCAGGCGGCGGGCTACGACACGTCTTGTATAGGCAAATGGAACCTCGGCGATTACGGCGAGTATCTTCCCACCGAACAGGGATTCGATTATTTTTACGGAAGTTATTACGTCAACGACATGACGCCGTACAACTGGGTCCGCGATACGGGAGAAGGTTATCCGGGCGGAGCGTCGCATACCGAAGTGCGCACGCATTACGAAAATCTCGACCAGTCCGAATCCACTAAGCTGTTTACCGAAGAGATTCTCTCTTCTATACGTGCTTCCGTGGACGCGGGCAATCCGTTCTGCACGTTCTACACGACTCCGTGGCCGCATTATCCCATCTATTCGGACAACAACGGCAACGGCAAGGGCGACGCGTCGGACGACAGCTATATCGACTGCATAGAGGAGTTCGACCGCGAACTGGGCAGGATACTGGATTATCTGAAAAATACTCCCGACCCCGAGAACGGCGGCACGCTCTACGACAATACCGTGGTGATATTCACGTCGGACAACGGCCCCGGCAGAGAGGGGGCGGCGGGAGCGCTCAGAGGCAGGAAGAACACGACGTTCGAAGGCGGGATGAAAGTTCCTCTGCTGGTCAGTTATCCCGCGGGAGGAATAGGCGGCAACGAAAGTCTGCAAGAACCCATTGTCGTGACTTACGGCGACGGAAGCACGCGGACGTATACGACCTCGAAGATAACTTCGTCGTCCATGAATTTCGATCTGTTTACCACGATACTGTCGCTTTGCGGAGTTACCGACGGTGACGGCGGCGTATTGCTGCCGACCGACAGAATAATAGACGGGGCGGATCTTTCGGCTCTGTGGAGGGGCGAGGTCGCGCCCGATACCGCGGTGCACGAGGCTCTGTATTATCAGAAAAAAGGCTCAACGCAGGCAGTTCAGCTCATCGGCGTCGAAGTCGAAACGGAGAGCGGCGTAAAGAAATACGATTTCAAGTATTATTCGCGCGTGCAGTCGGAAAATTCGGCGTTCTTCGACCAGTATTACAACAATTATCTCTTCAATCTGGATCTCGATCCGATAGAGGGGTACAATGTGTCGATGGTCTATCCCGACGTCGCCGCAAAGCTGTCGGAAGCGCTCGAAACGTTCCGCGACGGGATGAAGACCAACCGCAGAGGTATATTGTAGCATGCCCGCCGTATCCGTGATGTTCAAACCGGCGTCGTCGCTGTGCAATCTGCGCTGCCGCTATTGTTTTTATCACTCGCTGTCCGAGGACAGGGAGCTTCCTTTCCGCGGCATGATGAGTACGGATACGTTGAGGACGGCGCTCGTAAGAATATTCGGATACGCCGACGGCGCGCCCGTGGCGCTTTCTTTCCAGGGCGGGGAACCGCTTATGGCGGGCAAGGGGTTTTTCCGCGAAGCGGCAAGGCTTATCGGAAGCCTCAACGTAAAACGGTCTCCCGTCACGGTCGGAGTGCAGACCAACGGCACGCTTATCGACGGAGAGTGGTGCGATATTTTCGCGCAAAACGGATGGCTGGTCGGATTGTCGCTCGACGGGGACAGACAAGCCAACGCGTTCCGCGTGGACGCGCAGGGCAACGAAACTTTCGATAAGGTCATCGAGGCGGCGCGGCTCATGACCCGAAAGCGCGTGGATTTCAACGTGCTCTGCGTGCTCACGAGACCCGTTGCCGAAAATATTGAAAGGATATACGGCTTTTACAAAGACTGCGGCTTTCGCTTCCTCCAATTCATTCCGGTGCTCAAACCTCTGAAAAAAGCGGATCGCACGGACGGCGACGCGGAGGGGAAAGAGATGTGGCTCACGCCCGAAGTTTACGGAAGATTCCTGCGCAAGGCTTTCGATCTCTACATGGGCGATATGAAGGCGGGAAGATATACGTCGGTGCGCCAGTTCGACAACTTCGTCGCGCTCGCCAATTTCCGCCGTGCCGAACAGTGCGGCATGAACGGCGGCTGCGCCCGTCAGTTCGTGATAGAGGGGGACGGCGCGGTCTATCCGTGCGACTTTTACTGTCTTGACGAATACTGTCTGGGTAACGTGAACGAGAAGACTTTCGAGCAGATGGCTGCCGATCCGACGGCGGTCGGATTTATAGAGGAGTCGCGCGTCTATCCCGAGAAATGCAAACGATGCAATTATTTCCGCCTGTGCGGAGGAGGATGCAAACGGGAGCGCGTCGATCTGGACAAGTGCGAGGAATATAAGAAGTTTTTCGCATACGCGCTGCCGCATATGCGAAGGATGAGCTGACGGACGAAAAATAAAAGAGGGAACGGCGTTGAGCCGTTCCCTTTTCGCCGTTTAGGATCAGGCGATGCTCTGCGCGAGCAGCGCGCCGAGTTCGAACGCTTTGGACAGATCCGCGTCGCCGGGCACAAAGCAGGCTTTGAGCCCTTCGCCGACCACGTTGAGTTTGAGCGCGGTGAGGCGTGCGACTATCGCGGGGACCGCTTCGCCGCTCCAACCGTAGGAGCCGAATACCGCCGCGGGACGCTTTTTGATGTTGATCGCGTCGACGGACGCGATAAGATTCCACACCGGAGGCACGGCGTCGGCGTTGAGCGTGGGCGAACCTATCGCAAACGCGTTGCTCGAGTTGAGCTGCGCCGCAAGTACGGAGAGATCGTGCTTGATGATATCGTACGTCTTGCACTCCGCGGTCGGAAGGACGGAAAGCACGCCCTCTCTTATCTTTTCGGCGAGCGCCGCCGTACATCCGTATGCCGAGCAATAGAACACGGGTATTTTCTTGGGATCGTTTTTGACGATCCTGCTCATTTTTCCGTATTCCGCCACCGCGTATCCGAGCTGTCCCGCCGAGGTCAGCACGGGGCCGTGGCTGTTGCAGACGTATTCGATATCGAGCGCCGATATCTTGGCGAGACCTGCAACGACGAAAGGCTTGAACGGTCCGAATATGGCGTCGAAATATTCTTTGAACGCGCGCCTGTAACCTTCCGTATCTTTGAGTTCGGTATCGAGCATCGGCGCGAAAGAGTAGTGCGCGCCGAGGAAGTCGCACGAGAAGAGCGCCTTTTCCTCTTTGCAGTACGTCATCATGCTGTCGGGCCAGTGCAGCAGGGGCGCTACGACGAATTTCAGCGTGACGCCGCCGAGATCGAGTTCCTCGCCGTCCTTTACCGGACGAACGCCTAGGTCGGATCTGTTGGTGATGTTTTTCAGGTAATTGGCGCCGACCGCGGTCGCCAGTATCTGCGCTTTGGGGCACAGCTCCGTCAATGCCGCGAGAGCGCCCGAATGATCGGGTTCGGTATGGTTGACTATGATATAGTCTATCTTTGCGGGATCGGTCACGCTCGTTATGTTCGACTTGTATTCGTCGAAAAAGTCCGCATGGCTCGTTTCTACAAGAGCGGTCTTGTCTTCGCCTTTGACGATGTAGGAATTGTAGCTGGTGCCGAATTCGGTCGCCATTACGATGTCAAAGACTTCCAGATCGGGATTCTGCACCCCGACGCTGTATATTCTGTCCGTGATCTTTATCGCTGCCATAAAAAACTCCTTGTGTCTTTTTTTATATTGTAACATAAAAACG
This sequence comes from Candidatus Ornithoclostridium excrementipullorum, assembly GCA_018716085.1. Lineage (GTDB taxonomy): Bacteria > Bacillota > Clostridia > Christensenellales > UBA3700 > Ornithoclostridium > Ornithoclostridium excrementipullorum. Next base: position 90,032 of record DVKK01000002.1, on the reverse strand, counting down.
CCGCCGTGCAAACGTATCGCACGGCGACGCGGTGATTATTTTCAAACGCTGTGCTTGACTCTGTCGTGTTCTTCGGCGCGTTTCGCGTCGTTGAAACGATCCAGCGTGCCCACAAGATAACCCGTGATGCGTCTTATCCTCTCGAACGGCTGAGTCGCGAAGCGGTACTTGAGATCAACATAATCTCCGTCCAGTTTGATATCCAGCCCCACGATGCTCTTGCCGGGGTATTTCTTTCTGCCGTACGCGATATACGCGTCGATCTCGCTCTGGTCGATCGTTCCGTTGCTTACGTTTACGTCTATCATATCAATCCTCCCGAAAAGCGGTAAAATCGCTTTACTTATCGTCGAATATAATATATCATATTATTGACCTGAATATGTGTTGCAAATGCAACAAAAACGGAGAAAAAATGGATTTTTCCAAAATAGAACTGTTTAACGGGATCGGCCCCGCTTCGTGCCGCGACATGATGGTATGTTTCGGCGCCGAGTTCGCGTCCTATCGCGCGGGGCAGCTCATCTGCGATTTTTCGGACGACCGCCGCCGCAGAGTCGGCGTCATGCGCAGCGGAAGAGCGACCATGACGCGTACCGATATCAACGGCAACGAAACTTTGCTCGAAGAGATCGGGGAGGGGGATATTTTCGGAGAGATCCTGTGTTTTTGCGGCGGCACCGCCGATTACGTCAAGCTGACCTGCGACGAGGACTGCGAGGTCGTTTTCCTCAAATACGATCAGATCACCAAGCGGTGCGAAAAGGCGTGCGAACATCACAGCCGTCTTGTCGCCAATCTTTTCGAACTGATGGCGAAGAAAGCGCTTGCGCTCAGCGAAAGGATACAGCTCTTGTCGCGCCGCACCACGCGGGAAAAGCTGCTGTACTATTTTTCGCTGCAATGCGGAACGGCGGGAGAGTTCACTCTCACGATGTCGCATACCCGTCTTGCCGAATATCTGTGCGTGGACCGCAGCGCGATGGTCAGGGAAATGAAACGGCTCTCCGACGACGGAGCCGTTGTCTTCGACGGGAAAAAGGTCAGATTGCCTTGTTCGGAATGACTGCGGTTTTCGCCGGTATAACGGAAAAGAGAGCGCGGACGCGCTCTCTTTTCTTTGGGAGAGAATTATGAGTTACAGCTCTGCGGCGCTGTCTGCCGTCAATGCGATATCCACGCTCATCGTTTCGCTTCCGCGCGTGAACGTGAGCCGTATCGTATCGTTCGCCCTGGCTTTGAACATGAATTCCGACGCGTTGAACACCCTCGATATATCGCACGAGTCCGCGACCTCTCCGTCGCGTATTATCGCGATCGAGGTGAGCACGTCGTCCGTCTGAAGGCTGCCGTCGCACAGTCCGCCCGAAGTTATCTCGGACACGGTGACCGTTTCGACGGTTTCTATAGTGCCGGTGTCCGGATCGTAGACGGTCGTCGTCGATCCGTCGTTGGTCAGCGTTATGCCGAGCATATATCTCGTGCCGCCCGTTTCGATGATGTTGTCCGCTATATTGACCGCGATGACTGCGGGAATGGCATAGCAGATGTTGTCTACGCTCGTGTCGTTGCTCTTTGCGTTGGCGATACCTATCAGTTCGCCCTGCGCGTTGAATACGCCGCCGCCCGAGTTGCCGCTGTTGAGAGCGGTGTCGGTGCGGAACACTCTGATACGGGAAGCGGGACTGCTGCTGCCGAGGACCTGAGTATAGATGTATTCGGACTGGGTGGAAACGATGCCCTGCGTGACGGAGAACTGCATCTCTTCGGGAGTCCCCACGGCGATACAGATCTCGCCGAGCTGCGGTTCGCCGGTATCGACTTTCGCCTCCTGTACGAGCGTTTCGTCCGCAAATACGTCGGAAGTGGCGCGGAGCACGGCTATGTCGTAGTCGGACGTGCCGCCGAGATATTCGGCTTTGATCGGCTCGGAATAGCGGTTGTATATATACACGGATATGCCGTCGGTCGGGATCGATCGGGTATGGGTATCGTACACTACGTGGTAGTTGGTGATGATATAAGCCGTGGAACCGTCCAGCTTGTATATGACGCCGGAACCCAGCGAAGTGGCGGCGTTGGATCGGACAGTGATCGCCACGCCGGATTTTATGGCCTCGTTCGCGACGTCGGCGATATTGTTCGTATAATCCACGTCGAGATACGCGTCGAGAAATTCGTCCATCGTCGCGCCGGGGTGCGATTCGAGATACGCTTCGTACAGATCGTTTACGGTTATTCCCGTACCGTCCGTTCCGTCGTGTCCGTTGGAGCCGTCCGCGCCGTCTTCGCCTTTCAGGCTTTCGAGCCATTCAGTCTCGGTGCCTTCGAATCCGTTTTCGACGGCGATCTCGTATGCGGACTTGCCGTTCTCTCCGCTGCAACCCGCAAAGCAGAACAGCATTACTATTACGGTGACGGCGGCGAGAATGCCCGCCGCCGCGGCGGAAAATCTTCTCTTCGTCATATCGACATACCTCCCGCGATCGGAAACGGCGTTATCATCGCCGCAGACGCTGCGCTCGCCGCGGCTGTATAAGATATCTCTCTCTTTTCAGTCATATAAGACCTCCCTACGGCGAAAGCCGTTTTCGTTATCTACATTTGACATGATACGCCGATCGTGTGAAACTATAATTAAAAATACCGAAATTTTGCATTTTTTCTCCGTTGACGGCGCATTAAGCGGCTCGCTTTCGGCGGCGATACGTATTTTCGCATTTTTTCGGCAAACGATTGCATAATGGTCCGCGCTTTGATATAATATTAACGATTTCGGCTTGGGCCGATAAAGACGCGCTCAGCGCGTCGGAACGATAAACGGAAATATATTTTATAAGGAGATCTATATGAAAGATTTGACTTCCAACAAGCAAGTGCTCGAGTTTGTAGAGCAGACTCGCAGACGCTGCCGTCCCGACAGCGTCGTATGGATCGACGGATCCCAGGAGTTGTACGACAAGCTCACCGCGGAAGCTATCGCTACCGGCGAGATGATCAAACTCAACGAGGACCTGCTGCCCGGATGCCTTCTGCACCGCACCAAGGAAAACGACGTCGCCCGCGTGGAGAACAGAACTTTCATCTGCTCCCGCAAAGAGGAGGACTGCGGTCCGACCAACAACTGGTGGGAGCCGTCCAAGGCATATGAAACGCTGTACGGCATACTCGACGGCGCTTACGAGGGCAGAACGATGTACGTTATCCCGTTCTCGATGGGACCCGTGGGAGGCAAGCTCTCCAAGATCGGTATCGAAGTCACCGACAGCATCTACGTCGTACTCAATATGAGGATCATGACCCGCGTCGGCAAGGACGTGCTCGACGCTCTCGGCGACAGCAACGACTTCGTCAGAGGCACTCACGCCAAGTGCGACGTCGATCCCGAGAAGAGATACATCTGCCAGTTCCCCGAGGACAACGCGATCATCTCCGTCAACAGCGCTTACGGCGGCAACGTGCTTCTGGGCAAGAAGTGCTTCGCGCTCCGCATCGCTTCCTATCAGGGCAAGAACGAGAACTGGATGGCAGAGCATATGCTCATCCTCGGTATCGAGAAACCCAACAAAGAGACCGTTTATATGGCGGCGGCGTTCCCGTCCGCCTGCGGAAAGACCAACCTGGCGATGCTCATACCGCCCGAAGGCTACCGCAAGAACGGATATAAGGTATACTGCGTAGGCGACGACATCGCATGGATCAGAAAGGGCGCCGACGGCAGACTGTACGCGATCAACCCCGAGAACGGCTTCTTCGGCGTCGCTCCCGGCACCAACGCGAAGTCCAACCCCAACGCGCTTGCGGCGACTAAGAAGAATACGATATTCACCAACGTCTGCCACAATCTCGAGAACAACACCGTTTGGTGGGAAGGTCTGGACAAGAACCCGCCCGAGAACGCCATCGATTGGAAGGGCAATCCCTGGAACGGCAAGACCTCCAAGGAGAAGGGCGCTCATCCGAACAGCCGTTTCACCGCTCCCGCGGTCAACTGCCCCTGCATCAGCCCCGAGTTCGAGAACGGCAACGGCGTGCCGATCAGCGCGTTCATCTTCGGCGGCAGAAGAGCGAAGACCGCTCCGCTCGTCTATCAGGCTAAGGATTGGAACAACGGCGTGTTCGTAGGTTCGATCATGGCTTCCGAGACCACCGCTGCGGCTGCGGGCGCTACCGGCGTCGTCAGAAGAGACCCGATGGCAATGCTCCCGTTCTGCGGTTACAACATGGGCGACTACTGGCAGCATTGGCTCGACATGGGCGCTTCCGTGGACGAAGACAAACAGCCCAAGTTCTTCAACGTCAACTGGTTCAGAACCGACGACGAAGGTCACTTCATCTGGCCGGGCTTCGGCGATAACATGAGAGTCCTCGACTGGATGCTCAAGAGGATCGAAGGCACCGCAGACGCTGTCGAAACTCCGATCGGCTTCGTTCCCAAGGCGGAGGATATCAATATCGAAGGTCTCGACGACATCACCGTCGACACCGTCAAAGGTCTGCTCGAAGTCGACAAGGACAACTGGAAGCAGGAAGTCAAGGGCATCAGAGAATTCTATGCCAAGTTCGGCGACAAACTCCCCAAGGAGCTTGCCGATCAGGTCGACGCTCTCGAAGCGAAACTCGCGTAAGAGGATCTCAAAAAGAGTTACGGGTCTCTCCCTTTGGGGAGGGGCCTTTTTTTTGCCGCAAGGGAGGTGAGGGGCGCTTTTCTCCATGCGGCGAAAGAAGCGCGCTCACTGAGTAAATTATATGTAAAACATTGCGAAACGACTGTCGCAGACGTTTACAAAAGCCGCTTCGTGTTATATAGTAAAAGTATGAAAAAGTTCGCGGCGTTTCTGGTCAAACATAGACTTGTGATCCTCGGCGTGATCCTGCTCCTGGCAGTCGCGTCGACGTTCGCGATGTTTTACGTAAACGTCAATTCCGATATCCTTTCGTATCTGCCGGAAGGCATGGATATGACCGAAGGTCTGGACTTCATGCAGGAGACTTTCGGTATGCAGGGCGACGCGATAGTGGGTATCAGAGGAGACGGGCTCACGTACGACAGAATGAAAGAGTTCGCCGACGACTTTGCCTCGCGGCCGGGTCTGAAAGCCGTCATATGGTACGGCACGATCGCCGAAATGGCGAACGCCGATATTTCCATCCCGTCGATAGCGCAGGGACTGTTGGATAAATACGGTATAACGGAAGAGAGCCTTGCCGAGATATTGCAGCAGATAGCGACTAATCCCGAGGTGGAGGATATGTTCTGCCCCGAAGAGAACACCTATCTGTTGATGTTGCAGCTCAGCGTACCCAGTTCGTCCGACGAAGCGATGGATCTGCTCGAATATATCGAAACGAGCGTGCAGGACGCGGGCTTCGACGTAGCTCTCGGCGGCAGCAGCCAGGTAACGAGGGAAGTGTTCATGAGCACGATAGGCGAGATAGGCAAGTATATCGTCGTCGCGGTGCTCGTCATGTTCGTCATACTGCTTCTGACCAGCACTTCGCTGGTGGAACCCATCATATTCATGGTGACGTTGGGCGTGTCCATACTCATCAATATGGGCACAAATATCATACTGCCCAGCGTGAGCGTAGTCACGTTCGCCGCGTCGTCGGTGTTGCAGCTCGCGCTGTCCATGGACTATGCGATATTCCTGATGCATCAGTACGAGGCGGAAAAGCGCACGGCTCTCGACAACCGTCTCGCCATGGAAAGGGCGATCCCCAAGACCTTCTCGACGATAGCGGCTTCCGCGCTGACTACGGTGGGCGGATTCCTTGCGCTGTTCTTCATGAAGTTCGAGATCGGCGCTGACCTGGGCATAGTGCTCGCAAAGGGCGTCGCGCTAAGTCTTCTCACGGTCATTTTCCTCCAGCCCAGCCTTATGCTCATACTCGACAAGGCGAGGGAAAAGACTACGCACAGACTGTTTCTGCCCACGTTCAAAAAGTCGAGCGGCTTCGCCGTCACATACCGTAAGACGATCGTCGCGATCGCGTTGCTGCTGCTCATCCCCGTAGCGGTCCTGCAAGGCAGAGTCGACCTTTCGTATATCAAATTTACCGACGAAGATCCCAATCCGTCCGAAGTGGAGCAGGTCGTCGATACGATGAGCAACTCCGTTATCGTCATAGTCCCGGTGGAAAAGGACGAGGAAACGGGCTATGCCGCCCAGTACGGTTTCGTCGAAGATATCAAGAATATGGATCACGACGTCACCGCCGTGATGGGGCTGTTCACGATGCTGCCCGAGAGCGGTACGTCGCTTGTCGACCTGATGTCCGATCCCATGATCGAATCTTTGCTCAATATGCCCGGGGTGGGAGACGCCTTCGGTGGTTCGTTGTCCATGATAACGGGCTTCCTCAACGACGGCTACACCATGTATACGATAATGATCGACTGCGACGCGGAGTCCGACGAAGCGTCCGCCGCTCTTACCGATATAAGAACGATCCTGGGTCAGTATTTCGGCGACGATTACTATATTACGGGTATGTCGCAGGCGGTCAGCGATCTGCAGGAGATCACTCCCACGGACTTCAACATTGTCACGATAGTGTCCGTCGCCATCATCCTCGTGGTGTTGCTGTTCACGCTCAGATCGGTCAAGATGTCCGCCATCATCATCGCTGTCATAGAATTCGGTATATTCATCAACCTGACTCTGTGCTACATCGTCGGGCAGGAGATCAACTTTATGGCGTACATCATATTGAGTTCGATCCAGCTCGGCGCGACGGTGGACTATGCGATCCTGTTTACCGTCAAGTTCAAGAATTATCTCGCCACTTTGCCCGCAAAGCAAGCGGCATACAAGGGACTCACAGAGAGCGGCGTATCCATTCTCACGTCCGTGGCGATACTGGCGGGATGCTGTATTTCCGTATCGCTCGTCACGAGCAACCGTATCGTCGGAGAGATCACGATGCTTATCGCGCGCGGCGCTATAATAAGCGGCATACTGGTGCTGATACTGCTGCCCGCGCTGCTCGTAATGTTCTCGGGCAGCCAGAAGCTGAAAAAACAACGCATACGCAAGCGGCAGAAACTGCTTTTGCGTAAGGAATACAAGGATCCCGAAGAAAAGGATCCGACGCCGAAAGAGGAAACGGTCTGACAAATCGGGGGAGCGAAAGCTCCCTCTTTTGTTTGCCCTTGACACGTTTCAACTTTTGTAATATAATTAAGTTTGTTAAAATATTTTCGATAGGAGGGAGGTATGAAAATACAACTGTCTAAAAGCAAGAAGATAGCGATCGCCGTCGCGGCTGTCGTCGCGGCGTGTGCGATAACCGTATTCGCGCTGTTCGCGGGAGGTTTCCGCATACCCGACGGACAGCCGGCAAACGTATCGGATTTCAACGGTATCGCGTTCGCCGCCGCTCCGGAAGGGGCGAAGACTATCGATGTAAGCTCGGAATACGGCAGAGAATATTCCGTGATCTATTTTACGGGGCAAGACATGGTCGACGGGGTGATATACGACTCGTATGAGTTCCGCGTGTCGGTGCAGCGTGACAACGCGTGCGGTCTGCGTCATACCGATCTGTTGCTGATAATTGCGCCGGGAGGCACGTTCTTCGGCGATAATAGAACGGGAGAGGTGCTTATGCAGAGGGACGCTTTCGGCGGCAGCGGCGCCGGAACTTTCGAGATGTCCGACCCGGGTTCGGAAGGCCCCGTGACCGAATATTTCGCCAACGGAATGTTCGGGGCGGCGATAGATGTACCGTCGCTGCTGTACTGCTCGGAGGTTACCGTTACGGTGAGCGGCGTTCTGTACGTGCCGGCGGGAGAGACACCCTCGGTGGAGATTACTTATGCTGAAGGGCGACCCATGAACGGCGACAGCTATACGGTGGCGCGCGAAGGAGATAATGCAATGTTGCGCGGATTTTACAGAACGATGCAGTGGGATATGAGCGTTTAACCGACCGAACGGAGTCGATAGCGGTCGGAGTATAAGGTCTGCGCACCGTTTGTGACGGCATGCAACGAGAAACCAAGGAGGCAAATATGAGTAAAGAAACCGACGTAAACGAAAACAAAAAGGATACCGCCGTATCGGAGCAAGGGACAGGCGCGTCCGAAAAGCGTAACGATAACGAAGAATTGACGAAAGCCGTAAAGGCGTTGATAGCGAGAGCGGATCGGCAGTATAAGTTAAATAAAAAGATATGCAAATGGGCTGTCGCGGGGTTCTTCGTGCTGATGGTGAGCCTGTTTCTTATAGCACTTTATATCGGGGGAAGTCGGTAACGAAACAATGTCGGACCGCCGCAAGACGCGGCGGTCCGACGCTTATATTTTGATTTTCAGAAAAGCCTAAGGGATTCAAACGGGATCCCTTTCTTTGTCGGAAGCGGCAGGCTCGAAAGTTTGCCCTACGGTTTCGGCGGATATTTTGCAGGCAAGGAGAGTTTCCGGGTTGAGCGAAGGATAGTATTCGGGGGCGATATCGTAGATCAGAGGATCGGACACTCCGTAAACTTCGCGGTATTTTTCTATGTACGCTCTCTGCGTGCGTATGTGCATATCTTCTGCGCGAGCCTTTGCGGGCAGAGTTTTGTCGGGGAACACCGCAGGCATGACGTAAACGGTTGCTTTAAGTTTCGCTCCGAACAGCTTTCTCACGCCGGTAGCGGGAGTAAAGCATACGTACATGGGCAGTATCGGCACGTCGTATTTGACGGCGAAGTGGAATGGCCCGTTTTTGAACGGTCGGGGTTTCGGATAGTTGAGCCACATGGCTTGTTCGGCATAGAAGTGGATCATGCGCTTTTTACCGAGCAGTTCCTTGAACGCTCCGTTCATGTTGCGCATTGCCGACACCGAGCCTTCCGAGGGAAGGGGCAGACAGCCGCCCGAACGCAGGATCAGCCCCGAAAATCCCGATTTGCTGTTGTGCGGCGCGACGGTGATGTAGAAACGCTTGCGCAGACCGATCGCCTGGCGCAGCATTAGGTTGTCCAGATAATTGACGTGGTTGGAAACGGAAAAGCAGCCCGTATCCTTGACGGCGTCGAAGTTTTCTCTGCCTTTCACCTTGCAGCCGAACGCGGTTTTCGTTACGAGCGGACCTGCGACGAAGAGCAGTCCGCGTATGAACGCGCTGAAAGCGCGGAAAAATACGTTGCGGTTTATATAAACGTAATTTCCGTCCACTTTTATTGTGTGGTCGAAATTGTAGGGAGTGGTATATTCGTCGAATTTTCCCTGCCGTTCGAGTTTTTCGTGGACGGCGTCCCAGTTCGTCTTTGCCATGGCCTATTTTGTTTCCGAAGCGGAATGTTCCGCACAGCGTTCGTTTTCCTTTTTAGCCAAGGCTCTCTCGTAGATAAAGTCCGCTATCGTATCGGCTCCGTTCTCGGACGCGGCTATCCTGGCGATATTGTCGCGGTATTTGTCCAACAGCGAGGGATCGTCTATCAGTTTTTCGACCGTTGGACGGATCTTGGATGCCTTGAACTGAGCGAAGCCGCAGCCCAGTTTTTTTACGAAATGGATATATGCGGCTTTTTCCATAGGCTGAGGGCAGAAGTTTACGCATACGGGAGTACCCATAAGCACGGAGTCGAGTATCGAATTGGGCCCCGCCTTTGTGATGAAAAGATCGGACGCCTTATAAAGTTCGTGTATCATGGGCATGAAATGATAGACCCTGAGAGTGATGTTGGTCTTGCCCTTTTTGCCCAGCTTATAGCGTTCCTTGACCATTTTGAGGTAGACTTTGTCGTTTTCTCCCGCTATGAATAGAATGGTGAGGGGCTTTTTTGTTTTGAGCAGTTTTTTGGCGTATTTGCGGCTTTCGCCGAGCGCGTAAGCGCCGTCGGCGATTATGACGGTGAATTTGTCCTGCGGCAGACCGTAACGTTTGCGGTAATCGGCTTTGCTGCCGGTAGCGTCCATTATCACCTGACGTTTCGTGTAATTCACAAGGCGAATGTTTTCCGCCTTGAATCCGCGCTTTCTGACGGCTTCGTTCTGAGCGAACTCGTTGTTGACGAAGAACCAGCCGTCTCTGCCGTCCCACCAGGTGTGTACGTTGTTGTCGGGATTGTAGGTGACGATCTCGACGCTCGGATTGAACAGTATCTTGTATTCTATCGCGCAGTAGGTGAGAAAATAATGCGTGCAGACGATCACGTCGGGTTTATGCCGATCTATCGCCAGCAGAGTTTCGTCGAACGGTTTGCGGAACAGAGTTTTGCACAGAAAATTGAGGAATTTCTGTGCCCCCATCACCTCTATGAACCAAAACATAAAGGGACCGAACCCTTTCATCGAGTTGGTATTCTGTACCTGTTTGGTCAGAAAACGCTCGTACTTTTGCGTGATCGGACTGTGCTCCATTATGTTGTCCTCGATGAGTTCGAGTTCGCTTCCGTATTTGTTTTTCAGACTGTCCGCGATCGACTGCATCGAGGTCTTGTGCCCCTTGCCGGATTCGACGTAAGTCAGCAATATCCTGGGTTTTTTCGTCATATTCTTCCTCGGCTTTTGCCTAGCCTATTTGTATTTATTATATATTATCGGCGTGGACGTGTCAAGGTCAAACTCCGCCCGCCCGATATAATACGCATTTTGCGCGAGAGTGCGTATTACGCCGGGTTTGCGTTGCGACGTGCGATCGCCGTGCCTTCTGCGTTCGCGAAATGCGACGGCGCCTGCATATGTGCCGCGCGGCAAGAAATTAATGATCCGTTCTACGCCCAAAGACCCGAAGGGTACTTCGCGCCGATACGGTTTCTCTCTGTATTTATGTGCGATCATACCGAAAAGCTGACGAGAATGCGTTCCTGCGGTCTTGCGATTTATGCGGAAAGCCAAAAAAAAGACCCCCTCCGAGGGGATCTTTTTTGATCGTATGGTTGTCAGTCGAAGACTCTCACGGAAATGAAGCCGTCCTGCGCTCTCATGCGCGCGACGGTGCCTTCGTCTATCTTCGCGTCGATATCCAGCAGCATATAGCCTACTTCTCCGCGCGAAGCCGAAACGAGATTGTTGATGTTGATGCCCGCCTCCGCGACGAAAGACGTAGCCGTGGCTATCATGTTGGCGACGTTCCTGTGAAGGATCGCTATGCGGCAGGGCGTATTTCTCGGAGCTTTCGCGGACGGGAAGTTTACGCTGTTCACGACGTTGCCGTTTTCGAGATAGTCTTTGAGCTGTTTTGCCGCCATGACCGCGCAGTTGTCTTCCGCCTCCGGCGTGGAAGCGCCCAAATGAGGCAGGGTGATGATGTTATCGTATCCGAGCAGTTCGGCTTTGGGCAGATCAGTCACGTATCTGCCGACTTTGCCGCTCTTGACCGCTTCGACTACGTCTGCGTTGTTGACGAGTTCGCCCCTCGCGCAGTTCACGATGACGACGCCGTTTTTCATCGAATCGATGCTCTCCGCGTTGACCATATTCTTGGTCTGGGGAGTGGCGGGGACGTGCAGCGTGATGAAATCGCTCTTGGCGAACAGCTCCGTCACGTCGGTGATATGCTCGATGTGTTTGTCCAGCAGAAGAGCGCCGTCAACGCTCAGGTAAGGATCGTATCCGAGCACGTGCATACCGAGTTCGACCGCGGCGTTGGCGACCAGTCTGCCGATCGCGCCCAGTCCGACTACGCCCAGGGTCTTTCCTTCGATCTCGCAGCCGATGAACGCTTTCTTGCCCTTTTCGACCTGTTTGTCGACGTCGTCGCCTTTGAGCGACTGTACCCAGTTGATGCCTTGTACGAGCTTGCGTCCGCCCATTATCAGACAGCAGATCACGAGTTCTTTGACCGCGTTGGCGTTCGCGCCCGGGGTGTTGAATACGCAGATACCGTTTTCGGTCATCTTGTCTATCGGTATGTTGTTGACTCCCGCTCCCGCGCGGGCGACTGCTTTTACGCTGGGCGCGACTTTGTAGTCGTGCATATTGAAGCTGCGCAGTATGATCGCGTCGGGCATTTCGCATTCTGCGGAAACGCGGTAGTCGTCCGTGCCGAGCACGCCCGTGACCTTGGGGCTTATTTCGTTGAGTTTGAGTATATCGTACATATTTCCTCCGTCAGTTCGCGCTGTGTTCGAGTTCGAACTTCTTCATGAACTCGATGAGTTTCTTTACGCCTTCGACGGGCATTGCGTTGTAGATGGAAGCTCTCATGCCGCCGACGAGCTTGTGACCCTTGATGGATACGAGTCCGTTCTGTTCCGCCTCCTTGACGAACTGTGCGTCAAGATCCTTGTCGCCGGTCACGAACGGTACGTTCATCATCGAGCGGTCTTCGCGAACAACGTAGTTTTTGTACAATTTGCTGTTGTCGATGAAGTCGTACAGCAGTCCCGCCTTGTATTCGTTTATCTTCTGGATCTCGCTCACGCCGCCCATCTTTTTGAGGTGACGCATATTGAGCATAGCCATATATATAGCGAAGCACGGGGGAGTATTGTAGAGGCTGTCGGCGTCCGCCTGAGTTTTCCATTTGAGCATAGTCGGGCAGCCTTTCATGCCGTCGCCGATGAGGTCCTCGCGGACGATGACTATCGTCACGCCTGCGGGAGCGACGTTCTTCTGAGCGCCCGCATACATCACGCCGTATTTGCTTACGTCCATGACCTCGGAGAGGATGTTGGACGACACGTCGGACACCAATACGCCGCTTTTGGGAACGGGAAGCGAGGTGTAACGCGTGCCGAAGATCGTGTTGTTCTGGGTTATGTACAGATAGTCCGTGTCGTCGCGCAGATCGAGTTCTTTGGGAATATACGTATAGGTCTTGTCTTCGGAAGAGCCCGCCAGATGGATATCGCCGAATTGAAGCGCCGCCTTGTAAGCCTTTTTGGCGAAGTTGCCGGTGACCACGTAGTCGGCTCTGCCCGTTTTCGTAAGAAGGTTGAGGGGGATCGCGTCGAACTGTTGCGAAGCGCCGCCCTGAACGAGCAGTATCTTGTAGTTGTCGGGGACGTTCATCAATTCCCTGATAAGAGAAAGACATTCCATGTGAATGGCGTCGTACCACTTGGAGCGGTGGCTCATTTCCGCCACGCTCATGCCGCTGCCGTTGTAATCGAGGAAGCTCTTTTGCGCCTCTTCGAGCACTTCGAGAGGAAGCATCGAAGGACCTGCCGAAAAATTGTAAACTCTCATATACAACTCCTGAATAGATGATTAAAACAATTATACTCCAATCCGGTCGTTTTATCAACAGTTTTAGAGTGCGTTGCGAATATTTTAACGTATTCGCACTCACACTATCTCCGCTTCGGAGGATATGAAATGAAAGCTGTGGTATTAGCGGGAGGAAGAGGTTCCAGACTGCGGCCTCTGACCGACAAACTGCCCAAGCCCATGGTCGAACTTTGCGGTATGCCGGTCATGGAATACACCGTGCGCAATCTCGTACGCGGAGGGATAACCGATATCGCCGTGACGCTGTGTTACAAGCCGCGGGCGATAACCGATTATTTCGGCGACGGCGCAAAATGGGGGGCGAATATCACCTATTTTTACGAGGACGAGCCGCTCGGCACCGCGGGCGGAGTAAAAGCCGCTTCGGGGTTTTTCGACGGCGACTTCGTGGTCGCGAGCGCGGACACTTTTACCGATATAGATTACGGCGAATTCGCAAGAGTCCATGCCTCGGGCGGCGCTCCCGTGACGGTTGCCGTAAGGCGCGTAAAAGACGTCAGCCGCTTCGGCGTGGTGCATTTGGGCGGCGACGGAACGATAACGCGTTTTGAAGAAAAACCGCAAAAAAGCGATTCCGATCTGGTCAGCATGGGGATATACTGCATAGGTCAGGGCGTGATGGACCTCGTGCCCGAAGGCGTGAAATACGACTTCGCGAAAGATCTGTTCCCGCGGCTCGTCGGGAAGATGAAGGCATATCGGACTTCTTGTTACTGGTCGGATATAGGCACTCTCGAATCCTATGCGGAGTGCAGGGAATACGGCGCGCGTGCGCTTGCCGCAGGAGGTTCCCTCGCGTTCGGACTGCGCTGAAAACCTTTGTTCGGGTATGCGTAAAAGTCGCCTTACGGGCGGCTTTTACGCTTATTTCGGACCTTCCGACATGGGCGTATTAAAATTGACTTTTTGCTTTATATTCTATATAATGTATTTTGTATAATAACGTTCGATTGCGAAAAGTGCGCAAAGCGGAGGATAAATGTCGAGAAGATTCAACAAACAGCTGAAAGTCGTGTTTCTCGGAGGAGTGGGGGAGATAGGCAAAAACATGACCGCGATAGAATACGGCGACAACGTGCTTATCGTGGACTGCGGCTGTATGTTCGCTACGTACGACACTCCCGGCGTGGATCTGATAACGCCGGATTTCACATACGTCGACGAGAATGCGGACAAGATCAAGGGTATAGTGCTCACACACGGGCACGAAGATCACATAGGGGGAGTTCCCTATCTGGTCAAGGACAGGCTGGACAGCGTAAAGATATACGGCAGCGATCTCACGCTTGCCCTTGTCAAGAACAAGTTCAAGGAACACGGGATAACTTCGCCCAAACTGATCGCCGTCAAGGGCGGGGAAACGCGAAGCATAGGCTGCTTCGAGGTGGAATTCGTCAAGGTCACGCACAGTATTTCGGGCGCGTATGCGGTAGCGGTGCGCACGCCGGTGGGAGTGGTGTTCTTTACCGGCGACTTCAAGGTCGATTACACGCCGATAGACGGAGAGAGCATAGACCTGCCCCGTCTGGCGCAGATAGGCGACGAAGGGGTCCGACTCATGCTCGGAGAGTCGACCAATATCGAACGCGACGGATATACCATGTCGGAACAGAAAGTCGGCGCGACGATAGAGAGAATCGTGGAGAGCAACCGCGACAGCCGCATAATAATCGCCACTTTCGCGTCCAACGTCAACAGGATACAGCAGATAATCAACATATGCCAGAAATACGGGCGTAAAGTCGCGTTCAACGGCAGAAGCATGAAGAACATAAGCGCGATCGCGGTCAAACTCGGTATAATGAGCGCCGACGACGGCACGATCGTGGACATAGAGGACATACGCCGTTACGCTCCCGGCGAGCTGTGCATAATCACGACCGGTTCGCAGGGAGAGCCGATGAGCGCGCTGACGCGCATGGCGAGCGGCGACGACAAGGTGTCGATAGGGTCCAAGGATCTGATAGTCATATCGTCTTCGCCCATCCCCGGCAACGAGAAACTCATCTATACCGTCATCAACAATCTGTACCGCAGAGGCGCGCGCGTCATGTACGGATCGCTCGAAGCGCTGCACGTGTCCGGACACGCCTGCAAAGAGGAACTGAAATTGATGTTGAAGCTGATACGTCCTCAGTTTTTCATACCCGTGCACGGCGAATACAGGCACCTCAAACAGCACGAAGAACTTGCCGTGAGGATGGGGATACCTCAGTCCAACATCGCCATACCGGAGATAGGCGCGGTGTTCGAACTCAAACAGAGGGCGTTGGTCCGTAAAGGCAGCGTCAGCGCCGGCAACGTGTACGTAGACGGACTTTACGACGTGGGCGATCTCGTGTTGCAGGACAGACAGCAGCTCAGCAGGGACGGAATGCTCATCGTGCTCGTGACGATGGGACTGGAAAGCAAGTCGCTGCTCGCCGCTCCCGAGATAATCTCCCGAGGTATGCAGATAGGCGAGGATTTCCTCGACCCGCTCAAGGATATCGTATCGGAGGAGGTCGCCAAGATCGATTACAAGGGCGCGGGCGACAGGGGCAAACTGAAAGCCTCCATACGCCGACAGCTGTCCAGATACGTATCCAATAAGCTCAGGCAGAAACCCATGATACTGCCGATCATCACAGAGGTGGACAATGCCTGAATTTTTGCCCGATCCGAGCGCGGAAGCGCTGAGGTCGGAGTTCGGCTACGACATCATCGCGCCGTCGGCGCTCACGATGCTGCTGTCGGCGGCGTCGGAACGTCCGAGGAAGCGCGTATTGGAGATAGGCACCGCGGTCGGATATTCGGCGCTGTGTCTTGCTGCGGTCACGGGGGCGGAAGTGGACACCGTGGAAAGGGATCCCGCAAGGCTGGATATAGCGCGCAAACTGTGGAGCGGCAGACCCGAAGAGAGCAGGATCCACGCGTATTCCGGGGCTGCGGAGGAAGTGCTTCCGCGGCTTGCCGAAAAGTACGTATACGATTTCGTGTTCATAGACGCGGCGAAGAGCGCGTATTCGCGCTATCTGGATCTTATATATGATGCTATCGACACGGGCGGGATAATTTTTGCCGACGACGTCAATTATCTCGGGCTTGTGGAAGGAGGCGCTTATCCTCCGCATAAGCACAGGACGATAGTGAACAATATGCGCGCCTTTGTCGCGAAGATATCCGATCCCGCGCTGTTCGATTCGAAGATATACGACGTGGGCGACGGAGTTGCCGTATGCCGCAAGCTGTGATACGGCCCGAACTGCTCGCTCCCGCGGGCGATATGGCGAAGCTGAAGACGGCGCTGCATTTCGGCGCGGACGCCGTTTACGTCGGAGGCAGCGCTTTCGGTCTGAGGGCGGCGGCTGCCAATTTCGGCGAAAAGGAAATGCCGGAGGCGGTGAAATACGCGCACTCCGCGGGCAGGAAACTGTACGTCGCGGTCAACGTATTCGCTGTCAACGACGATTTTCCCGAGCTGCGCGAATATCTGCGTTTTCTCAACGAATGCGGAGCCGACGCTGCGATAGTCACCGATCCGGGCGTGTTCGAAGCGTGCAGGAAATACGCTCCCGATATGGACGTTCACATTTCGACTCAGGCGAACGTGACCAACAAATACGCCGCAAAGTTCTGGGCTTCTCTCGGGGCGAAAAGGATCGTGCTGGCAAGGGAAACGCCTCTTTGCGACATAAGGGAAATATACGAGTATCTCGACGGAGCCGCCGAGATAGAGGCGTTCGTACACGGGGCGATGTGCGTGTCGTACAGCGGCAGATGTCTGTTGAGCGCGGCTTTGAGCGGCAGAAGCGCCAATCGCGGCAACTGCGCCCAGCCCTGCCGTTGGGAATACGAACTGACGGAGGTCAACCGCAAAGGAGAGCGTTATCCGATATACGAGGACGGACGCGGCACTTACATAATGAACAGCGGCGATCTCTGTATGCTCGGACATCTGGGCGAACTTGCGGAAGCGGGCGTAGCCTCGTTCAAGATAGAGGGACGCATGAAGTCGCAGTATTACGTGGCAAGCGTGGTTTCGGCATACCGCCGCGCGCTGGACGCGTATATCGCGGATCCCGAAGGCGAACTTCCCGCGCACGTGCTTGCCGAAGCGGACAAGACCGCGCACAGGGCGTACACCACAGGATTCTATTTCGGATCCGACCGCGCGAAGATCAGCTCGGACGCTTCGCAGACCGAGGGCGGATACGACTTCGTCGCCGCTGTCAAAGGATACGACGCGTCGCGGGGATACGCGGACGTCGAACAGCGCAACGCTTTCTCCGAGGGGGACGAACTGGAAGTCCTCTCCGCCGGAGATGCCGACGGCAGGACTTTTGTCGTGACGGAGATGTACGACTCGCGGGGCGAGCGCGTAAAGGATGCGAAGCTGGTGCAGCAAAGACTGCGGATCGCGGTGCCGTTCGCATTGGAGGAGTGGGATATCCTCCGCAGAAAGAAGAAAAACGCCTGACTTGGGCGGGGAGCGATATATGAGCGAAACGAAAAAGACGATCGTCATACTTTACGCCAAGGGATTCAACGACACCGTAGCGCTGGATCTCGCGGGGCGTATGCGGAGGGACCATCCCGACTGCGAAGTGATCGCAGTGGACGAGGACAGATACTGCAACGCTTTTTCGGCGCAGTTCACGCGCAGACTTTACATCGCGTCCGCGAGAGTTGCCCCGTGGCTCAATCGTTTGGTGACTGCGGTGAGGGCGAAACTGCTTCCCAAAAAGATAAACAAGACCGTGGAACCGTACAAGCCGAAAGCGCAGAATCCCGACTCTGCGGCGGCGCGTATGCGGCAGAGATTCCGTAAAGTGGACAATATCCTGGCGAGATTCGATCCCGACGTCGTGTTGTGTTTTACGCCCAAGGCGCACAACAAGGCGATAGAAGCAAAACAGCGCCTCGGGGCGACTTGCGGGATATACGCGGTGGTCACCGATTACGCGCTGAACAAGGCGTTTATCAACTATCAGTCGGACGGATATTTCGTTCAGAACGAAAACGTGAGGAGCGAACTTCTCGCCAACAAAGTCCCCGACGCTAAGGTCAGAGTCGTAGGCATGCCGTTCGACAGCGCTCGCATACTCGAATACGACGGCGACGAGGTCGCCGAAGCCATGGGTATAGACCGCTCCGTGCCCACGGTCACTCTCGACGGCGGCAGATACGGAGTAGCCACCCTCAAAGACGCATTCGCCGCGCTCGCGGATTACAGCGACAGGCTCAACCTCGTCGTGCTGACGGGAGGAAGCGATACGATACTGCGCTTTATCCGATCGTACGTCAAAGCCCGCGGACTCAACAAGAACATCTACGTGGTGGAAAACGTGACCGATATGTGGAAGATATACGATATCACGGACGTGCTGGTCACCGCGCCGACGATAGTCACCGTTTATGAAGCGTGCGTAAAAAATATCCCGTGCGTGTTGATAAAACCGATAAATCAGTCCGAAAGCGACAATGCCGAATACCTTGTGTCGACGCAGATGGCGCTGCGCGGCGGCAAGGACGAACAGCTCGTCACTTCGGTACTGAGTTTTCTCAACAACAATATGCTCAAACAGGAATATCTTTACAACCAGCGCAAGTTTTACGACAAGACCGCGCTGCCCGGGTTCTGCAAACTGATACACGACGACGCGTCTGCAATGCACGCGCTGAAACAGCCCGAAAGGACCGCGATAGGATCGTTCGAAAGCGACGACCGGATATAGTTTGCGACATAAGAAATGCTTTCCGCGGCATACTACTTCTATGGAGTATGCCGCCGTTTTTTTACTTACCGTATATCTGTGTTACGGGGCGATGCGGGGTCTCGCGGGAGGAGTCTGCGACGCACGCTTTGCGGCGGCGGCAGCGCTTGCCGTCGCGTTGTGTCTGCCGGTGAAGGCGTTCAGTATGCCTTACGCGTCGGCTTGCGCGATAGGCGCATACGCTTTCGGAAGTGCGCGCGGAGCGTGCAAAGCCGCGGGCGCGGGCGCAATTTGCTGTATATTCGTATTGGCGGGACAGGCGGCTTATCCGTATGCGCTCGCCGGGGCGCTGGCGCTGTCCTGTTTTACGGCGCTCATCTTTTCCGACAGCGGAGCAGAAGTCGTGGGACAGGTGATCGTGGGCGGTTTTCTTGCCGATACGTATTCGGTTTTCGTCCTCGGATCGGGTTTTCTGCGCTTTACGGCGTTCGGCGCGAGAGCGGCGTATTATCTTATTTTCGCCGCGTTTTTCGCGGCGCTCAGGGACTGCCTTAACTCAATATCGCGGGCGGAGAGCACTATCGGCGCAGGACTGAGCAGATCGGCGGGAGAGGAAGTTTTCTCACGCGACAGATCGGGTATGAGAAGAGCGTTGGGATATTGACGGCGCGGTCGGCAGATGCCCGGACCGATGAGAAATATGCGGAGCGGAGCGCAAAAGCGCTCCGTTTTCTTATGCGTGCGGACGCGCGCAATATGTCGTTTAATGCTTTACTTTGCGCGAGGAATAATGTATAATTGCGTTGCTGAGGAGGGCATATGGCTTACAAACCGCTCGTGGCAGTGGTCGGCAGACCCAACGTGGGCAAATCCACTCTGTTCAACAAGCTTGTCGGCAAGCGTCTTTCGATCGTGGAGGACGTGGAGGGCGTTACCCGCGACAGGCTCTATTGCGATACGGAATGGTGCGGAAAGGCTTTCACGTTGATAGACACGGGAGGGCTGGACGTGAAGAGCGACGACGAGATGTTCTCGCACATACGCGAGCAGGCGTCGATCGCCGTGGACATAGCGGACTGCATCGTATTCGTTACGGACGGCAGGGCGGGCATTACGTCCAACGACCGCGAAGTAGCGGTGTTTCTTCGCAAGAGCGGCAAGCCCGTCGTTCTCGCCGTCAACAAGCTGGACAACAACGAGATAGACAAAACTTTCGATTTCTACGAACTCGGTATGGGCGAACCCGTCGCGGTGTCCGCCGAACAGAGCAAGGGACTGGGCGATCTTCTCGACGAAGTGACCGCGCATCTTCCCGCCGCGGACGAAGACGACGGCGACAACGGAACTCTCGATATAGCCGTTGTCGGCAAACCGAACGCGGGCAAGTCCTCGCTGACCAACAAGATACTGGGATACGACAGGGTGATCGTCAGCGGCATAGCGGGCACCACGCGCGACGCCATAGATACTCCGTTCGAGAGGAAGGGCGAGCGGTACAATCTCATCGATACCGCGGGTATAAGGAAGAAAGCCAGCGTGGAAAAGGGCGTGGAGCAATACAGCGTGCTGCGTGCTCTCGCGGCGGTGCGCCGCGCGGACGTCGTGCTGATCGTCATCGATGCCGAAGAGGGAGTGACCGAACAGGATATCAAGATATGCGGCTACGTCCACGATCAGGGCAAGCCGTCCGTGATAGTCATGAACAAATGGGACGCGGTCGAAAAGGATACCCATACTTCGTCGGCTTATGACAAGGAGCTTGCGTCCAAACTCAAATTCATGGACTATTTCACTACGGTGTACGTTTCCGCCAAGACGGGACAGAGAGTGGACAAGCTGCTCGACGCGGCAAAAGAAGTCTATGCCCAGGCGAGCAGACGTATCCCCACGAGCGTGCTCAACGATATCGTGCGCGACGCGGTCATAGCGGTCGAGCCGCCGTCGGTCAACGGCAGACGGCTCAAAGTGCTTTACGTGACCCAGAATTCGGTATGCCCGCCGACGTTCGTGTTTTTCGTCAACGACGAGAAGTTGGCGCATTTCAGCTACCGCAGATATCTCGAGAACGCGTTGCGCAGGGCGTTCGAGTTCAAGGGAACACCGATAAGGCTCGTGTTCCGCAACCGCAGGGACGAATTCGCCGATTGACGCCCGACGAACACGGGCGCGGAAAAAAGATAAAAGTTTCCGTATGGAGAGGTAATATATGAAGTACGCAGAATTGACCAAGGAGCAGCTCGATACGCTGCTCGCAGCACAGCGCAGAGAGTACGAAGAGATCGCGGCGAAAGGCTATAAAGTCGATATCGCCAGAGGCAAGCCATGCTTCGAACAGGCCAAGCTCGCTTTCGGGATGCTCGACGCGCCGATGGCGGAAGATTTCCCCAAATCGTCGCTCAATTACGGCGGTCTGGAAGGCATACCCGAGATGAGGGCGCTTTTCGCGCAGATACTCGGTCTCGAACCGTCCGAGGTCTTTGTCGGAGGCAACAGCTCTCTCAATCTCATGTACGACACGGTGCAGAGAGGTATGCAATTCGGTTTCGACGGCTGCGAACCCTGGAACAGATCCGCTATAAAGTTTCTCTGTCCCGTGCCGGGATACGACAGACATTTCGGGATCACCGAACATTTCGGGATCGAGATGATCAACATCCCGATGAACGAAGACGGCCCCAACATGGATCTGGTGGAAAATTACGTCGCGAACGATCCTTCGGTAAAAGGTATCTGGTGCGTGCCCAAATACTCCAATCCTACGGGTATCACATACTCCGACGAAGTGGTGACGAGGCTTGCGACAATGCCCGCCGCGGCGAAAGATTTCCGTATCTTCTGGGATAACGCGTACTGCGTGCACGATCTTACGGATACCCCCGCCAAGCTCGCCAATATCATGACGATCGCAAAAAAAGCGGGCAACGAGGACAGGATATTCGAGTTCGCTTCCACGTCCAAGATAACGCTCGCGGGCGCGGGAGTCGCCTGCATGGGCATGAGCGAGAAGAATCTCAAAGAGGCGCTTTCGCACATCACTTTCCAGACGATCGGATACGACAAGGTCAATCAGTACAGACATTACGTGTTCCTGCGTTCCGTCGATCACATCAAAGAGATAATGGACAGGCAGAGGGAGATCATCGCTCCCAAGTTCAAAGCGATCATCGACGCTTTGGCTCAGAACTTCGGCGACGACTGCGACATCGCGTCCTGGACGGAACCGCGCGGAGGCTACTTCATCAGCCTTGACGTACTCGGAGGCTGTGCAAAGGAGGTAGGAAGGCTGTGCAAGGCGGCGGGTCTTACGATCACGTCCGCGGGAGCTACCTATCCGTACGGCAAAGACGACGCGGATCGCAATCTGCGTATCGCGCCCACTTTCACGAGCGAGAGCGATCTGCCTGCGGCTATCGAGATACTGATCGCCAGCGTCAAGCTCGCCTGCATGAGCAAGCTTGCGGAGGAAAAAGAATGAAACTGCTCGTAGCTTCGGATATTCACGGGTCGGCGTATTGGACGCGCCGCCTGATCGAGGCATTCGGGAACGAAAATGCGGACGAGATGGCGCTTTTGGGCGACGTGTTCTATCACGGTCCGCGCAATCCTCTTCCCGAAGAATACGCGCCGCTCGAAGTGGCGAAACTGCTCGATACCGTCAAGGAAAGGCTTATAGTCGTCAAGGGCAACTGCGACAGCGAAGTCGACGCGATGGTCGCGCCGTTCGAGTTCGCAGATATGGCGCAGCTGTATGCCGACGGCGTCAAGATGACCCTTACGCACGGGCACGTGTTCAACAAGGACAGCATGCCAAAAAACGCGGGGGACGTGTTGTTGTACGGGCATTTCCATACCGGCTTCGTCATAAGACAGAACGGAGTCGTGATAGCCAATCCCGGCTCGGTGTCGCTTCCCAAAGAGGGGACGGCTCACAGTTACATAATCATTGAAAACGGCGAAGTCCGGCTCAAAGATCTCTCGGACGGCAGCCTTA
Source organism: Candidatus Ornithoclostridium excrementipullorum (assembly GCA_018716085.1). Classification (GTDB taxonomy): domain Bacteria; phylum Bacillota; class Clostridia; order Christensenellales; family UBA3700; genus Ornithoclostridium; species Ornithoclostridium excrementipullorum. The sequence continues at coordinate 67,177 of DVKK01000002.1, read as the reverse complement.
TAGAGAAAGAGGTCGTTAAGAGATGAAATTGTTCGATACAAAGGTACAGGAACTCAAATACGAGGTGCTCCGCGAGGTCATCAAGGCGGCGGACAAGGGGGATATGAGCAATATTTACCTCGATATCCCCAAGCAGATATCTCCGGGGCCCAAGCCCACTATGCGCTGCTGTATCTACAAGGAGCGCGCGATCGTGCAGGAGCGCATCAAGATGGCTCTCGGCGGCGACAAGACCAATCCCAACAGCGTCGAAGTGATCGACGCGGCGTGCGACGCGTGTCCTATCGAAGGCATGTACATAACGCCTGCCTGCCGCGGCTGTATCGTGCACAAGTGCAAGGAGGCGTGTCCCAAAAACGCCATCACGATCGTGGACAACAAGCCCGTGATCGACAAGGAAAAGTGCGTGGAATGCGGCAGATGCGCCAAGGCGTGTCCGTACAGCGCGATAATCGAACAGCGCAGACCGTGCGTGCGCAGCTGCAAAGTCGGCGCGATCAAGATGGACGAAAACAAGAAGGCTGTCATCGACAACGACAAATGCGTGGCGTGCGGAGCGTGCGTATATCAGTGCCCGTTCGGCGCGATAGTAGACAAATCGTTCGTCATGGACGTGTTGGACATACTCAAAAAGTCCGAGAACAATACCAAATACCACGTATACGCCGTGATCGCTCCGTCTATCGCGAGCCAGTTCCGCGGGATACCTCTGCCCAAGATCGCCACAGCGATAAAAAAGCTCGGATTCTACGACATCGCGGAAGCGGCAATGGGCGCGGACGTCACCCTGTATCACGAGGCGAAAGAGCTTAAGGAAAGAGGCGTGCTCACTACGTCGTGCTGCCCGTCGTTCGTGATGTTCATAGAGAAAAACTTTCCGGACCTGGTCAAATACGTTTCGTCGTCGGTGTCGCCGATGGTCGAGACCGCTTTCATCATCAAGCGCGAGGATCCGCTTGCGAAGTGCGTGTTCATAGGTCCGTGCACGAGCAAAAAGCTGGAGTATCGCCTGCCCAAGACAAAGGGCGGCATCGACAGCGTGCTTTCGTTTGAGGAATTGCAGGCGTTTTTCGACGCGCGCGAATTGGACCTCGCCGCAATGAAAGACTGCCCCGTGGACGACGCGTCTTATTACGGCAGGATATTCGCAAAGTCGGGCGGTATCACGCAGGGCGTCGTCAACGTCGCCAAATCCATGGGCGTCGACAACGTGAAACCGGTATCCATGAGCGGATTGGAAGAGTGTAAGATAAATCTGCTCAAACTCAGACTCGGCAGAGCCGCCGAAAACTTTTTCGAAGGCATGGCTTGCGAAGGCGGCTGTCTGAACGGCGCGTTGAGTCTGCACCACGAACAGCGCAGCGTCGTGGATATCGACAAATACAGCAACGCCGCATCCAATAAGGATATCGGTTGCAGCGTCAAGAGATACGAACACAGTCTTGAAGCCGGAAAAGCCAACGGTTCCGAACTCTGATAAAACCATTCTGCGGAGAGAAACATATGACCGAATACACTTTTGATACGCAGCTCCTCATCGACGGTGAGGGGCTCGAAGCCGACGAGATCAAGGAGCATATCGAGCGCAATATCAAGGGCGACTGCCTGCTCGTCGTCGGCGACGACGAACTGATAAAGATCCACTACCATACCGATACGCCGTGGAAGGTGTTGGAATATTGCTCTTCCGTGGGCGATATCTACGACGTGGTCGTGGAGAATATGCAGAGGCAGGAGAACGGGCTGAAAGGATAAATATTGTCCGCGCGACCACAGGGAAACAGCCGTTTGCAAGGCAGAGCATCTACGATGCCGCATTCGTCTGCCGTCAAGCAGCTGCGAGCAGAGGTCTGCCGATCGCTTGCAAGACCCGGCGGTATTTCCGCGTCGTCGTACGGTAGTCGGAATTTGATGGATATGTCTGCTCTCTGCGATACGGCGGCGATCGCAAGAGCAAAAAGCGCGGTATACGACCGTTGAGAAGTCCGAGAGTAGCCGCTCCGATATTCCGCGGTCATATTTTGTTCGGCGTGCCGATAATAGTGCGAACCGAAGTTCTGTCATCGGATATGCCTAGTTCAGCCGAAACCTATCAAATATTATTGTGATCATCAAAAAAGCACCTCATGCGGGGTGCTTTTTTCATACGCTTTCGGGGAGGAATAGCAAAACGCGATCCGTTTGCAATACCTATTGCTCGTCCTTGCCCTTGCTCTCCAGCTCGGCGACCTTGCGCTCTAACTCCGCTATCCGCTCGTCCTTGGTCGGCTTGCGGTTGGCTTGACGCTCGGCGCGGGAAGCCTGTATGCGAGCCTTGACGGGGGCGTAGTAACGGCGTAGGAGGAGATAGACGATGTAGAGGAAGAAGATGATAAGCAGTATATAAAAGGCTGAATTAAGTTTGAACGATATGTCAAAAGACATTATATCGGCAGACACAACCGCTTGTGGAGCACTCAACAACATACTAAGCAGGGAAAAAAGAAGCGGAACGATAAAGAAAGGAGTGCGGTGCAATATGAACATTATCGTGCTTGCTATTAAGCTTACGAGAAGAAGAACGACGCACACGCATGAAGAAACAGCAAAAGGCAAATCAAATTGATTTGCATCGTCTATTGCCCCGAGTATTTCCGGATCGGAATTTTCGAAAGCGTTTTGATGTGTCACAGTACTATGTGCGCGTTCAAATACGCTGAATAAAAATGGAGAGTCATTGTCGTTTGCAAAATCAGGCAGTAGCAATACGATTACCCAAATCACAACAAACACAAAAAAGAGAATTTTTTTGTGTTTATCGCAAAAGTCAAAAAACTTACTCATAAGACACCTCATATAGAAAATATCACAAACGGTAGCAAAAATCAACGTTATTTACGGGTTTACGGTTTTTAGAATGGGTTGATCGGCGGTGCAAACTTATTTCAAGCTATATATGCGGAAAGCGATGCCGCGTCGAAAGTCCGGTTGCGGCAAAGGTCTTTGGTAAAGGAAAAGAGGATAAGGCATAAACGCGGCGGCGGCGAATATCATATATCGAACAAAGCCGTGGAGGAATTTTATGCAGCAATTCGATTTGTACCGCGATATCGCAGAGAGAACTCAGGGAGATATCTATATAGGGGTGGTCGGTCCCGTGAGAACGGGCAAGTCGACCTTTATAAAAAAATTCGTCGAGCTTGCGGTGCTCGACAATATCAAGGACGAACACCGTCGCAGGCGCGTGATCGACGAACTTCCGCAGTCTGCCGACGGTAAGACGGTCATGACAACTCAGCCCAAATTCGTACCGGACGGAGGCGAAAGGATAACCATGGGCGAAGGCCTCGACGTCAACGTGCGTCTGATAGACTGCGTGGGATATATGATCCCGTCCGCCGTCGACGAAAACGAGAACGGCGAACAGCGCCTTGTGGACACCCCCTGGAGCGAGGAAAAGATGCCTTTCGACGAGGCGGCGAAGCTCGGAACGCAGAAAGTGATCCGCGATCATTCCACGATCGGCGTGCTTGTGACGAGCGACGGAAGCGTTACGGGGGCGAAACGCGCGGAATACGAAGACGCCGAGAGAAGCGTGGCAAAAGAGCTTGCGCAGCTCGGAAAGCCGTATGTGATCGTACTCAATACGAGGCACGAAAAGGACGGAGAAACGAAAAAGCTCGCCGCCGCGATGCGTGAAGAATACGGCGCTCCGGTGGTGGTTCAGAACGTGGCGAATATGGATCAGGACGCGCTCGTTGCGATACTCAAATCCGTACTCGGACAATTCCCCGTGGAAAAAATAGCGGCGAAACTTCCTTCGTGGCTGCGCGCTTTGCCCGAGGACGACGAAGTCATCGCGGACGTGATCGCCAAAGTGACGGAGTTTGCCCGCAGGGCGCACGTGATGTCCGATTACGGGAAATGCACTCCGATATTCGACGAAGACGACTACATAGAGAAACTTGCCGGCATAGACGTGGACTTCGGCAAGGGTAAGATAACTCTTGACGTTCAGCCCAGACAGGGGCTTTTCTACGAAGTGCTTTCCAGACAGTGCGGCGTCGATATCAAGGACGAGTTCGAGCTCGTGGGCGCGATAAAAGAGATGAGCGAAGCAAAACGGCGCTATGACAAAATAGCGTCCGCCATGGAAGAGGCAGACGCTTTCGGATACGGCGTGACGGCGCCGACCCTGGACGATATGGACTTCGAGCGACCCGAGATCGTCAAAAAAGGTTCGCGCTTCGGCATAAGGATGCGAGCCAGCGCTCCTTCGTATCACATCATGAAAGTAGACGTGGAAACGGAGGTCAATCCCATCCTCGGCACGGAAGCGCAGGACGAAAATATGGTCAGGGATTGGCTGGATACGTTCGGCGACGATACGGACGGGATATGGCAGACCAATATGTTGGGCAAATCCCTCAATGTGCTCGCCAAGGACGGATTGACGGGGAAACTGACGTCCATGCCGGAAGAAGCGAGGGCGAAACTTCGCAGGACCGTGACTCGTATCGTAAACGAGGGAAGAGGGGGCGTCTTGTGTATCCTGTTGTAAGCCCAAGAAGCGCAAATGTGCAGCTTTGATATATAATACAAATTGATAATAATTAAAAATAATTGATATTAATAGCGGCGCGATCATCTTGCGCCGCTATCGGTTTTAACTTCCGACGCGTTTGCCGGGCGGCAGCGGCATCGGGGGTACGCAAGATAGCAAGGCGTGCGAACGTAGGCAGCCGCATCCTGCGCTGTGGCAAAAACGATTTCCGTGTCATAAACTGTATCAGCGTACGCAAAGGAGGTCGATAAGATGTTTTTCGGTTTCGGATTCGCAAGAGCCTGCATACTGCCCTGCGACAGCCCGTTGTGTTGCAACAATTCGACGAGAAGTTGCAGATGCAGATTTTGCAGACCCTACTATATAAACCCCTGCGGCTGGTACGCCTGACGCAAACGAAAAAGGAGACCGCTTCGGCGGTCTTTTTCAATGTTTGTCATGCGTGAGCGATACAAACGGAGATGCGGCGCGTAAGCGGCGGTATTTGTTGAGAGGCAGAGGCGTCGCGCATATTTCGCAAAGAGCGGTTCGAATGTAAGGAGAGAGCCGTTTTAATACTTGTTACGCAGTTTGTCGCGGAGTGCCCGGTGATTTTCAATGCCGATCGCGGAATTATCCGTTTTTACACTTGCTGTGCAGCCCGTCGCCGTCGCGTTTATCGTCAGAGTGCCGAGGTACGTCCGCAAGACCGCTCGCCGACGGTGAGGCAATACGACAGAGTCCGTCGATAACAATACAATGCAACGCCGCCGTGATCACGGCGGCGTTGCGACTCGGAGATCCGACGATCAGTTGTCGGAGGCTCCGGGGCAGATGTTGCGACCTATTTCGGCTGCGCGGCATCCGAGGCAGTTGGCGAACGAAAGGCAGCACAATATCAGAGAGAGCGGATCGCACGAATTAGGCTCGTTGTTGCCGTTGTTCGACATCGCCAGCAAAAGCAGAAGTACGAAGTTGGAGTTCATATTTTCCTCCCTATCAGTGTTATTTTGACAATATAAGCGGTTTTACGCGCCGCCGGTCGCTATATAATATGCTCATATACCGTTGCGTATGCAGGAGGAAATATGGCGTTTTACAGAGGATGCCTCACGGTGGACGAGAGGCAGGAACGCAGCATAATCGATTCTCTGCCGCCGCACTACGCTCTCGAAGACATAGCCAGGTTCTTCGGAGTGTTTTCGGACGGCACACGACTGAAAATATTGTCCGCGCTGTCCATGAAAGAACTTTGCGTTGCGGATCTTTGCTTTCTGCTGTCTACCGAACAGAGCACAGTTTCGCATCAGCTGCGCCTGCTCAAAGACGCGGGCATAGTGACTTGCCGCAAGGCGGGAAGGCTGACGTTGTACGCGATCTCCAATCCTTACGTCGCGGACGTCATGATGACGGGCGCGCGGCAGGTGACCAGGCGCAGAAAGTAACGCGCGCGGCGTGCGCCGCGGTTGCAAAAGCCGCGGCGTTGTGCTATCATCTTCGTGTATGGACATTGCCGCGATACTCAAAGATCTGCCGCACAGCAGCGGCGTTTATATCATGTACGGAGCGAGCGGACAGATACTGTACGTCGGCAAGGCGCGCGATCTGTTCAAGCGCGTGCATCAGTATTTCGGCAACAAAGCCAACCGTACGGAAAAGGTGCTGAGGCTTGTGCAGAAGGTGGACGATATCAAGTATATCATCACCCGCAACGAAGTCGAAGCTCTCGTACTCGAGAACAATCTCATAAAAAAGCACAAGCCGCCGTACAACATACTCTTAAAAGACGACAAGAATTATCCTTTCGTCAAGATAAATTTGAAGACGAAGTTTCCCCGCGTCGAAGTCGTGCGCAGATTGAAGAACGACGGCTCCAAATATTTCGGACCGTATATGATAGGGATCAACGCCAAGGAGATAACCGATCTTATCAACAGCGCGTTCTGTCTGCGGGAGTGCAAACTCGATCTCGATAATGTGAGCGCCAATCACAGGCCGTGCCTGAATTATCACATAGGTCGCTGTCACGCGCCTTGCGCAGGAAAGATATCGGACGAGGAGTACGGCGAGATCATAAAAGAGGTGATCTCGTTCCTGTCCGGCAACGACAAAAAAGTCGCGGGTATACTTACCGAGAAAATGACCGCCGCCGCCGAGGCGGAGGAATACGAGCTCGCGCTGACCTACAAGCAAAAGCTCGCCGTATTGGATAAACTCGTGCGCCGTCAGGTCGGCGCGCTGCCCAAGGACTTCGATCTCGACGTGTTCGCGATCGAGAGCAACGGGCTCAATACCGTCGTGGCGGTGTTGTTCGTCCGAGCGGGAAAGATGGTCGGAGGCGACAAATTCGTCGTCAACGATTACGGATTGAACGAGGGGATAACCCTGTCCAATTTCATAATGAGATTTTACGATTCGGACGCGATTGCTCCCGACGAGGTGGTAGTCTCGTCGCCGATAGAGGATCAGGACGTCCTGCAGGAGTATCTTTCCGAGAAGTTCGGCAAAAAGCTGAACGTCATCGAGCCCAGGCAGGGAGTGCGCAGACAGCTTGCCGACATGGCGGCGTCCAACGCGCGCGATTATCTCGAGAAGTCGCTTTCGCTGAAAGAGAGGCAGGACAACATGACCGTCGGAGCGGTCATACAGCTGGCGGAATTTCTCAAACTGGAAAGACTGCCTCAGCGTATGGAATGTTACGACATATCGCACATAAGCGGCACCAACAAGGTCGCGTCGATGGTAGTGTTCACGGGAGGCGAACCCGACAAGGCCGCCTACCGTAAATTCAGGATAAAGACCGTTGCGGGCAACGACGACTTCGCCTGTCTTCAAGAGACGCTTACCCGTAGATTGACCGAGTTGAAAAACGGGTCGAAGGACGAAAGTCTGGGCGCGCGGCCCGATCTTATCGTCATAGACGGAGGCAAGGGACAGCTGTCGTCCGTCATGGAGATCGTGGCGGATCTCGGCGTGACGGATATCCCGTTCATCAGTCTCGCCAAGCGGGAGGAGGAGGTCTTCCTGCCCGGTAAAAGCGAGCCGGTGATCCTGCCCCGCAACAGCTATGCGCTCAAACTGTTGCAGCGTATAAGGGACGAGGCGCACCGTTTTGCGATCACCTTCCACCGTCAGCTGCGGAAGAAGTCGCAGACCGTGAGCGAACTTTTGTCCGTGCCCGGGGTAGGGAAAAAACGCGTCGGCGTCCTGTTCAAACACTTCGGCACGATCGACAATATCCGAAACGCCGACGTCGAACAGCTCGCCTGTGTTCCGGGAATGACCAGACCCGCGGCGGAAGCCGTCTACGCGTTCTATCACGCCCCCGATAAGGAATAGCGGAACAGGGCAGACCGCGGATTTTTGAGCCGAACGGGGCGAAAAGCGGAAAACGGAAGCGTTTCGCCCGTCGATCCCGATCAAAATATCGAAATTTTGTTTGACACTTATCGCGCGTTATGATAATATATATCGCGAGCCGCATGGAAAGGGTCCAAGTTTTGCAATGCAAACACCCCGACAGCGAGACTGGACAGAGGAGGTAAACAGAATGTACGCAATCGTTACGAGCGGCGGAAAGCAGTATAAGGCCGAGAAGGACCGTATCATCAAGGTCGAGAAGCTGGACGCCAACGTCGGCGACAAGGTCGAACTCGCGGTCGTGATGCTCTGCGACAACGGCAGCGTCGTTACCGGCGCGGAAGCTGCCAAGGCGACCGTCGTTGCGGAAGTAGTCGCGCAGGACAAGGCGAAGAAGATCGTCGTCTTCAAGTACAAGGCGAAGAAGAATGAGCGCAAGCGTCAGGGACACAGACAGCCCTATACCGCGCTCAAGATCGCCGAGATCAAGGCGTAATGACACACGTTGTCGTCGTAAGGCGCAACAACAGGATAGTTTCGGTAGAGTGCACGGGTCACACCGGGTACGGAGAAGAGGGCGAAGACATAGTATGCGCGGCGCTCTCGTCGATAGTCCAGACTGCGGCGCTCGGGTTGCTGCAAGTGGTCGGAGTCAGACTGGATTACAAGGTCGGAGAGGACGGATATCTGAAGATGTCTCTTCCCGATGATCTGGACGGCAAGACGAGGCACGACTGCGACACGGTTTTGGAAACGATGCTCCTCGGCGTGGCGGATCTCAACCAAGGCTATTCCGATTTTATCGAATTGGAGGTAAAATAAGATGTTTATCAATATACAGCTTTTTGCTCACAAGAAAGGCGGCGGCTCTACCCGCAACGGCAGAGACTCCGAGGCGAAGCGTCTCGGCGTGAAGAGGACGGACGGACAGTTCGTCACCGCCGGCAGCATTCTCGTCAGACAGAGAGGCTCCAAGTTCCACGAAGGCAACAACGTAGGTAAGGGCGGAGACGATACCCTCTTCGCTTTGATCGACGGTGTGGTCAAGTTCGAGCGCAAGGGCAAGGACAAGAAGCAGGTAAGCGTTTACGCAAAGGCGGAGTAACGCTCAAAGAACGATTTCCGCGCACGGTGACGTGCGCGGTATTTTTTTACCGTTTTCCGATATCGGAAAAGTTCGGCGGTATGAAAAAAGCGGCGGATCGAATCCGCCGCTTTTTTAACGCGACCGTCAGTCGAATTTCAACGTAAAGCGCAGAGAATACTCTTTGCCGGGCAGGATATCGTATTGCGGTTTGGTGCAAGCCATGGCGGGCGTATCGCCGCCCACGCCGCGCTGTTTGCCGTCCACGCATACGGTGAGAGAGTCCTCTCTGCCGAGCTCATAGGAGTGCTGCGCGTTTTCCAGCATTTCGCAGGTGTAGGGATGTACGGTCATCTCGAACGGTTTGTCGACCGCGCGCAGAGTGATCTTGCGATCGCTGCCGACGGAAGCGTATCTTATGCCGGTGCGGTTGCCGTTTTCCTGCGGATAATGATAGTCGTGTATCATCTCTTCGGCGGAACCTTTCCATATCCCGAGCATGGCGCCGGTGGCTCTGTCGCAGTAATTTTCGTGCGGACCCTTGCCGTACAGGGTCACGCCGTCTATACCTTTCGCGAGCTTCCATGTGAAGCCGTAGCGCTCCATGCTGCACGAGGGGGCGACCGTCATCGAAACGTCCAACGTGCCGTCGCCGCCGAATACGTAACGGGTGGATATCCTCTTGACGTGCGGCATCGACCATGCGACGTCGGCGATCACGGTCCCGTCTTTTTCGCGTACGTTTACGCGCGTCGCGTGCAAACGTTTCTGCGCGCGTCTGAATTTGCCTTTGCCCATAAAGATCGTCGAGATTATCGACGGGACCTGCGGCAGGGCGTCGTTGTCTATCGCCGCGCGAGTGAAGTTGGGCGACAGCGGAGCGGAAAGCATTTCCTTGCCGTCTTTTTTTGCGGAGACGATCAGACCGCTCTTCGAAAGCGTGTAAACGGTGCCGCCGGCGGTGACCGTATACCCGTCGTCGAAAGTAGCAAGCGACGCGCCTTTGACCGCTTCGGGAGCGGAGAAGTCGAATCCCTTTATCACAAACTGATCGCTTGCCGCTATGTGTCCGGCGGGAGCGAACGGTTCGTCTTTTACCGTGATCATGCGCACGTTGAGCACGACTTCCTTATTTTCGGGAAGAGCGGCTTCGGGCACGGGGCAGAGCACCGTCTGTCCGGGAGCGCAGTCGATCTTAGCCTTTGCGGAAGCGAGAACTTTGCCCTCGGCGGAAATATCCGTTTCGAACGCGAAAGCGTTGAGATCGGTGAAGTTGTGTCTGTTGGTGACGTACAGTTTGCCGTCTTTGTATTCGAAGCCCGCTTTTGCGTACTGATGTTTGACTTCGAACAACGCCGGATTGGGCGAACGGTCGCCGCGTACGATGCCGTTGAACGCGAATCTGCCCGCGTTCGGCTTGTCGCCGAAGTCGCCGCCGTACAGCCAGGCGTCTTTGCCGTCTATCTTGCGGTGGATCGCCTGGTCGGCGAAGTCCCATATAAAGCCGCCCGCAAGTCTGTCGTATTTGCGGAACATATCCCAATAGTCGCTGAAATTGCCGAGACTGTTGCCCATGCAGTGCGCGTATTCGCATTGGATGAACGGCAGATCGCGGTACATCTCGGGGGTATATTTGTTGCCGATGGGCGCCCACAGCGCATAGCAGTGGCGCATGGGTCTGTTCTCGCCGATGACGGGCATTTTTTCGACGTGCGAATACATTTCGCTGAGTACGTCTCCGACTTTGCCGGACTGATCGGGTTCGTAATGGATAAAGCGGGACGTATCGCGTTTGAGGATTTCTTCGCGCATGACCGCGAAGTCCTTGCCGAAGCCCGCCTCGTTGCCCAGCGACCAGCTGATTATGCAGGGGTGGTTTTTGAGCCGCTCGACCATATTCATCGCGCGGTAAACGCATTGTTTCACCCATTTTTTGCTGCTCTTGGGTATGAACATCGCAAGGCCGTGAGTTTCCAGATTGGTCTCCGCCATGACGAGGATGCCCAGTTTGTCGCACAGTTCGTAGAAAGCGTCGCAGTTGGGATAATGCGAGTTGCGCACCGCGGTGATGTTGTTGGCTTTGCACAACAGCAGATCTTTCTCTATCAGATCGCGCGGCACCGCATGACCGTAGTCGGGGTGGAACTCGTGGCGGTTGACGCCGTATATCTTGATCGGCTTGCCGTTGAGCAGTATGAAAGGTCCTCTGCCGTCTTTCATGCCCTGTATCCTGACTTCGCGGAATCCGAAGTCGAAGGCACGCCTGTCGGCAATGCCGTCGTTGTCGGACAGCTCGATCTCCACACGGTAGAGGTTGGGGAATTCGTCGGACCAAAGAGCGACGTCTTTGACTTCTGATTCGAACGCTACGTCTACGCTGCCGCCTGCGGGCACTTCGGCGGAAGAGGTCATCTCCGCGACCGTCTTACCGTCTTTCGAGAGGATAGCCTTTATCCGGCGCGCCGCCGGAGCGGAGAGCCGCGACGCGAGCGTTACCGTAAGCGAAAAGCGCGCGTTCGAATAGTCGTCCGACAGCTTGGACAGAGCGAACGCGTCCGCGATCTCGACGTGCGGTTTGAGGATCAGCCATACGCTGCGGAAAATACCCGACAGACGCCACATATCCTGATCTTCGAGATAGCTGCCCGTGCAGTATCTGTACACGGTGACGGCGAGCTTGTTCCTGCCCTTGCGGACAAGGGAAGTGATATTGTATTCCTGAGGGCTGAAAGTGTCTTCCGAGTAACCGACGAATTTGCCGTTGACGTATATGTTGCCGCAGCTGTTGATGCCCTCGAAACGCAGGAATACGTCTTTGTCCGAGCCGTCGTATTCGAATTCGGTCACGTAGCAGCCGGCGCTGTTCTTGCGATCTTTTACGTGCGGTATGGCAAGCACGTTGAACTGCGCGAGAGCGTAGGGGTATATATAGTTGGTGTATATCGGTTTGTCAAAGCCTTCGATCTGCCATTCCGACGGAACTTTGATCTCGCCGAAACCGGACAGGGACGCGCCTTCCGCTTCGTATCCGTGCGGTATCTGCTTGACGGTGGGAACGAACTTGAATTTCCACATACCGTCGAGGCAGACAGCGGTCGGAGCGCCCTTTGCGTCCAGCGGGAACCCCGAAGCGTAGCGTTTGACGGAATTGATGTTGTAGGTCGAAAGAGTGTTCGGATTGTTCATAATTCTCTCCTTGCGGCGTTTGCGCCGATTTGCCATTTTAATAATTATAACATAACGCGCGCGCATTTTCAACATCAATGAGCTATTTTGTCGGAGCGCTCCGCCTCGGTTGCGTTGTTCGACGAAATATGCTATAATTCGTGCCGAAAAGACGTTATCGGCGGAGATCGTAGGTATGAGCGATGATATAATTGTTTCGAGGGATGAGTTCGACATTAGACAGATACTGGACTGCGGACAGGTGTTCCGTTACTATTATGAGGACGGAGGCTATACGGTCTATTCCGGCGACAGGAGATGCCGTGTCATCCAGACGGACGCAGAGGCAAGGATAATTTCGGACGATCCGGACTACTTCCGCGCTTATTTCGATCTGGACACCGATTACGGAGCGATACGCGCGGCTTTGAAAGGCAAGCCCTTTATGGACGAGGCGGTGGAATACGGCAAGGGGATAAGGATACTGCGGCAGCAGCATTACGAAACTCTGATAAGTTTCATCATCTCCGCCAACAACCATATCCCTCGGATAAAGGGCATAATAGGAAGACTGTGCGACGCGTTGGGCGAGGATATGGGCGGATACCGCGCCTTTCCGACTGCGGAGGCTATGGCGGACAGGTCGGCGGCGTTTTACGCGTCTTTGGGCGCCGGATACAGAGCCGAATATCTCGCCGATACCGCGAAGAGGGTAGCTGACGGATTCGATCTCGAAGCGCCTTGCGCCATGGATTCGGACAGCGCCAACAAGTATCTGTGCTCTCTGAAAGGAGTGGGACCGAAGGTAGCGGATTGCATATTGCTGTTCGCATACCGCAAGTTCGACGTCTTTCCCGTGGATACGTGGATCCGAAAGGTTTATGCGGATATCGCGGGAGAGTCGGCTGCGAACGCAAAGATACGCAGGCAGCTCACGTCGATCTACGGCGGTCTTGCGGGAGTGGCGCAGCAATATCTGTTTTTTCACAAGAGAGAAACAGCCGGGCGGTAAAACAAGACCGAACGGCGTAAGGCACGAACGATTTCGATCAAAGGAGAGGAATGAACTGTGCCGCATTGATAGATCTGGGCGCCGCAAAAGTGAGCGCCATAGCGCTCGAAGAGGCGGAAAGACAACTGCAAGCCCGTTTCGACTACGTAAAATTTTACGGTTACAACGCCAAAAAGAACGGCGATCTCAATCCCTATATCAAAGCCAATAACGCCGAAGTCGCGCTGCCTTTGCACAACCGTAAAAAGACGCGCGTCGACATCAGACAGGTCATCGACGCGGTGACCGTAGCCTATACGAATCCTTCCGTCGAAGGCATATTCGTGGTGTGCGCCGAGGTCGACTGTCAGCCAATGCTTGCCGCGATACGCAAAGCCGGCAAAAAGGTGTTCATAGGAGGGGAAAGCGAAAGTTCCTATGCGGAAAAATGCGACGGATCAGTAGTGCTGGCAAAAACTCTGCCTCAAACGACTCGCGGCGACGTGGCGCGCGCGGCGGCAGACGTGCGGGAAGAGCTGCCTCATAGCGAGCCCGCTCCGAAGGAAGAAGAGGAATTTTTGCCGTATACGGGAATAGAGCCTCTCGACGACGAGAGGATGAGGGCAGTCGGAGAAAAACTGCGCGAAGCCGTGGAAGAAAAGAAGATGCGCAAGCGCGCCGCGGCGCTCACCGACGAGAAGGACGAGTTGAAAAGACTGCTTTCCAAATATTTTTGATTTGCATGTGACGGAGCCGAACGCTCGCAGCGATCTGTGAGCCGAATACGGGTGCGCCGCGATCGGAAAGAGCGGACACTAAGCGGCGCAAACTCTTGCGTATCTCGCTTCGAGAGTGTATAATGTGTTGTAAGAATAACAGCGGAAGGTGCAACATGAAACATATCGTGTCCGTAGTGGTCTACAACAATCCCAGCGTGCTTGCGAGGGTGTGCGGCTTGTTCGGCAGAAGAGGATTCAACATAGACTCTCTCTCCGTCGCGACGACCGACGACCCCAAGATATCGCGCATCACCATAACGGCGCAGGGCGACGAAAATACTCTCGACCAGATAGTCAAACAGACGTCCAAACTGGAAGAGACGATAAACGTTACCGCGCTCAAAGAAGAGGAGAGCGTATGCCGTGAACTGCTGCTCGTAAAAGTCGTTACCGACGGCGCGTTCGACAATTCGATCGTACAGCTTGCCGACGAATACGGCGCGCTGATACTCGACATCACGTCTAAGTCGATGATATTGGAGCTGACGGGTACAAGCAGAAAGATAGACAATTTCGTGGCAGCGCTCACCGCACTGCGCGACAAGGACCGCGACCTGCGCGTCAAGAACGTCTGCCGCACGGGTATCACCGCGTTGGACAGAGGGGTCTGATCTTAACGAAAAATCGACCGCGCCGTCAGGCGCGGTCTTTTTCTTGCGGTGAATTATACTTTCAAGCGCAACACTTTAACAAAACAGAGTTGCGGAGCGTTACCGATTAGGCTTGGCGTCAGACTTTTCGGAACTGGCTTTCGTACAGCTCGGAGTAGAAGCCGCCGGCGGCGAGCAGGGAGTCGTGCGTGCCCTGTTCGACTATATTGCCGTCGCGCATCACCAGTATCAGATCGGCGTCCCGGATCGTCGACAGACGGTGCGCGATTATAAAGCTGGTCCTGCCTTTCATCATCTCGGCAAAAGCCCTCTGTATCTTCATTTCCGTGCGCGTGTCGATGTTGGAAGTCGCTTCGTCGAGTATCAGCATCGGCGGACGGGTCAGCATGATGCGCGCTATGCACAGCAACTGGCGCTGTCCCTGGGACAGATTGCCGCCGCTCTCTGTTATCACGGTATCGTAGCCGTCGGCAAGTTTGGATATGAATCCGTCTGCGTTTGCGGACTTCGCCGCGGCGACGATCTCTTCTTCGGTCGCGTCGCGCCGTCCGTACGCTATATTGTCGCGCACCGTACCCTCGAACAGCCAGGTGTCTTGCAATACCATGCCGAACTGTTCGCGCAGAGAGTCGCGTTTGACTTCTTTGACGGGCTTGCCCGACACTCGTATCTCGCCCGAAGTGACGTCGTAATAGCGCATTATCAGATTGATCATAGTGGTCTTGCCGCATCCCGTGGGCCCTACGATGGCGATACGTTTGCCTTTGTCGGCGCGTACGTTGATATTTTGCAGCAGTATCCTGTCGGGAGAGTAGCCGAAACTCACGTTGTCGAATTCCACGGTCCCCAGGCACTCGCCGATCTCGGGCAGCAGATCGTCGGAACTTTCTTCGGGCTCGTCCAGGACCGTGAACACCCGTCTTGCGCAGGCGACGGCCGTTTGCAGTTCCGTGATGACTCCCGTGATCTCGTTAAAGGGCTTGGTGTATTGATTGGCGTATATGAGGAAAGTGGACAGTACGCCGGGGCTCATCGAACCTTCGAGCACTGCGATCAGCGCGCCTACGATGCCTACGGCGGCGTATACGAGATTGTTGACGAAGCGTGTGCACGGATTGCTCAGCGAGCTGTAAAATTGCGATTTCACTCCGTATTTGTACAGTACGGAGTCTATCTCTTCGAATTTCTTCTGCGCTTCGTCTTCGTAACCGAAAGCCGCGACTATGCGCTGTCCTTCGAGCATTTCTTCGCTGTATCCGCCCAGTTTGCCTTGAGCGTTCGACTGTTTGCGGAACATCGAATTGGAATGTTTGGCGATGAAAGTCGCGACAAAGAAAGAGAGCGGCGTTATAACCACGACTACGAGAGCGACCGCCCAATGTATCGCGAACATTATCCCCAAAGTACCTACGATGGTGAACGCTCCCGTCAACAGTTGAGAGAAGCCCTGCAAGATACCGTTGGATATCTGTTCGATGTCGTTGCCCATGCGGGTGATCAGATCGCCGTGCGGGTGCGAATCGATATAGGAAAGAGGCAGTCTGCTTATATGTCCGAACAGCTCCTTGCGCATTTCGTTGACGGCGATGAAAGCGAGTTTGTTGGTGGCAAGGGACAGCGTCCACTGGAAGATCGCGCCGACGGCTATCGTCACTCCGAGCAGTATCATAAATACCGCCACGGTGTCGAATTCCACGAGCCCTTTTTCGATTATATGGTCTATCGCGTCGCCTATGAACACCGGCGCGGCGAGAGTGGCGGCGACCGACATCACCGCCGATACCGCAGCCAGGGCTACGTATCCTTTGTGCGGCGCGATGTAGCGCATGAGACGTTTGAGTACGGCGAGATTGTCTTTCATTCCTTCGTACCTCCGTCGGTCTGCGAATAATAGATTTCGCGATACACGTCGCACGTTTTCAACAGTTCGTCGTGTTTGCCTATGCCCTCGACGGAGCCTTCGTCGAGTACGATCACCACGTCGCAGTCTTTTATCGACGTTGCGCGCTGCGATACTATAAACAGCGTAGCGTCGCCCTTTGTTTCGTTGATCGCTTTGCGCATCGCGTAGTCGGTGGCAAAGTCGAGCGCGCTCGACGAGTCGTCCAGCACGAGTATCGACGGCCCTGCCGCGAGCGCCCTGGCGACCGCAAGCCTCTGTCGCTGTCCGCCCGAAAAATTCCTGCCTCCCTGTACGACTTCGCTGTCCAGACCGTCGGGTTTTTCGCGCACGAACTGCGCCGCCTGCGCCGTTTCCAGACATCTCCACAGAGTTTCGTCGTCGGCGTTGCGTCCGCCCATCTGCAGGTTGGAGCGCACGGTCCCAGCGAACAGCATCGTGTTCTGCGGTACGTACGCGACAAGACTTCTCAGCTGTTTGAGCGGATATTTGCGCACGTCGGTGCCGAAAAGCGACACGCTTCCTTCGGATACGTCGTAGAATCTGCCCAACAGATTTACCAAGGTCGATTTGCCGCTGCCGGTACCGCCTATGACGCCTACGGACGCCCCTTTCGGGATCGCGACGGACAGACCTTTGAGAGTATATTTGCCGTCGTTGTAGCCGAACGATACGTTGTCGAAAACGACCGCGGGCGCGTTGTCGTCGGCTTGTACGTATTCGTTTCCTTCGTCTGTCACGGACGGCTGAGTTTCCAGCAGTTCCTTTACGCGCGACGCGGAGGCGAGGGCTTTGGTGATCGTGACCACCAACTGCGCCAGCACTACGAGCGCCAGCGATATCTGTGTCATGTAATTGACGAAGGCGAACACTTCGCCCTGCGTCATCTCGCCTTCGTAGACCAGCCCTCCGCCGAACCACAGGATCGCCAGTATCGCGGCGTTGATGATGACGAACGTGGCGGGATTGAGCAGGGCGGAGATACGTCCGACGACGACGGCGTTTTTGGTCAGATCGTCGGCGGCTTTATCAAACCGATCCTTTTCGTATTCCTGTTCTGCAAAAGCGCGTACTACGCGGACGCCCGACAGATTTTCGCGGGTGACGAGCGACACGACGTCCAGCTTTTTCTGTACGGTCTTGTATCTCGGTACGCTTCGCGACATTATGAAATACAGCACGACGGCTATCAGGGGCGTCGCGGCGATGAACACGAGCGACAGCTTGAGATTGATCGTCATTGCCATTACGGCGGCGCCTATCACCAGGAACGGAGCGCGAATGACGAGCCTTATCAGCATTGCGACCATATATTGCAGTTGATTGACGTCCGCGGAGAGGCGGTTGACGATAGACGGTGTGCCGAACCTGTCCAATTCCTTGAAGGAGAGCGAATTTATATGTCTGAACAGATCGTTGCGCAGTTCGGTGCCGAATCCCTGCGAGCATTTGGCTGCAAGATATTGGCAGGTCAGCGCGCAGCAAAGCCCCAGTACGCCCAGCGCGACCATTATCGCGCCGTGAGAGAGGATATACTCCACGCCGCCGTCTCCGTCTATTCCGTTGTCGATGATATCGGACATCACGAGAGGAACTATAAGCTCAAAGACCGCTTCGGTCAGTTTCGCGAGAGGACCGAGGGTCAGATTGAGTTTGTAGTTTTTCAGGTATCCGCTCAATTTGCGCATTTGCCCACCTACGTTTATTGACAAGTTTCGCCAAATAAAATACAATATTACCGTGCGGTACGGCGCGGCGCGACTGTTTGTCCGCATCTACGCCGATAATATATATTACAATATAGCTTGGCAAAAAGCAATCGTTTGCCGCCCGTAAGGCGGCGGGGAGCATATATGAAAGACGGATTCGTAAAAACAGCGGCGATCACGCCTTCCGTGAGAGTCGCGGACGTGAAATTCAATGTACGCGAAATGGCGCGGCTCGTGAAAGAGTATGCCGCGAAAGGCTGCAAACTCATAGTGTTTCCCGAGCTTGCCGTCACGGGCTATACCGCGGCGGATCTGTTTACGCAGGATACGCTGATATGCGCGGCGGAAGAGGGGTTGCTTTCGCTTGCCGAGGCGACCGCGAACTGCGACTGCGCGACGGTAGTCGGCGTGCCGCTCGTCATAAGCGGAAAGCTTTACAACTGCGCCGCCGTATTGAAGAGCGGAGGGATACTCGGCGTAGTGCCCAAGACCGAGATACCGAATTACGGCGAATTTTACGAGGCTCGCCATTTCGTTTCCGCACGCGATCTCGATACCGATGAAACGGAATTGGGCGGCGTCGGAGTGCCTGTCGGTACGGATCTGGTATTCGTATGCGAAAAAATGCCTCAGTTCGCTTTCGGAGTGGAGATATGCGAGGATATGTGGGTCCCCGGCTCTCCCGCCGAAAGTCTGTGCGCCGCCGGCGCGACGATCGTATGCAATCCTTCCGCCAGCAACGAGCTGATAGGAAAGGCGGAATACCGCAGGCTGCTCGTCAGGGCGGCGAGCGGCAAAAATCTGTGCGGATATATATATGCGGACGCGGGAATGGGAGAGAGTACCACGGACGTGGTATTTGCCGGACACGATATGATCGCCGAGGATTCGACGGTGCTCGCCGAGAGCGAGCCTTTCGGAAACGGAGCCGCGATCGCCGAAATAGACGTGTTCATGCTCGACAGGGAACGCCGCAGACAAAGCACTTTCCACGCCTGCGATAGCGCGAGGAAGATATATTTCGATTGTAAAACAGAGGACACGCAGCTTACCCGCAATGTGTCGCCCACGCCTTTCGTGCCTGCCGACAAAGAGGGCAGGGACAAGCGTTGTAAATTGATCTTCGATATACAGGCGGGAGGACTCGCAAAGCGTATAATCCACACGGGCACGAAAAAAGCCGTGGTAGGTCTGTCCGGCGGACTCGACAGCGCGCTCGCTCTGGCGGTCACTGTCAAAGCGGCGCGCATGGCGGGGTTGTCGCCTTCCGACGTGCTTGCCGTCACCATGCCCTGTTTCGGCACCACATCCCGTACCAGGAACAATGCGGAATTGCTTGCGAAAGGTCTGGGGACCGATTTCAGAGAGGTGCCGATAGGAGAGGCGGTGAAGGTGCACCTGCGCGATATAGGGCACCCGATCGACGTGACCGACGTCGCTTACGAAAACGCTCAGGCGAGAGAGCGCACGCAGGTCCTCATGGACATAGCCAATATGTGCGGAGGATTGGTCGTCGGAACGGGAGATCTGTCCGAAGCCGCGCTCGGTTGGTCCACATACAACGGAGACCATATGTCGATGTACTGCGTCAATACTTCCGTGCCGAAGACGCTCGTCAGATATCTCGTCGCGTACTATGCCGATACGTGCGGCAGCGAAGACGCCGCAAAGGCGCTGCGCGACATCCTCGACACGCCCATCAGTCCCGAACTGATACCCGCCGAAAACGGCAGGATAGTCCAGAAGACCGAAGAGATAGTCGGGTCGTACGATCTCAACGACTTTTTCCTCTATTATACGGTACGCCGCGGCTTCCGTCCGCGCAAAGTCCTGCGCCTTGCCAAGATCGCGTTCGGCGGCGTTTACGGAGATAAGGAACTGCTCTCCGGATTGGAAAAATTCTATCGCCGCTTTTTTGCGCAGCAGTTCAAACGCAGCTGTACGCCCGACGGGCCGAAGGTGGGCAGCGTGGCGCTCTCGCCCCGCGGCGATTGGCGTATGCCGTCCGACGCCTGCCCCGACGCATGGCTCGACGACCTGAAATAAGAGCAAAAATCCTTTTATCGAAAACGCGGCGATCCGCGTTTTCTTTTTTATCGCCGGTTGCGTTTTTTTGTTCGATATGATACAATTAAATCAAATAAGAATATAGGGGCGGGTATTATGAGAAAGAAGATACGGTTTTCGGCAGCGGTAATATCGCTGCTCTTGTTGACGTCGGCGTTGTTATTCGGATGCGGGGCGGAACTGTCGTAAGACGGCAAGGATCCTGCTTTGATAGGCGACGTTGCGGGACTGAAGGATCTCGTCCTGACTTGCAGCGGTCAAGGAGACGCCCTGCGCGTTACCTTGGAGGCGGAGATAGATCCGGGGGCGTTTAAATCTTGTTTTACCGATTATATCGTTCTGAGATGGGATCGGGATCGGTATGGGTTGGACGGCATTGAAGGGAACTCGGATCTTTCGGGAGAAGGTACGGTCGTATATGAAATTTCCTTTGCAGGCTCGTCTTACACGATGGAAGAAAAGCTATATGCCAACGGCTTTGGTTTGGAATAGGAAATGTGCTCTTTGAGCGTGGCTTTCGATATCCCTCGCAGGATATGGAACGATTGGAGATATTCCGAGGTCGAGTCGGTAAAGATCGAATTTGTCATCGGACTGAATATAATATCCGAAAGTAAGGGTGCGTTTTGCGCGGAGTGTTTCCATTGTTCGGATATCGATCCCGCGGGTATTTCGATACGGTCGGAGACCGCGTATCCCGATTGACCGCGCAACTAACGGTGCGATGACCAAAAACGCAGCCGCTTGTAACTTCGCATAAAAAAGCGGACTCGCTCGAGTCCGCTTTTGCGTGTCTGTCGGTTACCGTCAGTCCGCGAGCAAGGTGTTGAGGATCGCCACGCTGCCGCTCATGTCGTTATCCCTTTCGGTGTAGGAATACCACGTGTAGGAGTGAGTATCCGCGGAGCCGGAATAGAGCACGATCCTGCCCGTCCAAGTCTCGGAAGTTTCGTAAAACTTCATAAGGCCGCATTCCCAGACCTCGGCTCTCACTTCGAGCTTTCCGAGCGACATACCGCTTGCGCCGTTATCGTTCTCCAATCTCGATATCGTATCCGGATCGGCGTTGGCGACGGTCAGATCGACGGAGAAGGTGAGTTCGTAATATGCGTCGCCCGAATCGGTCGTCTTTCTCTCTATCGAAGCGTTTTCTTCGCTTACGATATTTTCACAGCTCCAATTCGCGCAGGTCTTTTTGGTTTCATCAAGGTTCTGGCTGCTCGAAACGCTTTCGTAGTCGCCGAAATTTTTGCCTTTGCTCCATCCGGTGTTGTCGGTCATGTAGACGAGTCCGCTGTCTTCGTCGTAATCGAGATTCGCCACGTCGCCTTCGATGCGGTAGATCTTATTGTCGTACACCAGACGGATCATCGCGTCCTGAACGAAGTTGATCGCGACGGCGTCGAAGTTGTGATTGACCGCGAGCTTGAAAGTGGTGTCGTCCTTGCATTCCTGATTCTGTTTGCGCAGTCTTTGATAGATAAGAGTGCCGTGGTTGCTGCCCAGATCGGTCGAGCCCACCTTGTATTGGAAGTAGTTGAACCTCTCGGCGGTGATCTCGTTCTGTTCGGTCGCGGACATTATCGCGGCGATCTTTTGTCCCGTCGTCATGGAGGCGTCTTCGACTATGTCCGTCACGGAGACGTGCGCCGTAGCGGCGACGACGGAGTCGGGAGCGACTTCCGAATCTTCGAGTTCGTTGGGAATACCTTCGAACATATTTACTTCTTTCGGATCCACGCACGATACGAACAGCGCGCAGGTCGTCGCAACGATCACCGTAAGGCACATCGCGGCGAGCAGTTTTTTGACTGTATTCGATTTCATAATAAACCCCTCGGGCAAAAAGCCCTGTTTTCGTTCACGACTTTATTATAAACGAGCCCGCAGGGCGTGTCAACTCCACGCAAACGCTAAAATATGGACGAAACGGTGCGAGTAATGACGGGAAGCGCCTGCGGAGCGTGTTGACACCCGGACCGTCGGCGTTATATAATCATAAAAAACCGTATATCTATATACAAGGTGGAAAATGATAGAGAAGACAGCGTTGCATCCCGTTCATGTCGCAAGACTTTTCGGGATAAGAAATAAGGTCTATACGAAAGTGGCGGAACTGTCCGCAAAAGCGTTGCTGTCGCGGGAGCCGATAGCGTTCGCTTCGCTGGACGGGAAAAAATTCGAATGTTTCAAAAAGGGGGACGCATGGGGCAGCGATTTCGACTGCGCATGGTTCTCTTTCGAAGGCGTAGTCCCCGAATCGGCGAAAGGCAGGAAGATAGCCGCAAGGATAGATATACAGGGCGAGGGGCTCGTGTATATAGACGGCAGACCCGTCGTGGGCATAACTCAGGTCAAAGACGCGGTGGACATGGTCCAGCCTGCCCCGGGCAAACAGACGGTCGATCTGTACGCCTGCGCCGAGGGAGGCGAAAAGGTAAGTCTTCTAGTGGACTGCGGTTTCAACGGCAAGCGCAACAAGAAGGGCTGCAAGGCTCGGCTCAAAACCGCCGAGCTTGTGTCCGTGGACGACGATATGCGCGGACTTTATTACGACTATCTCCAACTGTTCGCTCTTTTGCTCACGTTCGGAAAAAACAAAGCCCTTAGCGCCGAGAGAGCGGGAGAGATAGAGACGGCTCTCGACGGAGCGTGGTTGCAATACAGACGGGGAGATATCGCAATGGCGCGTAAGCTGCTCGGAGCGGCGGCGTCTTCTCCGACGGCGGAAGACGCGGCGGAATATACAGCGATAGGACACGCGCACATAGACCTCGGGTGGCTGTGGCCGATACGGGAGACCAAGAGGAAGGGGGCGCGTACATACGCCACGGCGCTGACGAACATCGCCAAATATCCCGATTACGTGTTCGGCGCGTCTCAGGCGCAGCTTATGGAATGGATCAAGACGGGATATCCCGATCTTTACGAAAGGTTCAGACGCGCCGTCGCGGACGGAAGGATAGAGCCTCAGGGCGCTATGTGGACGGAAAACGACTGCAATCTGCCCGGCGGAGAAAGTATCATACGCCAGTTTCTTTACGGAGAAGAGTTTTTTCTGAGAGAATTCGGAAGATCGTCCCGTACGGTATGGTTGCCGGACGTGTTCGGCTATCCTGCAAGTCTTCCGCAGATATTCAAAAAGTGCGGCAAAGACTATTTCATGACGATCAAACTGACGTGGAACAATCACAATAAATTTCCGTACAAGTCTTTCGTCTGGAAGGGAATAGACGGGACCGAAATACTTGCGCATATGGCTCCGCAGGGAACATACAATTCGTCGGCGACGCCGCTTGCGCTAGTCAAGTCGGAACAGGGCAACGACGATGGGGCGAAAGAGGGACTGTTGGTCTACGGTATAGGCGACGGAGGCGGTGGCCCCGGTGAAGCCCCTTTGGAAATGATAAAGCGCGAGAGGGACGAAAACGGACTGCCGAAAGTGGTCAATGCGTCCGCGCAGAGCTTTTTCGATAAACTTGCGCAAAAGGCCGCGTCCCTGCCCGTGTGGAGAGGCGAGCTGTACCTCGAGAAACATCAGGGTACGTATACGTCTCAGGCTAAGATCAAACTGAACAACAGAATGGCGGAACGCGAATTGCACGAAGTCGAATGGCTTGAGGCGCTCGCGATGCTCAAAGGATCGAAATACGATCCGTCCGCGACGGACGCGATATGGAAGGAGATATTGCTGTATCAGTTCCACGACATAATACCGGGGAGTTCGATAAAGCGTATCTACGACGAAGCAAACGAGAGGTTCGACGTATTGAGAGGCAAGCTTCGCGATATGCGTGCGAAACTGCTCACCGCGGTGAAAAAAGACGGCTCGCCGTCGTACGTGAACGCGTCTCCCTTCGAGAGGGAAGAATACGTCCGCACCGACGAAGGCTGGCGTAAAGTCTGCGCGGCACCGTATTCCGCCGCCGCCGCGGAAGAAGCGGAATACGCCTCGCCTGTTTGCGGCAGCGATTTTATAGAAAACGATAAGATAAAAGTCGTTTTCGCCCCCGACGGCAGCATAAAGAGCGCTTTCGTCAAGGACGAAAACTTCGACTATTGCGGAGAATATCTCAACAGGCTGACCGTGTTTACCGATCCGAAGCTGTATTACAACGCATGGGATATCCGCGAAGACTACCGTAAACTCAGAACTTACCCCGCAAAACTCGTCGCCAGCCGTTCATATGTGGACGGTCCGACGGCGGTGATGGAACAGAAATACGAGCTGGGTAAAAATTCGCAGGCGGTGCAGAAGATAACCGTAACTGCCGGCGACTCGGCGATAGATTTCAGGACGGGAGTCGACTGGAAGGAAGATCACAAGATGCTGCGCGCCGAATTCAGGCCGTCCGTTTTCGGAAGCAAGGTAAATTGCGATATCCAGTTCGGCAACATCGACAGGGATACTGCGGACGAGACTCCGGTGCAAAAGGCGCAGTTCGAGATATGCGCGCACAAATTCGTCAATGTGGATTCCGACGACGGCGAACGCGGCGTCGCGTTGATCAACGACTGCAAGTACGGTCACCGCGTAAAGGACGGTCTGATATCTCTCGATCTGCTGCGCAGTCCCAAACATCCCGATCCGGAATGCGATATCGGTGAACACGTTTTCGGATATTGCCTGCGTCCCCACATGGGAACGTGGCGCGAGTGCGATATCGTCAGACAGGCGTATCTGTACAACGAACCTCTCGTATCGTGCGATTTTACGCCCGATCTGCCGCCGCTCATAGGGTGTGACGGCGACGGGGTGATAGTCGAAACGATCAAACCCGCTCACGACGGCAAGGGCGTGGTGGCGCGTATATACGAGAGATACGGCGAGGAGACCGAAACGGTGCTGAAAGCGGGATTCTCTTACAAAGCCGTTTACGAAACGGATATGCTCGAAAAGAACGCGGAAAAACTGACTTCGGCAAAGCTGAAATTCGCACCGTACGAGATAAAGACGTTCTATTTCGAGATATGAAACGGCGACAGCCGATCACGGAGCGGAAACGCTCCGTTTTTTATCGGTATTGACATATCCGCTTGGGCGTGCTAAAATAAAGTCGTGATAATCATAGTTTTTACAACCGTATAAGGAGGGAGATATGAGCAAAAGGGTATTTTGGATAACGGTTTCGGCGCTGGCAGTTGTCGTGATAGCGCTGTCGGCCACGATGATAGTGTGGAGCGCGACGTGGACGGACGGGAGAGAGCTGCCGGACGGCGTATCGGCGGACGACGTGCGCGGGGCGAGGCTGTATCTGTCCGAAGGAGAGACCGACTATACCGCTTCTCTGACGCGTGAGGAAGCGGCGGCTCTCGTCCGTCAGCTCCGCAACTCGAAAATGAAAGCGGGCGGAGAAGGTTATATCGGACCCGTGATCGCGGCGGATATCGATCTCGGGGACGGAGAGATACTCAAACTCGGCATAGGCGCGGGCATAGTTCAGAAAGATCTCGTGAATTACGAAGTGTGCGGTGCGCCCGAGTGGGTATCCGTATTGTTCGAGGACAGAAAGCAGGTTTTGACAGATGCCTGATCCGTATCGGAGCGGGCGAAAAACGGAAACAGGTGCGGTCTTTTACTGCATATTATAAGCGAGGATAAGCCCCGATCTCATTATCGCGGTCGTATTGCTTTGACGCGCAAAGCATGATATAATATATAGACCGTAGGCGGAAGGAGGAATTTATGATAAGATTGGTGTTCAAGAACAATTTCTTTTCTTTGAGGGGCAGTTCGCAGGTCAAGGACGAAAACGGGCAGCCGCGCTTTGTGGTGCAGGGCAAGGTCTTGTCCTGGGGCAGAAAGAAAAGCGTGCAGACGCTCGACGGCAAAGAACTTTACGTAGTGATAAACAAGGCGTTCACGCTCTTCTTCGGGAAATGTTATATCCGCGATCCGCAGGGCAACGTCGTCGCTTTCGTAAGGCGGAGGCTGAAATTTTTCGGGGACAGATTTACCGTGGAGAGTCCCGACGGCGATCTGGAAGTAAAGGGCGATATAATAAACCGCGAATACGAGGTGATAAAGGCGGGCAAGCCTATCGGAGAGATAAAACAGCATCTGGTCACGCTGCGCGACGGGTTCACGCTTACCGCGTACGAAGACAGGGACGCGGCGTTTCTGGTAGCGCTGGTCACCGCGGTCGACAACATTTACGATCACGAAAATATGTAGTTCCGATAAATAAAGGAGCTCCCTCTTGCGGGGAGCTCTTTTTGCATTGAGTACGCGGCTCAGTCGCTGTTGTATTTTTCGCTCTTCGGGATGGAGGTGTATTCTTTCGGGCTGACTCCCGTGATCTTTTTGAATACGCGGGAGAAATACAGTTGATCCGAAAATCCGCACATTTCCGCGATCTCGTATATCTTATAATTGTTCACGTTTTTGCTCAGCAACAGCTTTTGGGCAAAGCCTATCCGCGTCACGTTGAGGAATTGGAGCGGGGATATCCCCTTCTCCTTTATGAACTGGCGGCGTATATAGTCCTTGCTCAGCGGGAATTCCGCATACACGTCTTCGAGCGAAAAGGACGGATCGGAGAAGTTTTCCACTATCGCCGAGGCGATTATCTCGACGTGCCGCGAGCAGTTGTTCGTGCCCGCAAATGCGGACAGTATGTTTATGATGAGCTCTGTGAAAGACATGATGATATTGGCCTGATTTCCCGTGTCCGTGTTGAAATAACGGTAACAGAGGTTGAGCACATTGTATATGTCTTTCTGCGGATTGTCGGACAGAAGCACCGCTTTTTTGAATGACGGAGTCCAGTTGGCGACCGTAAGATAGATGTTGCGGAAACCCGATTCCGACGTGTTGGAGTGAAGAGTATGCGGCGGGATGATGACTATCTGGTTGCGCGAATACGCTATCGGCGCGTTGCCGTCGAAAAACTCTATCCTGCCGTCCCCGTTAGTGCAATAGATGATCTCCCAATAATCGTGCTGATGACGCGAGACGTTGTACGTCTTCATGTTTTTTCCGATATAGTTTATGATTGGCATAATTTCCTCCGTTCGCTTTGATTATAGCAGAGCTCAACCGTTTTGTCCATAATTTTCGGATCTTATTACTTGAATTTTTTCTCGCGCTATTTTATAATAAGAAAGGCAACGAAAGGATGCGCCTCCGGCGCGTTCGGGGAGAAGACAAGGAAAGATATGAACAGAGAGCAAGTTTACGCCGCAATGAAGCAAACGGGAGTCGTCGCCGTGATAAGAGGAGACGGCTTCGAGAAAGCGTTGGCTACCGCCGACGCCTGCATCGCCGGAGGGATCGGACTTATCGAGGTGACGTTTACCGTGCCCGGAGCAGACAGACTCATCGCGGAGTTGACGAAGCGTTACCCGAGCGGAGCGATAATAGGCGCGGGCAGCGTGCTCGACCCCGAAACGGCGCGAGCGGCGATACTTGCGGGCGCGCAGTTCGTGTTTTCTCCCGCTTTGTCGGAAGAGACCGTCAGACTGTGCAACAGATATGCGGTTGCCGTCGTTCCCGGAGTGTTCAGCCCTACCGAGGCGGTAAAGGCGCTCGAATTGGGCGTGAGAGTGGTCAAACTGTTCCCCGGCGACGTAGCGGGGCCCAAGGGGCTGAAAGCGCTCAAAGGTCCTCTGCCTCAACTCGAGATAATGCCTACCGGAGGAGTCAACCTCGATAATGTGGGGGATTGGTTCAAGGCGGGAGCTTTCGCGGTCGGCGCGGGAAGTTTCCTCACCAAGGGAGCGAATACCGGAGATTATGCCGCGGTGGAAAAGACCGCGCGCGAACTGACGGCGAAGATCGCCGCGATAAAGAACGGAGGCAGAGCATGAGCGTACTCACTGCGGGAGAAATAATGCTGAGGCTCCAACCGCCCGGGTACAAACGCATAGTTCAGACAGACTGTTACGAAGCCGTTTACGGAGGCGGAGAGGCGAACGTGGCTGTATCTTTGGCGCAGCTTGGCGACGAGGCCGAATTTTTCACGAAACTGCCCCTCAATCCCGTGGCGGACGCGTGCGTGAACACGCTGCGCGGTTACGGCGTCGGAGTGAGCAAGATCGTACGCGGCGGCGACAGGATGGGTATCTATTTCTGCGAAAAGGGATTTTCGCAAAGACCGTCACAGGTCATATATGACCGCGCGCACAGCGCGATAAGCGAGATCGCTCCCGAAGACTACGACGCGGCGGCGGTCATGGAAGGGGCGGACTGGTTCCATTGGACGGGGATCACGCCCGCGATATCCGACCGTGCGGCGGATATGACCGCGGCTTTGCTCGCGGAGGCGGAAAGACGCGGCGTTACCGTGTCGTGCGATCTCAATTTCCGCAAAAAACTCTGGAGCAAGCAAAAGGCGGGCGAAGTGATGAGCGAGCTCGTGAAAAAGGTGGACGTGCTCATCAGCAACGAGGAAGACTGCAAAGACGTGTTCGGGATCGAGGCCGAGGGCAGCAGTATAAAGGACGGAAGTCTGTCCAAAGACGGATACGTTCAGATAGGACGCAAGCTGCTGAAAGCGTTCCCGCGACTGAAAGGCGCGGCGTTTACTCTGCGCGAGAGTTACAGCGCCAACCGCAACGGTTGGTCGGCGCTGTACGTGACGGCGGACGCGGTCTACGAAAGCAAACGTTACGACGTCAGCATCATAGACAGAGTGGGCGGAGGCGACAGCTTCGGAGCGGGACTTATCCACGGACTGCGCAGCGGAAAAGGCGAGAGGTACGCGCTCGAATTCGCGGTCGCGGCTTCGTGCCTCAAACATACGATAGAGGGCGATTTCAACGCCGTTTCGGCATCGGAAGTCGAGAAACTCATGGGAGGAGACGGAAGTGGTCGGGTACAGAGATAAAACGGTGCGCCTTATCCGCAGTCCCGAGGCGGAGGAATTGTACCGCGAGGTCAGGGATCTTCCGATCATAGACTATCACTGTCACCTCTCTCCCGAGGAGATATACGAGGACAGGCCGTTCGGCAATATCGGAGAGATATGGCTGCTCGGCGATCACTATAAATGGAGATTGGAGAGAGGCTTCGGCGTAGACGAAGAGCTCGTCACGGGAAGCGCCGACATGAAGAGCCGCTTCCGCGCTTTTGCGGAGACGGTAGGTTACGCTTTCGGCAATCCGATCAAGGATTGGGTGCAGTCCGAACTCGGGTTTTTCTTCGGTATAGACGAACCTCTCAACCGAGAGACCGCGGATCGGATATGGGACAAAGCCAACGCCGCGATCGCCGAAAACGCCATGTCGCCGCGCAAACTCATGGAAGCGGCGGGCGTAAAATACGTCGCCACCACGGACGATCCCTGCGACGACCTGCACTGGCACGATCTGATCGCCGCGGATAAGTCGTTCGGCATAAAGGTGGTCCCGTCGTTCCGTACGGACAGACTGGTCTCGGCGGACAAACCCGATTATGCCGCGTACGTCGCCCGTCTGGCGTCGGCAGCGGGAGTTTCGGCAGACACTTTCGACGGCTTCAAAGCCGCCGTGCGCGCGAGGTTGGACCTGTTCGTTTCGCGGGGATGTAAGTTCTCCGACGTGGGCGTCGAAGGTTTCCCTTCCGCGATAGCCGACGACGAGGCGGCGGCGCGTATATATTCGGATATAATAAACGGGAAGCGCGTGAGCGCGGAGGACGTCGACGCGTTCAAAGGGGCGGTATATCTGTTCCTTGCGAGGGAATATGCCGAACGAGGCATGGTGATGCAGCTGCACCTGTCCGTAGCGCGCAACTGCAACTCCCGTATGTTCGCCGAAAAAGGCGCGGACGGCGGATTCGACTGTGTGGCGGATCCGGTACCGACCGCGAGCGTACGCGCCATGCTCGACGCGATGAACAATGCGGGCGCGCTGCCCGAAACGATAATATATTCTCTCAATCCGACGGCGTATTATCCGCTGACCACGCTTGCGGGCGCGTTCAGAAGAGTGCATATCGGGATAAGCTGGTGGTTCTGCGATCACGAGCGTGGAATGAGGGAGACTTTGGATACCGTGGGAGAACTCGGACATATCTGTTCGATCGTCGGGATGCTGACGGACAGCCGCAGTTTCCTGTCGTACACGCGCCACGACTATTACAGACAGATCGTCTGCAACTGGCTTGCCGACCGTGCCCGCGGAGATAAGGATCGTGCGGCGGAAGTCGCGTACAGACTGTGCTACGGCAATGCCGCAGAGCTTACGGAGGAGAAATAAATGGCTTTTAAGATGACGTTCAGATGGTACGGAGAGGACGACAAGACGACCCTCGACGCCATAAGACAGATCCCGTGCATGACGGGCATAGTGTCCGCCGTCTACGACACTCCCGTCGGAGAGGTGTGGAGCGAGGAGAGCATAGGCAGGATCAAGAAGCTCGCCGAAGCGAAAGGACTCGCTTTCGAAGTGGTCGAGAGCGTGCCCGTACACGAGGAGATCAAGCTCGGCGGTCCCGACGCGGAAAGGCTGATAGACAACTACAAGGAAAACGTGAGAAGATTGGGCAAGGCGGGCGTAAAGTGCATTTGCTACAACTTCATGCCGGTATTCGACTGGCTGCGCAGCGACCTTTCCAAACAGCTTGCCGACGGATCCAACGCCCTGGCTTACGACCGCGATACGGTGTTGTCGCTCGATCCGCTCAAAAGCGAACTCAGTCTGCCGGGCTGGGACGAGAGTTATACCAAAGACGGGCTCAAAGAACTGCTCGGAAGATACGCGGGCGTTGACGAGGAAAAACTGTGGGCGAATTTCGCGACGTTCCTCAAAGAAGTCGTGCCCGTAGCTGAGGAGTGCGGCGTAAGGATGGCGATCCACCCCGACGACCCGCCGTGGGGCATATTCGGTCTGCCGAGGATAATCACCGGCGCGGCGAGTTTCGAGCGGATGTTCTCGATCGTCGACAGCCCCGCCAACGGCGTTACTTTCTGCACCGGTTCGCTGGGAGTCGATCCCGCCAACGACCTGCCGGCAATGATAAGGAAATGCGGCGACAGGATAGCGTTCGCGCATCTGCGCAACGTGAAGATCACGGGCGACCGCTGTTTCGAAGAGAGCGGACACATATCCGACAGGGGAAGTCTGGATATGTACGAGATAGTAAGCGCGCTTTACGACGCAAAGTTCGACGGATACGTCAGACCCGATCACGGCAGAATGATCTGGGGCGAGACGGGAAGAGCGGGATACGGACTGTATGACCGCGCGCTCGGCGCGATGTATCTGGACGGGATCATAGAGGCTGTGGGCAAGGCCCGCGGCGAATACGTCAAAACCGTATAATTGCGTGGATATAAACACGGGGAGGAGAAAATGAACGTTTACAAAGACAAGGTAGTCGTGATAACCGGCGCGGGCGGAGTCCTGTGCAGCATGATGGCGAAAGAGTATGCGAAGCTCGGAGCGAAGGTTGCCGTGCTCGATCTCAATCTCGCCGCGGCGCAGAAGGTCGCGGACGAGATAGTCGCGGAAGGGGGCGTCGCGAAGGCGTATGCCGTCAACTGTCTGGAAAAGGAAAGCATGGAGAAGGCGAAGAGCTCGATCAATGCCGAGCTGGGACATACCGACATACTGATCAACGGCGCGGGAGGCAACAATCCCAAGGGAACGACCAGTCACGATTATTTCAGCGAAGCGGATATGAAGGATCCCGACGTCAAGAGCTTTTTCGATCTCGACGGAAACGGGGTGGATTTCGTATTCAAACTCAACTTCCTTGCGACCTTCCTGACCACTCAGGTCTTTGCCAAAGATATGGTCGGCAGAGGAGGCAATATAATAAACGTCTCTTCGATGAATGCGTTCAGACCTCTGACCAGGATACCCGCATACAGCGGCGCCAAGGCGTCGGTGAGCAATTTCACCGAATGGCTTGCGGTCCACTTTGCGAAAGAGGGCATCAGGGTCAACGCCATCGCTCCCGGATTTTTCGTCACCAAGCAGAATTACGGTCTGCTCTTCGACGAGAACGGGGCTCCCACGGAGAGGT
Organism: Candidatus Ornithoclostridium excrementipullorum; assembly: GCA_018716085.1. Taxonomy (GTDB): domain Bacteria; phylum Bacillota; class Clostridia; order Christensenellales; family UBA3700; genus Ornithoclostridium; species Ornithoclostridium excrementipullorum. The sequence goes on along the minus strand of DVKK01000002.1, from coordinate 35,039 downwards.
CGAAGAAGATACTCGCCAGCACGCCGATGGGGCGTTTCGGCGAACCGGAAGAGATACTCGGCACGCTGACGTGGCTGACCGACGACACGAAGGCGGGTTTCGTGACCGGTATCGTCGTGCCGATCGACGGCGGGTTCTCGGCGTATTCGGGAGTTTGACGGAGGCTGTATGTACACGGTAGCGGTGATAGGTCTGGGTTCGAGAGGCCGCAATTACGGCGGACATCTCAACGCGATGCCGGACGTGAAGATAACGTCCGTCTGCGACAAGTATCAGGCGAAGATCGACAACGTGAAGTCTGCGTGGAAGCTTGACGACAAAGCCTGTTTCACGGACGAGGACGCGTTTTTCGCGCAGGGCAAAGTCGCCGACATAATGGTCATAGCGACGCAGGATAAGGACCATTACGGACACGCGATGAAAGCGCTCGGGCTCGGATACGATCTGCTTCTCGAAAAACCCGTCAGTCCGAACATCGCGGAGTGTCTTGAAATAGAAAAATACGCGCGCGAACACAACAGGAAGGTCCTGGTATGCCACGTGTTGCGTTACGCGAACTATTACAGAAAGATAAAGGAATTGCTCGATTCCGGCGTGCTGGGCGACGTAAAGCTGATAAAGCACGACGAACATATCTCGTGGTGGCACTTCTGCCACAGTTACGTGAGGGGCAACTGGCGCAGAGAAGAGGATACGTCCCCGATGCTGCTCGCAAAATGCTGTCACGATATGGATCTGCTCTATTGGTTCGCAGGGGCGAAGTGCAAGAGCCTGTCGTCTTACGGCAGTTTGAGTTTCTTCAACTCGGACAACGCTCCCGAAGGGGCGGCGGACAGCTGTTTCGACTGCAAGTACAAAGACGAGTGCATCTACGAATGCACCTATCAGTACGTAGGCAGAGGCTGTAAGAAGAACAAATTCCCGTGGGGCACGTACGCGTTCAGCGTCAGTCCGAAGAAAGCCGACGTTATCGACGCGTTGAAGAACGGCGAACGCGGCAGACTCTGGTCGCGCTGCGTGTTCGGATGCGACAACGACGTCGTGGACTGCCAGACCGTCAACATGGAGATGGAGAACGGCGTCCGCATAGTGATGACCGCCAATGCGTTCAACGAGAAGGATCACCGCCATACGGAGATACGCGGCACGAAAGGCGAACTCATAGCTGACGATACCGGCAGCGTGATAGAGCTTAGGCTGTTCGACAAAAAGAAGAAAAAGATAATAGTCAATATCATACCGGTGATAAAGGGGCATTACGGCGGCGACGAGGGTGTCACCAAGGCGACCGTCGATATGCTCAAAGGAGAGCTCGATCCGAAAGGTCAGTACACCTGGATATCGGAAACGGTGGAAAGTCACAGGATCGTCACCGCGGCGGAACTGTCGCGGCGCCGAGGAGGCGAAAAGGTCGATATGTCGGAGATACCCGATATAGAGAGATAGGAGCTACGGCTGCGGAGGTAAAATGATAACGGCGCACGGAGGGGCACTCGGGACAGGCAGGAACTCGCGCATGTATTTCGACAACGTGAGCGCATACAATGCCGACGCCATAGAAGTGGACGTGTACAAGCGCGGAGGCGTGCTGTACCTGAGCCACTTGCCTTCGTTGTTCCTGTACCGCAGGAAAATAACCCTCGCAGAGGCGTTCATGCTCGTGAAAAACAAGGGGATGAAGATCAACTGCGATCTGAAAATGCGGGGACTTGTCCGTGAAGTCATCGAACTCGCGCAAAGCCTCGGCGCGGAAGACAGTCTGATATTCACAGGTGCGGTGCGGTTGGAAGACAGCGCCGAACTGACCTGCGGACAGGCGTGGCTCAACAGGATCAAGGGACTGCCTTACAAGGCGAAGAACGTAGAGAAGATCAAACAAAAACTCGAAGAGACGGGCAACCCGCACTTTGCGGGACTGAATATAAACAAGCATAAGGCAAGCGACGATTTTCTCGCCGCGTGCAGGGAACACGGCGTAAAGCTGTCGGTGTTCACGGTGGACACATACAAGCAGCTTACGAGGTTCCTCGATTGGGAGGTCGCCAACGTGACGACCAACATCCCGATAGTCGCGTCTGCGATAAGGTTCAGACACGGCGGCGGAGAGAAGATATGAAGACGGCGGTCATAGGCATAGGAAGAATGGGCGGCAGACATGCCGACAATCTCGCTTCCGGCGCGGTAAAGGGCGCGGAGCTTACGGCGGTATGCGACCTCGACGCGAACGTGACGCGCGCCGCCGCGGAGAAATACGGAGTAAAAGGATATTCCGACTATCGCAAGCTGATAGAGGACGGAGCGGCGGAGGCCGTGGTCGTCGCAACGCCGCATTATTCTCACGAAGAGATATGCGCGTTTGCCTTGGAACACGGGATACACGTTCTGGTCGAAAAGCCGATCGCCGTGGAAGCCGACGCCGCGAGAAGACTTATCGAGGTCGCCGGCAGACACAGCGACGCGATCTTTGCGATAATGTACAATCAAAGGACCAATCCGATGTACGCCTATGCGCGAGAACTCGTCGGAAGCGGGAGATTGGGCAAAATACAGCGAGCCGATTTTACCGTTACCGATTGGTACCGATCGCAGTTTTACTACGATATGAACGATTGGCGCGCCAGTTGGTCGGGAGAGGGCGGAGGCACGCTCATCAATCAATGCGTGCATCAGCTCGATCTGTTGCAGTGGATACTCGGTATGCCCGGGTCCGTACTGTGCAGGAGCAGGACCGAGGGCAGAAACATCACGACCGAAAACGACGTCACCGCCGTCATGAATTACGGAGATTTCGACTGTGTGTTCCGCGCGTCCACTCACGAGATCCCGGGGGTGAACAGGCTCGAGATCGCAGGTTCCAAGGGCAGCCTCACGGTGAACAAAAAGTCGATGACCGTGAAACTGCTGCGCATGGACGAGAGCGAGATAAACGGCAGGTCGCGGCGCGATTACGGCAACAAAGAGGATAAAAAATACCGTACCGAACGCAAATTCTACGGGATAGGCAATTATCTTTACGACTGGCGTTTCGGGCAGCAATGCAGGGTGTTGGAGCGTTTCGCCGAGGCGGTCAACGGACGCGATCCGTCGGTACTGGTAGCCCGCGGAGAAGAGGGGATATACGCGCTCGAACTGATCAACGCGATGAATATGTCGGCGTGGAAGCGCGCCGAGGTCGCTCTCCCCGTCGACGGAGCCGAGTATTCGGCAATGCTGCGCGGGAAGATAGAAGAGGAAACAAACGGTAGGCATACCGGAAAATAAAGCGGAGAGGTGGAGAAAATGTCCGAAATAAAGATATCCGGATTTTACGACGAGGTCAGCTCGAAACTGGACGATCAGATCGCGCTGATAAAAGAATTCGGCGAGAGCTATATGTGTCCCCGTGTGGTGGACGGCAAGAATATCGCCGACTATACGGCGGAGGAATTCGCGGCGAACATAAAGCCCAGGCTGGACGCCGCGGGGATAAAGTTTTCTTCGATAGGCTCCCCGATCGGCAAGATAGGACTGTACGACGACGCCGCGTACGAGGCGCAGCTTGCGAAACTGGAAGAACTGGTCAAGATCTGCAAGCTCACGGACTGCAAATACATAAGGATGTTTTCGTTCAGAGTCAAGCAGGGCGGGGATTACGGAAAATATTTCCCCGAAGTCGTGAAAAAACTGCGCGGTTTCCTCGATAAGGTAAAGGGAACGGACGTGATACTCCTTCACGAAAACGAAAAGAGGATCTACGGGGACACGCCCGAGAGATGTCTGCAACTCTATACGGAGATGAACGATCCGCAGTTCAAACTGGCGTACGACGCGTCCAACTTTATCCAATGCGGAGTCAACGCCCCCAAAGCGTATCAGATGCTCAAAGATTACGTCGTCTATTACCACATCAAGGACTGCTCGCCCGAGAAGGTGGAAGTGCCCGTCGGTCTGGGCCTGGGCGGCTACAAGGAGATGCTCCGCGACCTTATCGTCAACAGACATTACGACGGATTCATGACGCTTGAACCGCATACGGGCAAATACGCCGATCACAAAGTGCTGTTCCACGTATTCGGATGGTTTACGTGGATGCTCCCTTACGTCGGCAGCTGGAACAAGATATTCAAGCGCATAGACGCGGCGAAGGGCATAGCTCCGATGCAGAAAGTTTCGCGCAAGGACATTTTCACCTGGCAGTACCGCGGACTTAAAGATATCATAGAACAAGTCGAAAAGGAGAACGCGTGATGGACAAGGTAAGGTACGGAATAGTCGGCATAGGCAAACAGGGCAGCAACTACGCCAAAAGGCTCAAAAAGGGCATGGACAAAAACGGCGTGCTCACCGCGGTGTGCGATATCGACGAGGGGCGCAGAAAGTGGGCGGAGAGCAATCTCGAAGGCGTAAAGGTATTCTCCGACCGCGCGGATATGTTCGCGAGCGGGCTCATCGACGCGGTGATAATCGACACTCCGCATTACGCGCATCCGGGAATAGCGAAGGAGGCTCTGTCCGCGGGACTGCACGTGCTGTGCGACAAGCCCGCGGGGGTATATACCAAGGCGGTCCGCGAAGCGGCGGAATTCGGCGCGACCAAGCCCGAACTCAAATTCGGCATACTGTACAATCAGCGCACAAACAAGGTATACGTAAAGGCCAAGGAGATCATAGACTCCGGAAGATTGGGACAGCTCAAACGTATCGTCTGGATAATAACCAACTGGTACAGACCGCAGGCGTATTACGACCAGGGCGGATGGAGAGGCACCTGGGCGGGAGAAGGCGGCGGAGTGCTGATCAATCAGGATCCGCATCAGCTCGATCTTTTCACATGGCTTGCGGGCAGACCCGTAAAGAGGGTATGGAGCGTATGCAAGACTGTCGGAAGAAAGATAAACGTGGAAAACGATGTCACCGCGGTCTGCGAATTCGAAGGCGGCGCGGAAGGCGTTTTCATTACGTCCACTCACGACGCGCCGGGCACCAACCGTCTTGAGATAACGGGCGACGGAGGCAAACTCATAATAGAGGGAAACAGCGATATAACGATGAAGCTCACTTTCGTCGAGAACGCTACGCCCGAGCCGAAGTTTTCCGCCGAGAACAAGGTATTCATGGGTAAGATCCCGAACAAGACGTACAAGTACAAGCTCGGTCTTTTCGATATGATCAAGGGCGCGATCGAACAGCAGCACATCAACGTGATCCGCAATTTCTCGCACGTCGTGCTCGGAAAAGAGAGCAAACTCATCGCGCCTTACGCGGACGGTCTGAACGGTCTCACTTTCTCCAACGCGATACACCTGTCCGGTTGGACGGGTAAGGAAGTCGTCTATCCCATCGACGAGGAGCTGTATATCGAAGAGCTCGAAAATAGGATAGCCGAAGAAAAACAGGACGGAGCGAAAAAGGCATGAAGCGTTATTTCGAAAACGGAGCGATAGCCGTCGAGGGCAGACTTGCCGACACTGCGTATTACGACGTGAGCAACAACAGGATCACCGCGCAGTTCGACGGCAGGGGAGCGATCTCCAAGTATGCCGTAATGAACAAGTTTTCCGTGTTCACGAATTATTATTCGATGTATTCCGTGGACGGGATCCCGATGGACTATTCCGAGCCCACGAAGATATCCATGATAGGCAAAAGGCAGATCGTCCGTATAGATCACGCCAAATGCTCCGTCACGATAACGCAGTTCCTCGACGATACGAGCAACGCGATCTACGTAGAGACCGAGGTCGAGGCAAAGCAGCCGATATCGTTCGAAAATACCGTCAACTTCGGTATAAACTACGAATCTTACGTTCAGCAGCTGCTTGCCAACCGTCTGAGCGCAAAGACCATCGCGACGGTGTTGGCGGGCTTCGTAAAGAGCAAGAAGAACGGGCTCACCTATGTGGACGGGCATTGGATATTGCACGGCGACGTGTTGGGCGATTTCTATCTCGACTTCGCCATAAGCGAAGGAGCGAGAGCTCTGGAGGCGGAGAGAGGCTTCCACAATCAGTTCTCATACGGCGCTAGGCTGAACGAAGGAGAGGTGAAGACTTTCCGTTACGTAGTCAGCGCGGGTACGCGCAACGACTATACTTTCTGCGACGTCAACGAAGCTTTTCGCAATTTCGACGCCGCGAAGAAGAATGCGGAAGACTATATCGCGTCGCTCGTATGCCCCGAGGGAAGTAAGGTCGCCGAGGTCAAGGGGGAGGATTTCGCGCAGGCTTACTACAAGTCGCTGCTCAACTGTTCCCTATCCAATTACAAGGAGCTCAACCGTTTCAAGGGCTTTCTGGCGGGCATAGTTTATCAGTTTCCGGCGCGTACGTATTACCGCGACGGTTATTGGACCGTGCTGTCGGTGCTGCCCGTGCGGCCCGATCTCGTACGCAACGAGATAGTCACGCTTGCGTGCGGCATCAACAAAAAAGGAGAATGTCCTTCGGCGGTCAAGTTCAATTTCCGCAACTATTGGGGCAATCATTACGATTCGCCGTCGTTTTTCGTGATCATGCTGTACGATTACGTGAGGCAGACGGGCGACAAGAGCATTCTGACCGAAGAATGCCCCTGCGGAACGGTGATCGAAGCCGCCCGCCTCGTCCTGGACAGGCTGAGAGAAGAAACGGATAGCACGGGACTGCTGGTCAAGGGCGGAGAGTTCAACCGCCGCGACTGGTGCGACAACGTGTTCCGAGGCAAATACGTGACATACGACGAAGCTCTGTACGCACGCGCGCTGTTTGCGATGGCGGAGCTGTGCGACGCCGCGGCAACGGGCGGCGGCGACGCGTATTATTCGAGATACCTCAAAGTGAAAAAAGCGATCAACGATCTGCTGTGGGACGAGGAAAAAGGTTGGTTCGTCAACTACAAGGACGAAGGTTTCGTCGAGGACAATCTGTCCATAGATACCGTCCCCGTAATACTGTTCGGGCTGTGTTCGCAAGAGAGAGCCGTATCCGTGCTCTCCGCTATGGAGAAATATCTGGAATCAGACAAAAACAAAGAGCAGATAGCGGGGGATTTCGGCACGCTGTGCGTCTATCCTTTCTATAAGAGGGCGACCGATATAGTGCAGAAGTCGTCGTTGCCGTACTACTACCATAACGGGGGAGACTGGCCCTATCTGTCGTGCATATACGCGTATGCGAAGCTCGCTTACGGCATGGATCACGTATATCCGCTGACCAGATGGTTCGAATACAATCTCGAACAGGGCAATTACACGCCGGTAGAGTTCTTCTCGCCGGTCCACAAACAGGGCTCTCTGTTGCAGGCATGGAGCAGCACGGGCGCTTTCGTAATGAGCTATCCCGACGGAAAGTTCTTCGAAAAGCAGCTCACCGCAAGGAAAAAATGACTTCGGTCATTTATATACAGATATCACGAATGTGATGATCGGGAGGTTATGAATTGGAAAACACGATCGACAACACTCAAGAGTTGTCTCAGCTGACGCCGGAAGGCGGAGCGGATAACGCCGCCGCCGAAGACAGTAAGCTGATCAACCAAAAGTTCCTGACCAAAAAGGACTACATACTGTTCGCGCTCGCCCGTTTTGCAAGCAGCGCCGTCACGGGTCTGGTCCAGGGCTATCTTCTGTTTTTCTATACCGCATGCGTGGGTATACCCGCGACGGACGTCGGCGTGATGTTCCTCATCACGAAGATATTCGACGGACTCAACGACCCCGTCATGGGTATGATAGTCGATAAGACGCGCACCCGCTGGGGAAAAATGAGACCGTACCTCGTGGGCGGCGCGATACCGTGGGCTATCGTGACGATACTGCTGTTCATGCCCGTCACCGGATTCAGCAGCGGAGGAAAGATAGCGTGGATGTACGTGACGTATATCCTCTATGACATAACGGGTACGATAGTGGGCGTTCCGCTCGACGGTATCCCCGCGGTCGCTTCGCCGAATATGGACGAAAGATCCAAGATGATATCGGTCAGCCGTATCCTCGGCTCGATAGGCGAACAGTCCGCGCTCGTGCTCATATCGATAGGTCTGTTGATAAGCAACGACGACTACACCAACACCTACATGGCGGTCGCTATCGTCATCGGCGTACTCGGCCCCCTGTTCATGGTGCTCGGCGGTGTGAGAGTCAAGGAGAGATGCGAACCTACCGAAACGACGCCGAGCCTGTTGGAAGGATTCAAATATCTGTTCAAGAACAAACCGTTCCTGCTGCTGATATTGTCCAACCTGCTGACATTCTTCCGGAATCTGGTGAGCGCGGCGATCATGTACGTCGTGGCTTATATCTACAACGACGGCTCTCTGCAGATCGCGTTTGCGCTTCCGGGAGCGATAGCGTCCATGATCGGTATGATGTTCGCGCCCAAGCTCAAACGCATGATGGATTCCAAGAAGCTGTTCATTTTCGCGACGATATGGCATTCCGCGGCGCTTGCGCTGATATTCTTCATCTATCTGATGGGCGGTACGAATTTCATCCTGATAGCGGCGCTGATGTTCTTCGCGATGCTTCCGGTCGGCGTGCTCAACGTCGTGCCGCACCTTATGGCGACCGATACGCTCGACTATTGGGAAGACAAGACGGGCGAAAGACTGGAAGGTATCACTTTCTCGCTGATGAGCCTTCGCAGCAAGGTGTCTTCGGGCTTCAAGGATTATTTCCTGTCCTGGCTGCTCGCGTTCTTCCTGTTCTCGCAGCCGCTGGCGTTCCTCAACGACCACACGCCCGCGCAGACCGAGTTCACCAAGATGGGCATATTCATGATCTTCACGATCATACCCGCGATAACAAACCTCGTGTCCATCGTACCGATGCTGTTCTACAACCTCTCCGGCAAGAAGATGGCGGAGATCGAAGTCAGGCTCGCGCATAAGAGAAAGGCGGAATACGAGAAAAAATCCGCCGCCGAAGGCGGTATCCCCGCAGAGGCGGACGGCGAGTCCGTACCCGTCACCGATGACGGCAAAGTCGTGATCGACGGGGAGGAAGTCAACGAGGTCAAGGAGGCCGTGGCGTCCGAGACCGTGCATATAGGCGGGGAGGAATGAATATGAAAAAGAGATTTATTGCGATAACCGCCGTAGCGGTGATGATATGCATACTCGCGGTCACGTTCGCTTCGTGCAGCCAGACCGAAGAGGAGTTCTATGCGTCGATCGAGGAAGGCGTTACGGAATTCGCCGATAAGTATTCCGAGATATACGCAAATCTCGGCAGCGCCGATTTCAGGACGTCGTTCACGGTCGAAAGACATTTCAACGCGGCGATGGTGAGAGGCACCTCCGAATCCAAGGGGTGGGATCAGTACGAAAATATGTACAACGCGCTGATGGACGCTCTCGCCGACGAAGATCAGAGTTTCATCGACGGTCTGTTCGGCAGAGATTCCGAAAGACAGAGCAACGTGAAAGAGCTGGGCAGAGAGAGCAACGGCTGGTACGATCAGTATGCCGAGGTCGAATACGTCCAGAACGGTTCGGATAACTTCTACTTCAAGTATACGCTGTATCCCGCCGTATGGGAAAACTTCTACGAGGATTTCACCGACGCGCTTTCCGATCCCGAAAAGCTTGCCGAACTGGAAGCCGCGGCGTCCGAATCTCAGTCGAACGAGTACAGATATCAGACCGTAAAGGCGGCGATAGACGGCGTGGTCGTCACCGAGATACGCACGCAGAACGGCGTTACCGAGACCCGTATCAACGGCGAGACCGTACAGTCCGCGTCAGTACCCGACGGGCTGGCGCTGCTCGAAACTTTCGGCGTCAAGAACGACGGCTTCTCCTCCGAAGACCTGCTCGGATTCAGCAACGGGAACAAGATATATACGCACGTCATGCAGGCGCAGTACAGATCCGTTTACGCGTTGCCCGAGGAACAGCCTTCCGCGGATTATCCGCAGCCGCCCGAGATCCCCGCGGCGGACGACGCCGAGGGATGGCAGACGGCTATGGGAACGACGATCCCCGCGTATCTCGACGCTCTCGAAGCGTGGCTTGCGGACTGGCAGACCAAGCTGATCGCATACCGCGACGACAGTTTGCACATGACCAGAGCGGACAATATTGCGGCAGGCAACGCGTATTGGAGCAATTACGGCGAGGACATAACGTATGATTGGAGCGCGATAGGCGCGATGACCACGGCGCGTTATACCTACGATTACAACAACAGACACGGTAGGCTCGAACAGATCGACTTCTATACCGAGGTGATAATGCCGTATTATACCGAGAACAATGCGGTCGACACCACTCTGGTGCTCAAAGCCGACGTGTTCGACAGCACGCACATCGTTATGGATATCGAATATCCCGAAGACGACGAAACGATCGCGGTGCCTTCGCTCGACTGAAAATGACAAAGCGAGAAGGGACGCCGCGAGGCGTCCTTTTTCGTTCCTTGCGGAGAGATTTTTTCGCCGACGGATATTCCGACAAAAATTCGGGACATACGGTAAGTCGCGTTTAGGGCAAAAAGCCTTCGTTGCGGTTTGCTTCGGGCAGGAATACGGAATAATACGACCTGTCAACCTGGGGATACCGTTGACAACCGCCGCGTGAGATGGTATCATATGTGAAAGAAAGTCTACCAAATCGATAGGGATTAACTGGCAGGCGAGGAACGGCAATGAAAAGCGTTATTTTTTCTATAAAGGGGATGAGCTGCGTCGTTTGCAGCGCAAGCTGTCAGAAGGCTCTGCTCAAACTGGACGGCGTCAGAAGGGCGGACGTCAATTTCGCCAGCGGTAAAGCCGTAGTCGAATATGACGAAAAGAAAGTCGACGAGCAGGCGCTCGCTGCGGCGATCTCCAAGGCGGGTTACGGCGCCGAGTTCGGCAAGCCGTCCAAAGTCGGAGTCAAGGTCGATACCGATCTCGTGTTCGCCGTTATAAGGATAGTGTTGGGAGCGGCTTTGCTGTTGTGGGCAATGCTGCCGATGATAGGCGTGCCGTATCCCGACGCCATATCGCCGGACGGCAATCCGTTCGTATTCGCTCTGGTACAGATAGTGCTGTGCGTGCCCGTGCTTGCGGTGAGCTGGAAGATTTACGTCCGAGGATACCGCAATCTGTTCCGACTTGATCCCAACATGGACTCTCTGGTCGCGGTCAGCACTACCGCGGCGTTCGCGTACAGCGTTTACGGTTTCGTACTCGTCTGCAACGGCGACGCTCACGCCGTTCACAACCTGTATTTCGAATCCGCAGCGGTGATACTGGCCCTTATATCGTTGGGCAAATATCTCGAACACCGCGCTCTCGCAAGGACGGGGGAGGCGATCTCCAAACTCACGATGCTTGCGCCCAAGGAGGCGTACGTCGAGAGAAACGGAGAGTTCGTCAGGATAGACGCGTCCGACGTCGTCGTGGGCGATCTTGTCATGGTGAGAGCGGGCGAGAGCTTTTGCTGCGACGGCATAGTCGAGGAAGGCGAGAGCGCCGTGCAGGAGAGCATGCTGACGGGAGAGAGCCTTCCCGTGGACAAGGGACCGGGAGATAAAGTCATCGGCGGCACGGTAAACGGCGACGGCACGCTGAAATTCAGAGCGACGGGCGTCGGAGGCGACACGATGCTCAGCAAGATCATCAGACTGGTCGAGAACGCACAGAACAGTAAAGCTCCGATAGCCAGACTCGCGGACAAGGTGAGCAAGATATTCGTTCCGTCCGTCATGGCGATCGCGGTGATCGCGGCGGTGATATGGGCGACTGCGGGCGGCGAGGACAGCGCGTTCGTGATAAAGGTGTTCGTATCCGTACTGACGATAGCCTGTCCGTGCGCGTTGGGATTGGCTACTCCTACCGCGATCATCACGGGAAGCGGAGCGGGCGCGAAGATAGGCATTTTGTACAAAAACGCCGAGGCGCTCGAAAGATGCGCGCACATCGATACGGTGGTGCTCGACAAGACGGGTACCGTGACGGAGGGCATCCCCAAAGTGCGCAAGGTCTTTGCCGCGGACGGGGACGAAAAGTCTTTGCTGTCGCTGATCGCGGCGGCGGAGAGGCAGAGCTCTCATCCTTTGGCAAAAGCCGTTGCCGATCACGCCGACGAACAGGGAGCGCCGCGTATCGAAGCCGAAAGCGCGGAAAACGTGAGCGGATACGGCGTCAAGGCGGTCCTGAACGGCAAAGTGCTGCTGTGCGGCAAACAGGCTTTTCTGGAAAAAGAGGGCGCGGACGTCGCGCCGATACGAGAGGCTCTGGACGAGGCGTACTCCATGGGCGCGAGCGTAGTCGCCGCGGCATACGACGGAAAGGCTGTCGGAGTGGTCGCGCTCGCGGACGGATTGAGGTCGGGAGCCAAAGAGCTTATATCGGATCTGCACTCGCAAAACGTAAAGACCGTGATGCTGACGGGCGACAATTCCGCAACAGCCCGCGCGATAGCGTCGGAGGCGGGCATAGACGAGGCGATAAGCGAGGTCCTGCCCGGCGACAAAGCCGAAAAGGTCAGATCGTTGATGGATTCGGGCAAAAAGGTCGCGATGGTCGGCGACGGTATAAACGACGCTCCCGCTCTGACTCAGGCGGACGTGGGGATAGCGATAGGCGAGGGCAGCGACATAGCGGTGGAGAGCGCGGACGTAGTGCTCGTGGGCGGCGACGTAGGCGGAGCGGCATACGCTCTGGAACTTGGCAGGGCGACCGTTCGGAACATAAAGGAGAATTTGTTCTGGGCGTTCATCTACAACATATTGGGCATACCTTTCGCCGCGGGCGCTGTCTACGTTTTGGGCGGACCTCTGCTCGATCCCATGATAGCGGCGCTGGCGATGAGCCTTTCGTCCGTGAGCGTGGTGCTGAACGCTCTGAGATTGAGCGCATTCAAGCCCAAACGGTTGAAAAACAAAGAGAAAAATAATATAATAGACGGCGGCGGGAGAGAGGGCGCGGCGGCATGTCCCGCGGGAGAGGGCCCCGTATCCTGTCCGTGCGAAGTCAAGGAGGACGAAATGAAGACGTTTACCGTTAAGGTAGAAGGAATGATGTGCGCGCACTGCGAGAAGCACGTTTCGGACGCCATAAAGGCGATCCCCGGCGTGACCGACTGCAAGGCGGACAAAGACGCAAAGACCGCGACCGTGACCGCGGAGAAGGAAATAGACCCCGCGTTGCTGAAAAAGGCGGTCGAAGATGCGGGTTACGAGGTAAAGGGCTGATGTTTTTCAAGGTCAAACAGATAATGAGCTCCGAAGAGATCAAGGCGCTCGAACCCGTCACGCCGCAGATAACGGCGATAAAGGAGCGCCGCGACGAGGAGGCAAAAGCCATCCTGCGCGGCGAAGACGACAGACTGATAATGATCGTCGGGCCGTGTTCCGCGGACAACGAGGCCGCGGTCTGCGATTACGTATCGAGGCTTGCGCGTCTTGCCGAAGAGGTAAGGGACAAGCTGTTCGTGATCCCGCGCATATACACCAATAAGCCTCGCACCAAGGGAGAGGGATATAAGGGCATACTGCACAACCCCGATCCGCATAAGGAGGAGACCGACATACAGGCGGGGATAATAGCGCTGCGCAAGATGCACATCCGCGCCATTTCCGAGAGCGGACTGTCCGCCGCGGACGAGATGCTCTATCCCGAAAACCACGTATATCTGGACGACCTTCTGACGTACGTCGCGGTGGGCGCGCGTTCGTCCGAAGACCAACAGCACAGACTGGTCGCGAGCGGAGTGGATATACCGTGCGGTATAAAGAATCCCATGAACGGCAGTTTCCCCGTCACGCTCAATTCGATATACGCGGCGCAGATACCCAACGAATTCAAGTACCGCACCTGTCAGGTGAGGACGGAAGGCAATCCGTACGCCCACGCCATTCTGCGCGGGAGCGTCGACGTTTACGGGAACAACGTGCCCAACTACCATTACGAGGATCTCATGCGCTTTGCCGATATGTACGAGGCTCAGGGGCTGAAAAACCCCGCCGTCATCATCGACACCAACCACAGCAACAGCGGGAAGAAATTCATCGAGCAGATAAGGATCGCAAAGGAAGTCACGGACAACATACGCCACAGCGAAAGACTGCGCCGTTACGTAAAAGGCTTCCTCATAGAGAGTTACATAGAAGACGGCGCGCAGAAGCCATCGGACAACGTCTACGGAAAGTCCATCACCGACCCGTGTCTTGGATGGGAAAAGACCGAAAGACTGCTGCGCGATATCGCCGACAAACTCTGAATTTCAAAAAAGCGATACGGTTTCGAAAAGGCGTGCCGACGGCGCGCCTTTTTTGCCGCCGTCCGAATTTTTTTATTGACAAAACGGCGTTTGAGCCGTACATAAACGGAATTGACCTGCGGGCGCGTATATGTTATCATGATCTTGACAGGGAGGAGTTATGTTCAGAAAGAAAAGGGCTGCATACATAACGGCGGCGATACTGGCGCTGGCAGCGGCGGCGCTCGCGTTTGCGGGCTGTAAGCCGTACAACGGTTCGCAATTCGAGATCGACGCTAAGTCGTCGTTTTCCAACGCTTATTTCACTCTCGGCGAGGACAGCCACGGCTCCAACCGCTGGCGCGAGGGTATGGTGACCGGCAACGGCGGTCAGGGCGCCGTGATATCGGGATCGCCTTACGACGATACGATAATTTTCCAAAACATACATTTTATACTCCCGAACGACAATCCGAGGGTCAATCCCGATACGTCGGCGCAGCTCGAAGAGGTACGCAGGAACATAATCGAAGGGCGTGACATCACCGATACGCAGTCTTACGACGACGTTTACTGCTACCATCCGGGAGGCGTGCTTCGGATAAAGAGCGAAGGCGGCGGCGAGAGCGGCTATATGCGTTATACGGATTACGAAACGGCGGTAGTCGGGACCCGCTATACGGACGACGGAGGGCAGTGGGACAGGATAACGTTCACTTCGTTTGCGGACGACGTGACGATCACGCAGATAAGCGCTTCCGACAAAGGAGAGAAAGTCGACGTGACGTTGTCGTACGACGACATATCGGCAATGATGAAGTTCGGCAGAGGCAGCGAAACGGATCTGCGGTATACGAAACGCGCGGACGCCGACGGTTCGTTCCTCACTTTCGCCGCAAAGTATCCGTCGTATGCGAACAGCGAACTCAAAGACGGCGGTTACGCGACCGTCTGCTATATAGTCGCGGAAGGAGGCTCGAAGAGGGGAACGGAACGCGAAGCTCCCGCCGAAACTCAGTACGCGGGGGACTCCGAAGGCGTCGTCGAGATAAAGGACGCGGAGAACGTGTACGTGATCGCGGCGTCGGACCGTACTTACGACATGGACGATATCGGTACGGACGGAGGACTCATACGCTCTCTGCGCGATAAGACCCGCGCCGTCGCGGAGAAGTACGCCGACGGAGATTCTTTCGGGATAGACGCGGCTCTTGACGCGCATACTGCGATATATTCGCCTATATTCAACTCCGTATCGTTTTCGCTCGGCGGAAGATACGATATCCCCAACGAGAAGCTTTCGGCGGCGAATCTGCAGAATATGATGTCGGGCACGCTCGACGCTTCTTTGGCGGAGAGGGCGTACTATTCGGGAAGATACGCGCAGATATGCTGTTCGGGTACGAGCACGAGCCGCCTGTACGGTATGTGGACGGGCGAATGGGCGTCGGAATGGGGTTCGAAATATACGATGGACGCCAACGTCAACCTGCAGGTTTCCGCCATGAATACCGGCAACATATCCACGGCTCCCGTCGGGTATGTGAATTTTATATTGAGGCAGGTCGCAGACTGGGAGGACAATGCGCTCGCCACTCACGGTTACTCCGACGCGATACAGGCGCCCGTCAACAGCGACGGCGATATGGCGCTGATGACCGAAAGCGCCTATCCCTATCCGTTCAGATATTGGAACGCCGGCGCGGCGTGGCTGCTTTATCCGCTGTACGAAACTTTGCAGTGTTACGGAGATATGCGCATACCCGTCACGGACGAATTCGATCTTGACGAGCTGAGGTCGGTGCTGTCGCCCGAAGAGGAAGACCTTTCGGACTCCGATATCGCGGCGATAAAGGCGCGCGGATATCTCGATCTGCGCAGCGAGATACTCTATCCGCTGCTGATCAAGTCGTACAATTACTGGGAACAGCTTCTCACGCCCGAATATTACACCGATCCCGAAGGATACATACATTATTCCGAGGGCAAGACTTCGCTTTCGGACGGCGAAAGCTACTGCATAGTCCCGTCGTATTCTCCCGAGAACACGCCGTCGGGATATCCGTCGCCCGCGGCGGCGAACGCCGCTATCGATATAGCCGCCTGCGCAAGCAACGTGGCGATGCTCGTCGATATAGCGGGATCGATCGGAGAGGCCGTGCAGCCGGAATGGCAGGCGCTCGCCGAAGACCTGCCCCCGCTGATATACGATAACAGCGGAGCGATCAAGGAGTGGGCGTGCTACGACTTTGCCGAGAACAACGAGCACAGGCATCTCAGTCATCTGTACTGCGTCTGGCCGTTGGATATGACCAAAAGCGATCCCGGGCTGGAAGCCGCCGCAAGGCAGGCGGTAGCCAACCGCGTCAGCGAGAACGACGCAAGCCATGCGCTCGTGCACAGGGCGCTGATAGGCGCGAGGCTCGGCGACAGGGAGATAGTGACCGACGCGCTGTCCGATCTGATGAACAGCAACATCTGGTACGATTCCCTGCTCACCAATCATCATACCAACGCCAACAGCGGCTATTGCACCGATTTCGCGATAGGATACACCGGGATAATCAACGAATGTTTAGTCTATTCCGCGCCGGGAGAAACGGAGTTGCTGCCCGCGCTGCCGCAGAGCGGTTTCGACGAAGGCAGCATAAGCGGCCTGAGGCTGCGTTCGCGCGCCGTACTCACGCGGTTGGAGTGGTCCGCCGAAAAAGGCAGGGTAAAGGCGGAACTGCGTTCGGACGTCGATCAGACTATTGTCGTGTCATGCGGACCGTCGGGAGAGAAAAAGACCGTGAAATTGTCTGCGGGGAAGAGCGCGACGGTCGAATTCTCGGTCGATCTGCGCCGATAGGGGAGGAATTTTCCGTTTCGGTATTGACATTTCGCCCCGCGCGCAATATGCTGTAATCGGATAGCGCCGCGCGTCGGGCGCGGCGAGGGAGGCGCATATGACGTTTGAGGAAGCGCAGCTGCGCAAGACCGATCTCGACGAGATCCTCGGCTTTCTGTTCAAGAGCGACGATATCTCCGACCGCCTTATGCGGTTGAAGATCGCCGTGAGCGAAATGGACGATCCGCGATACCGTGCCGACGTTGCGATGATAGCGGCGACGGAGCCCAGACATCCCAAGGTCTGGCGGTTCGGAGAATGCTGTCGGCGCGAAAAGGAGATCAGAGAGGCGGTCGAAGTTTACGGGGTATTGGCGGAAGAACTGCGTTGAGTTCTTTCCGCCTTGCGTTTTTTTGCGGGAATCGTCGGCGCGGAACGGAGCGTCGGAGTTCCCGTCGGAGTTTTTTATTGATTAGTCGGCGCGAATGATATATAATAAAAACATGAAACCGTTACACGGCACGGCGTTGCTCGGAGGCGCGTTCGATCCTCCGCACAACGCGCATATACAGATGGCGGCAAGGGCGTTGGAACTGGGATGCGACAGGGTGGTATTCGTCCCGTCGGGCAATCCGCCCCACAAGCGTTGCACCGCCGATTTCTCCGACAGAGAGGCGATGCTCAGGCTCGCCGCCGCGGAGTTGCCGAACACGGTCGTGGACACGTCCGAGGGCGAGGACGGGGAAGTGCATTACAGCAAGGATATGCTGCCCCGACTGACGGAGAAGTACGGCGACTGCGTGTTCGTCATAGGCGGCGACAGTCTTATAGATATGGACAAATGGCGCGATCCCGACAAGGTGATCGCCGCCGCTCCGATACTTGCGTTCCCGCGCAAGGATCGCGACGGGGAATTTGCGCGTGCGCTCGCCTATTGGCGTTCGCGCGGAGCCCGTATCCATGCCGACGGATTCACTCCGGACGGAGTGTCGTCCACGGCGGCGCGCTATCTTGCGGAGATGCGCGATTATTCGCTGATCGCGCCGTCGGTGGCGCGGTATATCGCGGACAGGGGGCTGTACTGCGAGTACGCTCCTCTTGCGGACAAGCTGGCTTCGCAGGTGGAGAAAAAGACGTACGAACACATCAAACGCACCGTCGTCTGCGCTCTCGGACTCGACTTCGAATGCGCATTGGGGCTTGACCGCGACAAGGTCTTTCTGGCGGCGATGCTCCACGATTGCGCAAAGAAGATATGCCGTATGCCTCACGATCCCTCTCCTTCGCCGCCGGACAGCGTAGGCACCGAGGTGGAACACCAGTTCTACGGCGCTTATCTCGCGCGTACGGTCTACGGGATAGACGACGCGGAAGTGCTTGCCGCGATAGAGTGTCACTGTACGGGCAAACCGGACATGACCGCTTTGGACAAGCTGATCTTCTGCGCCGATATGCTGGAAGACAAGCGCGATTTCGAAGGAGTGGCCGAATTGCGGCGTATGATAAGAGAAGATTTCGAGAGAGGTTTCCGCGCCTGTCTGGCAAGGTCGTACGGATACCTCGTCGCAAAGGGCGCGGACATATATCCCTTGACCGAAGTCGCGGCGGCTTATTACGGCGTGCTCCCGACGGCGGAAAGTAAAGAATAAACGAAAACGGAGAACATATGCAGACAGAACAACTCAAAGAACTTATTTGCAAGACGCTCGATTCCAAAAAAGCGATCGACGTCGCCGTGATCTCGTTGGAAGGGCTGACGGTAGTCGCGGATTATTTCGTGCTCGCGAGCGGCAGATCCACGACTCAGGTCAAGGCTCTCGCCGAAAATCTCGAAGAGATCATGGAGAAAGAATACGGCGTACGCGTACTGCGCACCGAAGGCAGAAGCGGCGGCAAATGGGTCGTGCTCGATTACGGCAGCGTGATAGTACACGTATTCGAGGAAGAAACGCGCAAGACCTATTCGCTCGAACAGCTCTGGGGCGACGGGACCAACGTGTCGCATTTCGGCGAAGGAGAATAAAAAGGACCCGCGCGGGGCATATTCGGGGTATGGACATCGATATGTACGCGCAGCAACAGACGGTGGCGGTCCTGGACGAGACCGATCTCTATATCTCGTCCCTGCCGGAAGTGACGGAATGGTGCTATTCCGCGTCGGGTAAAGACGCGATAGCCGTCGGGCTCATAACGAAGCCCATGTTCACGCTGTCCGCCATCAACGCATTCCGCGAAAGCGTGAAGAAAGCTCTGACCGATATGGGATACGCCCGCGTGGAGGTCACGACCGACGCGGATCTGTATTACGCGATAAGCAAACAGGGCAAGCAGGGCACAGCCGAACAAGTGGAGCGGTTGTGCGATATGGCGCAGAAACGCAGATAACGCGTTCCGTTATCCGCGGGGGAGGGATCTTGAGGATAACGGATCTTATAGCGAAAAAGAGGCGCGGAGAAAGGCTTACTGCGGACGAGATAGGATTCTGGATCGACGGATTGGAAACCTTCGCCGATTATCAGAATTCCGCCATGCTCATGGCGATCGCGATCAACTCGATGACCGAGAGCGAGGTGACCGATCTCACGCTCGCCATGGTACGCAGCGGGCGCGCTCTCGACCTGTCGCGTTACGGGGAATGCACGGTGGACAAACACTCCACGGGCGGAGTCGGGGACGGCACGAGTTTCATAGTCATGCCCGTAATGGCAGCCGAGGGCAGAGTTGCCGCGAAACTGAGCGGAAGAGGTCTCGGACATACGGGCGGCACTCTCGACAAGCTCGAATCCGTCGACGGCGTGCGCACCGATCTTTCGGAAAAGGAATTCTTTTCGATACTCGACAAAACGGGAATAGCGATAGCGGGACAGACGGCAGAACTGTGTCCCGCGGACAAATATCTTTACGCTCTGCGCGACGTGACCGCAACCGTAGACAGTACGGCTTTGATAGCGTCGTCCGTGATGAGCAAGAAACTCGCCGCGGGAGCGCGGAACATAGTGCTGGACGTCAAAACGGGCAAAGGCGCGTTCATGAAGACGCAGAAAGAGGCGGAAAAGCTCGCTTCGTTCATGGTACGCATAGGCAGACGCGCGGGCAGGAATACTTCCGCGCTGATCACGACCATGGACGAACCTCTCGAGAACCGCGTGGGCAACGCGCTCGAGATCGAGGGCGCGCTGGAAGTGCTCAGGGGCGAAAAACGCGGCGACGTGTACGAAGTTTCGCGCAGTCTATGCAAAGCTCTCGGGGTGGAGCCCGAGCGTTTCGACAGAGCGATATCGTCGGGCGCCGCATACGAAAAATTCGAAAGCATGATTTACGCGCAGGGCGGCAGAGCGGGATGTCTGGACAGACTGCCGCGCAGCCGTTATACGGCGGTCGTTACGGCGGAGCGCGGAGGATATTTGGTACGTACGGACGCGATGACTGTCGCGGAAACGGTGCTTGACGCCGGCGGCGGCAGACGGCGAAAGGGAGATCCGATACTGCCGGAAGTGGGAGTGGTATTGCTTGCGGAATCTGGTGACAGAGTGGAAAAGGGACAGCCGCTCGCACGGCTGCATTATTCCCGCGAAGGAGACGGAGAGCTTGCCGTGCGGCTCGCACAGGCTTTCGACATATCGGACGAAAGACCGAAGCCCCGTTCCAGAGTAGTCGGAGAAATAGTTTGACGGAGGAGTTATGCAACTCGAAAAATACATAGATTTTACCTGTCTTAAAGCCGACGCGACCCGCGCCGACATAGAGAAACTGTGCGATACCGCGAGGCGTCGGGGATATGCGAACGTCTGCGTGAACGGGGCTTTCGTTCCGATGTGCGCCGAACTGCTGAAAGGCAGCGGCGTCGGCGTTGCGTGCGTAGTCGGATTTCCGCTCGGGGCAGCCGCTACGGAGGTCAAGGCTTTCGAAGCGGCAAAAGCCGTCGCGGACGGCGCGGACGAGATCGATATGGTCATGGCAGTCGGCGCGTTGAAAGAGGGCAGACTCGGCTATGTTGCCGACGATATACGCGCGGTCGGGAAAGCGTGCGGCAAAACCCTCAAAGTGATAATAGAAGAGTGCCTTCTGACCGAAAACGAGATAGCCGAGGCGGCGGAGATATGCGCTGCTTCGGGCGCGGACATAGTCAAGACCAGCACCGGTTTTTCGAGGTCGGGAGCCACGCTGCGCGCAGTGGAAATAATCAAAGCTCATTGCGGGAACTGCGGCATAAAGGCGGCTGGAGGTATCCGCGACGCGGAGACCGCCCGTAGATTCATAGCCGCGGGCGCGACCCGTATCGGCGCCAGCGCGGAACTATGAAGAAACTGCTTTTCGGACCGAAGGACGCTCAATCGGGCGAGATAGCGCGCGCTTTTTCCGAGTGCGGCAGACGAGAGATCGTCGCGGCGGCGTTTGCCGTCGCCGAAAAATACGTAAAGCTGTACGAACTCGCGGAAGAGCGGAACGGCGACGGAAGGGTGAGAGTGGCGCTCGGTACGGCGAAGCTGTGGGCAAAGGGCGTGGTCAAGATGCCTTATGCAAAGGCGAAGATACTCGACGCGCATGCGGCTGCGCGCGCCGCATACAGCCCCGTCGCAACGGCGGCGGCGAGAGCCGTGGCTCAGGCGGCTTCGGCGGTCCATTCTCCCCGCCACGTTATGGGCGCGGTGTATTACGGACTTACCGCCGTGGCGTTGGCAAAAGGCGGGGACGTAAACTGCGAAGAGGTCGAGGCCGAAAAGGCGCGGATATTACAGACTATCGACAGGATAAAGGCCGATCCCCCTCCGCCCGACGGTTGGGCGGACTTCCTTTTGACAAAGGAAGAAAGAGCGGACCGCGCCGCCTCCGCAAAGCGAAAAGCGGAGATACCGCAGGAATGGCTGAGGCAGACGTCCGCAGCGCCCGCCGCGGGCAGCGGCAGTAAGAGAAAACGGGGCAGCAAGAGTTCCGATGACGAAGCCGTCGTCGCGCCGGAGCGGATCGAGCCTCCCGTATCGGTATCGGTGCGCGGTGACGAAACCGGCGAGTCGGACGAAAACCGGAACGGGACGACCGCGTCGGAAGAGAACGGGAAAAACGCGCCCGACGGTGCGTAACGATCGGTGCAGAGTAAAGTCGGCGCGAACAATCGACTGCGAAAATGCGGATTTTGGCAAAAACTCGCGATCTCACGTCCGTTTTTCGTCGCCAATGTAAAATTTTAAGAAAAGGTATTGTCTTTTTGTAAGGTATAGGCTATAATATAGTTGACCGAAGCGATATATGTAACCGCAGAACATCATACGGGAATGCGGAGTTGGCGGAGGGATGGCGTGCCTCCCCGTTGAGGATTACAGAACTTCGACACAGCATACCCACCTGCTTACCAGCGGGGTTAAACAATCGCTCCGGTTCACCCAAGGCGTCGGCAGACGCCGTTTTTTTATACGGGCTCGGGGCCGTGACGCGCCGCGCGCCGCGGCGTAAGGGGACGGGAATGACGCTTGCGCGCGGACGTGCAAAGACAGATAAAAAGGTCTTGCGCGTTTTTTCGCGGCATGTTATCATTTTATAGGAATATGTTCGGAGGGATATTATGAAAAAACTGTTATCCGGTCTTCTTGCAGGAACTTTGCTCGCGTCGTGTTTTCTTTTTTCCGGATGCGGTCCGAGCGCGGACGATTTCGTCCAGCCCGAGTTTTCTTCACCCAATCTGGTCGCAGGCGCGACCGTTACATTCGAATCGCTGAAAAAAGGCGAACGCGCCGACGGAGCGAACATACTCGCCGACGACGGCAAAAACTGGACTCCGTCGTATCCCGACCGCAAGCCGGCGGAAGGCTATACCGACGGCTGCAACAGCTATATCGAGATAAAGCTCAAAGAGGTCAGCACGTTCAATACCGCCGTAGTAAAAGAGATCGGCAACGAAGTCCAGTACTTCCGCCTCATGGCTCTCGTGGACGGCGAATGGGTCACCGTATATCAAAGCGAAAAGATACAGTCGCTGAGGCTGATGAGTTTCGATCCCGTCACGACGGATACGGTGAGGCTGTCGATAGACAAATTCCGCGGCGGCGGAGCAAAGATCAACTGTATCGAACTTTACAACGAGCCGAAGAGGTCTGCGGACGACTTCAACGTGACCGTCTATCAAAGACTGGACGGCGACGTGCCTTCGGAGATATTGGCGAAGGGCGAAGAGTATGTCGATATGTACGCTCAGTATTATGACGTTTACGACACGGTCCTGATATTCGGCGCGGTCAACTGGGTCGACGGCAAGATGTCGTTCGGTTTCGACGACGGCGAGGAGGGCTTTGCCAGAGAGCTGGCGGCATTGAAGGAGATCATAGATCACCGCTCGGACAAAGACCACGAAGTCAGGATAATATGCACGGCGCTCGCCGACGGCGCGGGCGGCAACGGACATACGGGCGTCAACGAATTTATGGCGGAGCACTGGGAATACGTCGCCGATCAGATGGTCGAATTCATGAAAAAGTACGACCTCGACGGATTGGACGTGGACTGGGAATATCCGCAGACGAAAGCCGACTGGCAGTGTTACGACAGATTTATCGAAAGACTCGACAACGGCATGACGGCATATAAAGAGGATTCGATACTTTCCGCGGCTCTTTCGTCGGGCGCGCTGGGCATGAGCGAAGCCACGTTGCAGAGGTTCGACCAGATCCAGTATATGGCTTACGACGGCAAGGACGAGGACGGCTATCAGTCGTCGCTGCAACAGGCGCAGGAAGGTTTGCTCGGCTTCCTTGACAAGGGCGTCGATCTCAAACAGATCAATATAGGCATCGCCGCATACGGCAGACCCGTGGACGGCGCTCCGTATTGGGCGAACTGGCGCGACGTCGAAGGCCCCGATATCTACTGGAACAGTATGCAGTACAACGTGGTTTGCGACGGACAGCTCGCCGACTTCACGTTCTGTTCGCCTGCGCTTGCCGGCGACAAGACGGCATACGCGCTCTTTACGGGAACGGGCGGAGTAATGGTGTTCCGACTCGCCTGAGACAAGACTATGGACGATCCCGACGCCGTGGCGTGGGGAATAAAAAACGTGCTGGACAGATATACGGAGTAACCGAGGCGCGGCCGCGGCGATCGCGGAGCGGTCGCCTTTTTCGCGCCGCGTTCCGGACGAAGACAACTGCGTATGAACTTTATATAAGAAAGCGGGCTTCGGAATAAGTCTTCCGCAACGCGGAGCTCCGCAGCCGCAGGCGTCGGAAATGCGGTCGTAGCGGTAAGTCCGTTAAACGTATTTTTGCCGATCGGAAATTGCGAAACGGCGGAGAAAGCGTTGACGGACGCACATGCGAAGATATAGAATAATTACGGGTATATTTCCCGTATGAAAGATCTTTTCGCAAAAGACGAAGGGGGGACATTTCATTGATAGAAGTCAGGGCGCTCGAAAAGAGATACGCGTCGAAAAAAGGACCGGATACGGTCGCGCTCGACGGCGTAAATATCGCGTTCGGCAAAGGATTCAACGTTATACTCGGCAGATCAGGATGCGGCAAATCCACGTTGCTCAATCTTATGGCGGGTCTGGACGGTTACGACGGAGGCGAAATATATGTGGACGGCAAGGCGATGAGTTCGTTTTCGCAGTCCGACATGGTCGCATACCGCCGCAAAAAGACCGCTTTCGTATTTCAGGATTTCAATCTCGTCACATCTTTGACCGCAGGCGAAAATGCCGCCATGGCGCTCGACCTCTGCGGAGAGGACTGCGATAAGGACGCTTTTATAAAGCGCGCTTTCGAGCGTGTAGGCATGGCGGGCTGCGAGGGCAGGCGATGCAACGAACTGTCCGGAGGACAGAAACAGCGCGTAGCGATCGTCAGAGCCATTGTGAAATCCCCGGATATACTTTTTGCGGACGAACCGACAGGCAATCTTGACAGCATAACCGGAGAAGAAATTTTCGAGCTTCTACGCGAGCTTTCCTCCGACGCCTGCGTCATAGCGGTGACGCACGACGAGGAATACGCTTACGCTTATGCCGACAGAGTAGTGCGCATGGAGGACGGAAAAGTAGTTTCGGACGAGATTACGGACAGAGGACGGGCATTATCCGAAGCAAAAGAGCCGTCAAGCGAAACGGTCGGCGCACAAGGCGTTCCGAAAAAAAACCGACGCAAAGGAAGCAAGGCGTCGCCGAGGCTTTTTGCCAAAATAGGCGTAAAGACCGCTTTTCTGCGTCCGTTCAGAATGCTGTTGTCGATAGCGCTGCTTGCGGCTTTCGCCGCTGCTTTCGGATTGGTCAACGTGATGTCTTTCAGAGACGGTGCGCAGCGCTTTGTCGAGCAGAACATCAACGGAGGAGTCCCCAGATTGCAGCTCGGCAGCATATTGTCCGAAAAAGCATACAACGTATACGGATTCGGAGGCGAGGCTGCCGAATATCTTAAAGACGAATATGCCGACAGGGGCGTGATACCGATATACGGAAACCGTATATACGTCCCCGATTATTTCGGAGTTTTATATTTGAACGCCGCCCTGTATTCGGAGGCTTCCGATGCCGTAAAGCTGGCGGCGGGAGAGGCTCCGGACGGATACGGCGAGGCGGCGATAACCGCAGGGGTTGCAGGATGGTTGCTGCGTACCGGCATTTACGAAGGGTACGACAGGATAGAGTTGAACGGATACGAAGATATATTGGGGAGGAGTTTCGGAGGCTACAGGATCGTGGGCATAGTAGACAACGATCTGCCCGCGGACGTTTATGCGCTGATAGACAAGGTATTGAAAGAGAACGATCCGTCCGATCCGTACGGATACGACATCATCAGGCACGAGATGCGACAGATAGCGGAAATCGCGGGAGATACCCTTACTCTCTACGTGTCCGACAGCGAGATACTGGGCATTTCGAAAAACAGTTTCGACTCGGATAATATTGATTGGAGATCAAGCGACGGTCCCGAGCGGGTAATGCCGCAGAGTTCGGCGCAAGACTCGGTTTTTTACGATATCCCGTCCGCGCACGCGGTCAACGCGATATGGTTGCCGAAAGACGACTTCGTTCGTTTTGTGGAGAGAGGGTTGACAGGCGATCTGCTCGATCGGTTCAAAGCGCTTGAATCGGACAGCGCCGCATTTGCGGATGCGGTCGGAAGTCTGACGGGATTCGGAAGAGTATATCTGTATCTCGAAACGAACACCGAAACTTTCGACTTTTATACGTTAGCCGGATTTTACGAAGGAAAAGACGAAGAATACGGCGTTGCGTACGTTGACGACTCGGCGTGGCGCAATTTCAGATACGGGACGCTGACCGTTACGGAAATGTCCGTGGGGCTTACGGGAGAGCGCGAAAGCGACCTCGCAATGATAAACGACCTCATGACGAAGCATTCCGGGGAGACGTGCGATTTCTCTTATCAAATAGAAAATTCTCCGTATTTACATCTTATATATAAACCCGATCAAGGCGCATGGTACGGACTTATGTCCGTATTGAACTACGTGTTGATCGCGGTTTCGGCTTTACTGATGCTGAATACTCAGATAGCCACGTATTCCGCATTGAAACGACAGATAGGAGCCATGCAGTCCATGGGCGCGTCCAAGGGACATATAGCTTTGATATTTTTGATACAGTCGCTGATCATTGCGGTTTCGGCGGTCGCGGTTGGCAGCGCGGTCGTGGCGGTCGCCGTGGATATGCTCAACTCCGCGTTGCCGTTTACGACGTTGTGCGACGTTTACGTATTTACGCCCGGCGTGTTCGCGCACGTGGCAGGCGCGGCTTTTGCCGTGGCAACGGCAGGCGCGGTCATTGTTATGATCCGAACGGCGTTCAGACGTCCGATAAAGAATCTCAGGGGAACAAACAGGTGATAAAAGTCGAGGATCTGGTAAAGGATTACCGCACGGGAAGGTATACAGTACACGCGCTCAAAGGAGTGTCTTTCGAACTTGACGATTGCGGATTTACGTTTATTCTCGGGAAATCCGGGTGCGGCAAGTCCACTTTGCTCAATGCGATAGGCGCGCTCGACGTATGCGACGGCGGAAAGATAACGGTGGACGGCAGAGAGATCGCGGCTCTTTCCGAAAGAGAAAAAGACGATTACCGCTGTACGGAAGTCGGCACGGTATTTCAGGAACATCGCTTGCTCGAAAAGGAAAAGGCCGTTGTAAACGTCGAGATCCCTGCGCGATTGGCGGGACGCGGCGATGCCCGGGATATGGCGCTGCGGGCTCTCGAAAGGGTGGGACTTGCCGATCTTGCGGAGCGAAAAGTCTACGAGTTGTCGGGCGGGCAGAAACAGCGCGTAGCGATCGCAAGAGCCATCGTCAATTCTCCGAAAATAATACTTGCGGACGAGCCTACGGGCAATCTCGATTCCGCCGCCGCGGAAGACATATTTCGTCTTTTGACGGAGATCTCGAAGGATACTTGCGTCATCGTGGTCACGCATGACAGACGCGCCGTCGAAAAATACGGCGACAGAGTGATGAGGATGAAAGACGGCGCGATCGTATCCGACGAGGTCCGCGGAAGCGGACGCGCGCAAGCGCAATGCCGGGCGACGGACGGTCGCGGCATAGCATCTCGGGTGCGGAGGGGAACGACTCGCGCGGCGCAGATAGCAAGATCCGCGCTGACCGTTCTCGGCAACAGAGCGGTAAGGGTCGCAGTGATGTCGGCGATATTTGTCGTGTTGCTTGCAATAGCTGTCGCCGATATGTCGTATCTGCTGACGGATAAAGCCTCGCTTTATGTGAAAAACGCTCTGTCTGTCGGGGAAGATTACGTCTTTCTGTCCGGAGACGGCGAGCTGAAACAGAGCGTAACGGGACGGGACAAAAAGGGCTTGGCTGCGGAATTTCCCGAAATCCGTATAACTGAATTGTTTGCTTTCGGCACAGGGGCGTATCTGTACGACAGCAACGTCAATGCAGTCAACGGCCGCAAATACAGTTTCGGTCATCTTGCCGTAAAGAATTCGGATTCCGATCCGATATGCGAGAGGTATGTCGCAGGTCGATCTCCGCTGGATATGTCCGAAGTCGCTGTATCGTATGCCGTTTATACCGCATTTTCCGCCGCAGGTCTGGCGGAGAGTTCCAACGGTTTGACCTGGACGAAAAAAGAAATATCGTCGCCCGAGGATATGCTGGGAGTGCGATACGGCGGCAAGACGATCTGCGGGGTTTACGACAGCGGCGCGGATGAGGGAATGTTAGAGTCGATCGAGCGCGATATGTCATTTAAGACAGCGGTCGGCACGATCGATCCGACTTTGTTCACGATGATCAATCAAAGGCTCGGGTATTCGAAACACGGTGTGGTGATAGTTGCCGATTCGGCGGAGCCTACGACCGATAATGCGATGAGCATGATTTTCGGCGGAGAATACGGTTATCGGCAATCCGTAGACGTCGGACTGCCGAATGAATGGACGGATCCCGATGAGATCTATATGCTCGCCGACGGCTTGGACGACGGACAGATATGCCTGCAAGAGAAAGTTTTCGACGCGTTTTACGCAAACTACCGCAAATACGAGGATCCTTCTCTGCCGTCGCTCGAAGGCATGACTGCGGAAGAGAAGTTGAAGCACTACCGCGCCTGCGGACCGCTCGAACTGGCGCTTTACGATACGTTCGAAGAGGGCGTTCAGGCGGTTCTCGAAGTTGCGGGATTCCACACCGGTTACGCTGATAGTTTCGTCAATACGGACACATACGAGGAATACAACGACTGTCTCGGATCTCCCGCAGTGCTTTTGCACCCCGCGAGCGACGAGTATACGGACGTCGTACGATACGCCGAGAAAATACCCAACACGATCAGAAGTAATATTCTCGCGCCTGAACTGTTGTCGATACAGTCGTTTTACGACATAATGTCAGAGCCGTGGATGCAGGGTACCATACTCGCCCTGACTATCGTTGCGGCGATGATTTTATTCAGCGATACCTATCAGATAGTGAGAGACAGTCGCTCTGCAACGGGTATCATGCGCAGTTACGGACTGGGCAGAGGAGAGGCGGCGGGAATGTTCGCGCTGGCGACGTCGATAGTATGCGGCGTTTCGGCTTTGGCTGCCTGCGCGGTCGGAGCGATCCTGGTGACCGTATTGAACGCCGTCATAGGCGCCGGCGTTACCGCGATAGTGATCTCGGGGGCGGAGAGCGCGATATTGTTTTTTTCATCGGTCGCAGTCGGGATCGCTGTATCCGTATTGTCCGCATTCGTTCTCACGTCGCGCAGACCTGCCGACGATCTGCCGTCGGAGTAAGCGCCGTGCGCGTCGGATAGTTCGGATATGCTTATGCCCGTATTTTATAATTGCATGAGGAATTTTGTCGAAATAGCGCGTTATTGTAAAGAAAATAGGACGCGCGGGTCGTTTTTGTTGACAAAAACCGAACATAGCTTTATATTTTAACACGGAAGGCGGTTGTGCCTGTACCGGAAAATTTGTGTAGAGATAGAGGATAAGGGCGTAAGTCGAGATGTTTTCCGTACTGACAGATAAAATAAATCAATGTGCCGAGCGTATAAAACTCGGAGAAATCGGGGAGCTCGACAAGCTCTTTGCTCTTACGTACGGAAGACTGAAATTTTACGCCGAATCGTATCTCGCGGACAAAGGCGACGCAGACGACGTAGTGAACGAAACGTATATCGCTTTTTGCGAAAATCTGGAGCATCTCGACACCTCGTCCAATGTGCTGAACTGGATGATCAAAGTCGTAAAGAACAAGGCTCTGAACAGAAACAGGCGCAGCGTAAGGCATGTCGGAATGGATCCCGAAGCCATGGACGCGCTCGCCGCGACGGATCCGATGTCGGAGAGAGAAGACGCGATGGCGATACGAGGCGCGCTGGCGCGGCTGAGTAAAGACGAACAGGAACTGTTCAGGCTGTACTTCGTCGAGGAAAAGACCGTGAGGAGCATCGCCGCCGTTCTGGGACTGAAAAAGTCGGCGGTTTCCGAGAGGATAAACAAATTGAGAGAAAAATTAAAAAATTTACTTTTTTGACCGGACAAATCCGTTTTTAATGTGTTGTATTTTCAGGAGGACGGAAAACCGACGGAGAAAACGCCGTATGAAACATAAAGACGACAGAAAATTGCTCGATTCCGTATTGTTCGGCAGCTATACGCCCGATGACAAAACGGTCGAAGAATGCAAAGAACTGCTTGCGGGACATTTTTCCCGAGGCGAGACCGTGTCTGTCGATCGGAAGAAGCGCCGTCCCTTATTCGTGCTGAAAAGCGCAATGGTGACGGTCGTGACGATCATCGCCTGTATGCTGACCGTTATCGTTTCGTTTTCCGCCACCGACGGGACCAAGAAGGAGATCTATTATTCGGGCAACGTACAGACGGGGACCGAAACGGCGCCTGACGAAGGCGCGGGAGCAGGTATTTCCCGGTCGCAGGATATCGGCGGGTGAGTGTCGGGTTGCCGAACGATAACGCCGTTCCGTGACATATCGCGGGAGAGGTATCGGCGCGCGGCGTCCGAACATAAAACGGATTTTTAAGGGGTAAAGAGTAGAGTCACGGGGAAGTGGCGCGGTTGCGCGAATGCGCAAAGCGACTGCCCCGCATAACAGAAATCTCGCCGCAAAGCGGCGGGATTTCCGAAATGCGATATGACCTGTCCGGAATGAGGCAAACCGCATGCGCGGATACGACGGCACACCGGACGTCGCGAACGAAAGACTGTTATTTGGCGCAAGCCGGAGGAAGTAATACTCTTACTTTTTAGTCGGGAGGTAGAAGTAGCCGTGGGGCAGCGACCGTCCGCAGCAAAAGCGGGCGGTCGCGGACTTCCCCGAAAATACGGTCTTGCGCGGTGTTGCAGTATTGAACAGCGCAGAGAAGACGCCGCAACGTACGGCGCGGCGGATCGTGATAATGTTTTGGTAGAAGGGAGTAGAGGCAACGTACTACGACAAGACCGATCGTCCGAGCTTCGGCAAAGGCGGTCGGTTTTGCCGTACGTGTGTGAAAAAGCCCGCATATGCGGGCTTCTGTTCATCAGAGATCTTTCAGCTTGAGTTCGTATTCTTCCTGCGATATGACTCCGCTTTTCACCATTGAATCGAGTTTGGCGATCGCTTGTCTGCGCTTCGTTTCCTTTGCCGACGGCTTTTTACCGGAGAGCAGGAGATGTTTTTTCTCGTCGTACTCTTCTTGCGATATGGCGCCGTTATCCAGCATATTTTTCCATTTCACCAATTCGTCAAGAGCGCTCATATTTCGTCCCGATCCCGATCCCGTTTTAGACGCCAAGGCTCCCGCAGCGTAACATACCGCCGTGGCGAACGAACAGAGCAGCGACATTATCAGCAAGGCGCACCCGCCGGACGGCGAATAGGAATAACGCGTTACTCCGTCGGTATGCAGTTCGAACCAGTTGTACGACGCCGCCATGGCGGTGAGCGAATAGATAGTCAGCGCGGCGAATACGGAGATGCAGAGCAAAACGAATTTTTTCGTTTTATCCGAAAGCGCGAGGAATACCGAACCGATCGAGATCAGGAGCAGGATCGTGAACATCCCCGTGGACAGTACTGTGCCCAGAGAGCGCGTCGTCAGCGAGTTCATTATGTAGAACGTCATATCTTCCAGTTGAGTCGTTTCCTCCGTGTCCGATTGTTTGTCGTCGAGAGTGGCGAAGGGCATGAAGCCTGCGAGCAGGAACAGCAGGGCGGCGGCGATCAACAACGATATCGCCGCGATTTTTGTGCTTTTCATCTATTATACCTCCTCAATTTGTATAATCATAGTATATCATGATCGAGGCGAAAAAGCAATGCGACCCCGGGATTTTTCAAGCGGACGAGGGCGATCCGTGTTGACATCGGTCGCGATCGGGTGATAAAATCATTTTTGACGGGACATTTCGGAAAACGGCTGACGCCGACGTGCGGCGTACCGTCGCGGTCTGCGCGCGAAATGCCGTAAGGATCATATATGCAGTATAACTATAAACTCGAAATGCATCTTCATACTTTCCGCAACAGCGCTTGCGCGAAAGAACGTCCGCGCGATATAGCCGGGATATACGCCCGCGCCGGATACGACGGGATAGTATGCACCAATCATCTGAACAGGCACGATCTTTACGGGTACGTTGCGTCTTTGCGAAAGAGGCTTTTCAGGGGAGCGATGGAATGTTGGCTTACCGACTTCCGCGAGTTGAAAGAGGAATGCCGCAAAGTAGGCATAGACGTGTTTTTCGGCGCGGAACTTGCGCCCGATCTCTTTACATACTATAAGCCCGAACACCCGTATGCGGAATTCCTGATCTACGGGGCGACAGAGGACGACGCGCTGCGTTTCGGAGAGGAATGGCTGGATTACGATCAGAAAACGCTTTACGAATGGTGCGAAGCCGAAGGAGCTCTGCTCGTTCAGGCTCATCCCTACCGAGAGATATGCGACGTTGCGGACGTGCGCTTTCTTCACGGAGCAGAGATCGCCAATCTGCATCCGGGACACGATTCGCACAACGACCTGGCGCGTAAACTGTGCGAGGAGAACGGACTCATCGGTACGGGAGGCAGTGATTTTCATTTTCGCGGAGGCGAAGGCGGAGGCGTTCTTTTTCCGCGCGCTCCGAGAGATGAAAAGGAGCTGGCGGAGATCCTCGTATCGCGCGATTTCGAGGTGATCGGGACTAGGACGTGAGATGGTATTAACGATAATAACAAACACGGGCGCGGAAAACGCCCGTGTTTTTCATTCGGCGAAAATTTACGCTATCCAGTCTATATGTTCTTCGAGAA
This sequence comes from Candidatus Ornithoclostridium excrementipullorum, assembly GCA_018716085.1. Lineage (GTDB taxonomy): Bacteria > Bacillota > Clostridia > Christensenellales > UBA3700 > Ornithoclostridium > Ornithoclostridium excrementipullorum. The sequence continues at coordinate 2,304 of DVKK01000002.1, read as the reverse complement.
CGGTCTCGCCGTGGTTGTCGCAGGCATACAATCCGATACCGTCGGGGGAGAGAGTGACTCTGCTCGCGACGTATTTTCCGCCGTTGAAACCTCCGTCGACGTATACGGGGCCGTTTTCGTCGAGATAACAGGTATGCAGGTGCCCGGATATCATCATCGTGGCGCCTATCCCTCGGAGCGCCGTCACGGTGCGGTCCGTAAGATCCTGTTCGATGAATATCTCCGGCGCATGGCACAGGACGACGGTTCGTCCTCCCTCGGTCAGAGTTTCGACCCATTCGGTGATCTCTTTTCTGTATGTGCCGTAGTCGGCAAGTCCGCCGTATTCGGGATGGTCGTCCGTTTTGTCTTCGGCGCTGTCGAGGACAACGAAGCGGTAATCCCCCGCCTGCACGGCGCCGTAAAATCTGTCAAGCCCGAGTGCGTCCGCAAGTTCGGACGCGTACGCGCCGCGTGTTTCGTGATTGCCGCGCGTATATATTATCGGCTTGGTGCCGCCGCTGACATCGCCGCCGAATTGCACTATGTATACGGCGGCTTCTTCTTCGTACTGGAGCCCCGGGACGGCGTCGCCCATCATCAGGACGGCGTCGTATTCGCCCGTATGGGCTATCGCGTCTTTTGCGGCGTCGGTATGCGTATGCCAGTCGGATATGCACAGATACGTCTGCGTTTCGCCTCTGCACGGAGTGAAGAGATATTCTTCCGATTCTATCGTTCTGCCGTTTCTTCCGCCGTAGGCGTATTCTTCGTAGACGCGCGTCGAGCCCACGGAATACGAGTTGTTGTCGAGATGTTCGTACGGAACGTTTATGCTGTGGATCGTGCTGCTTCCGAGTATCCTGCCGTTGTTCTGGTCATAGACGCGGTAGCTTTCTCCGTCGTATTCGTATTCCACGTATCCCGTACCGGTATCCGACGTGGCGAACACTACGGAATAGCCGCTTCCGGTATCTATCACCATGGGATCGGACAGAAATTCATACGCGGTCGGCGGGTAGAGCGCGAATACCGCGCCGAATATCCCTATTGCTATCGTGACAGCCGCCGTCACGCGCCGCGCCGTCTTGCCTTTTACGACGGGAAAAAATATCGCGAAAAACGCGACTGCGACGTAACCGAAAGCGTAAGGCAGCATTTCGGATATCGAGCGGAACGCTACGGGTGCGGATTCTCCGCCCATCACTATGAGCATGACTATATCCGTGACCGCGAATATCGCCGTCGCCGCAAAGCTGACGCCGCATATAGCGGTCATCGGCTTCGGGACTTCGTCCGCAAACGAGGTCTTGCGCCATTTCAGCGCAGCTTCGGTCGTGACGGCGATCGCGTTTGCCGCCATCAGCCAGAACAGTAATTGCGAAAAACCCGAAAACAGCGCCGTATCCAAAAATACGTGACTGCTGCTTCTGCACGCATAAAAGAACAAAGGAGCGAACGCCGCGAATACGGCTTCGATCGCAAGGACCGTTTTGTGTGTGAAAAATCTTCCGATACGTGTTGCCATAAATTCCTCCGATATCTATTCGATTATACTCCCGACTGCGGACGCTGTCAATATTCGGGCGTTTTCGTTCTCGGGCTTTTCGGTGTAAAAAACGCACCTGTCGCGAGTTTCTTTTCTCGGACGGCAGCGCTTCTCGAACGAGCGTAAGGTCCGTTCGGCTTGTGCCCGCGGCGCAAAAATGTTATAATTGCGATATGGATCTCGTGATGACAAACAACGCAGCGGACAGGTGCGAAACCTGGTATATTTGTAAATACCTGTCGCCGATCGGGCTCATTACGTTGGCGAGCAACGGAACGGCGGTCACGGGAGCGTGGTTCGAGGGACAAAAGTATTACGCTTCGACGTTGAAAGGGGCGTACGAGGAGAAAGAAGTTCCGGCGCTGAGCCGCGCGAAACTGTGGCTCGACGCGTATTTTGCGGGCATACAGCCTCGGGAAGAACTGCCTTTGGCGTTCGAAGGCTGTTCGCCTTTCCGCAAAAAAGTGTACGAGATACTGCTCGGGATACCGTTCGGATCAACGACGACTTACGGCGAGATAGCGCGCAGGATCGAAGCCGAAAGCGGAGCGAAAACATCGGCGCGCGCCGTAGGCGGAGCGGTGGGGCACAATCCCGTATCGATCATAGTGCCGTGTCACCGCGTGCTCGGTAAGGACGGAAGTCTTACGGGGTATGCCGGAGGTATCGAAAGAAAGATCGCTCTGTTGCGGCTCGAGGGAGTCGACGCGGATCGCCGCTGTATTACGAAAAACAATGCTCATGTACGGTAAAGAAGCAAGCAACCGAAAACAATA
>DVKK01000019.1 GCA_018716085.1 Candidatus Ornithoclostridium excrementipullorum | reverse complement strand
CGGCTTCTCTGTTCCGAGTTTGCTTTCGTAATAAAGTCGGGCGCGCCGTATCTTAGTCTTTGCGTAATTCAACTCGGCTATTTTTTCGTCAGCGTTCTTTTCCGCCTGTTTCAAAGCGTCTACTATCTTGCCGAAGTCGTCGTACGATAAGATCCGCTTGATCTCCGACAACGACATATCCATACTGCGCAACGTCTTTACGGTATCGAGCCGCACGATCTCCTGCTGCGAATAGTAGCGATATCCCGTCCATTCGTCCACCTTGCCCGGCTTCACCAGGTCTATCCTGTCGTAGTGCCGCAACGCTTCCGCCGTCATGCCGACTATCTTTGCCGTTTCGCTTACGGAAAAAAATTCTTTCATGATCGCAGTTTTCCCTTGACATTTGTGTTACACAAAGGTTTACGATCATTATAACATCAAATAAGAAAGCCTGTCAACACGGCTTCGGGAGGTATTGTACATGAAAAAAATATCCATGTTTTCAGTGTTCGCGATATTCGGCGCGATCTTGCTCTTCTCTTTTGCGGGGTGCGCAAACACGGACGATTTCACTCAAAAGGAATACTCGTCCGAAGGCAACGCGATAGAGCGGATAGTCATCGACGTGACCGACAGAGAATTGGACATTCGCGCATCGGAAGACGATCGGGTCCACATATATTACTATGACAGCGAAAAGGAATTTCTCGATATCGACGTTTCCGATAACGCTTTGACCGTCAAGCTGACGTTTGACAAGGAATGGACGGATTTCATCGGCGTAAAGCCGTCGGCAGAGTATCGGAAGATAGAGATAAGTATCCCGAACGGTACGATCGTCGATCTGTCGGCAAAGACCACCAACGAAGACATCAAAGTTACTTCTCTGTCGTTTTCCGACAGTGTGAGCCTAGACTCCAACGGAGGGAATATCGTTTGCGAACGTATAAACGCAGGAAAATCCATAGCCCTGACTGCAAAAAACGGAAACATCACAGGTACCGTTTCAGGCAGCATAGACGATTTCTCCGTATCGTGCAAGATAAAGAAAGGCGACTGCAATCTGCCCGAGTTCAAGGAAGGCGGTCCGAAATCGTTTTCCGCAGATTGCAACAACGGAGATATCGAGATAAAATTCGTGGACTGAGCGCGCAAAACGCGCACGGCGCAACTCGGGCAAACAATCCTCGATCCGACTTTCGGAACACGGGAGCGGTTTATCTCCGCTCCCCTTTTGTCCTGTCCTGTTACGGATCATTCTCTGTCGAAATACCGCCGCAACGACTCATATTCTCAACGTATCCATGAACAATTCCGTATAATAAGCGATAAGTTGATTGCTTCTGCCTGCCATAAAGTAATCGCAGCTATGCCCCGCATAGGATACTTTGACCTGCGCGCAATACGGATTGCCCGCGTTTTCGTAAGCGCTCTTGTATTCGTCCGCAGCTTTTCCGCATGAGTCCCGGATTGTGAAGTTTTTATCGTTATCGGGCGCGCGGCTTCAATTTGTTTTACTTTTAGGCGCGGATACTTTATAATTGCTACGATTACAGGAGAAATACAATATGCGAAAAACCAAAATCATAGCGACATTGGGTCCCGCCTGTGCCGACGGGGAGATACTCGCGGGCATGATCAAGGCAGGTATGAACGTGGCGAGGATCAACATGAGTCACGCGACGCACGAAGAACACGCGTCGAGGATCGCGACGGTAAAAAAACTGCGCCGCGACCTGTCCGTCCCCGTCGCTCTCATGCTGGACACGAGAGGCCCCGAGATAAGACTCGGAATGTTCGAAAACGACAGCGCCGAAGTGGTCGCCGGAGATTCTTTCGAGATAGTCAACGAACCCGTCACGGGCAATTCGCACCGCGCAAGCGTTTCCTGCGCGGACTTTTACAAACTGTTGCACAAAGGCGATCATCTGCTCATCAACGACGGTCTGATACGTATGCAGGTCAAAGAGATCGCGGACGAAACGGTCAAACTGGAAGTCGTCATCGGCGGAGTCATAAGCAACCACAAGAGCATAAACGTTCCCGGCGTAGTCCTCAATATGCCCTATCTAAGCGATCAGGACAAGAAAGACCTGCTGTTCGGGATACAACAGGACGTGGATTTCATCGCCGCTTCGTTCGTATCCACTGCCAACGATATCCGCGTACTCAAAAACTTTTTGCTGCAAAACGGCGGCGAACACATCGAAGTCATCGCGAAGATAGAATCGAGCAAGGGCGTGGACAACATAGACGAGATACTCGCGCTTGCGGACGGAATAATGGTCGCAAGAGGCGATCTCGGCGTAGAAGTCCCGTTCGTCGAACTCCCCGCAATACAGAAATCGCTCATCAAAAAAGCTCGCGCGGCAGGCAAACGCGTGATCACCGCTACGGAAATGCTCGAGAGCATGATCACAAAGCCCCGCCCCACCAGAGCCGAAACTTCCGACGTTGCCAACGCCGTCTACGACGGTACGGGCGCCATAATGCTGTCGGGAGAGACCGCCGCGGGAAAATATCCCGTACAGGCGATAAAGGTGATGTCAGCGATCGCGGAGTATACCGAAAGTTCGATACACTACCGCAAGCGGTTCAATATGCTCAGCGACTTCGATCTGAAAACGATCGCGGACGCGATGTCGGCGTCTGCGGTCAAAGCGTCGTACGATCTCGACTGCAACGCGATCATAGTCGCCACCCGCAGCGGTCGGACCGCAAAGCTCGTGAGCCGCTTCCGTCCCGCCTGCCCGATAATCGCCGTCACGACGACCGAGAAGGCGTATTACCAACTCGCGCTCAGCTGGGGCGTATACCCTTTGCAAGGCGCCGAGCAAACAGATATGTCCAAGGTATTCGAACACGCCGCGCAAGTCGCGCGCTACTTCAACGCCGTCAAGTCCGGAGATACTGTCGTGACCGTCGCCACCACTTCGGGATTCAATTCCGACGCAATGAATATCATGCGTATAGACAGGATCTGAAACCAAATCGGGAAGCTCCGCCTCGGCGGAGCTTTTTTATACTTTTTTCGTATCCGTGCAGATAAAACGCATTTTCGGCACCCACTTCGGCAGCTTCGTCCTTTCTTTACCGAAAGATACTCTTACTTCTCCTTTATGCTTCCGTCCTCGATATATACGGTCCTGCCGAACCTCTCCGCCACATGACCGTCATGCGTCACCATGACGACGGTTTTGCCTTATTATCTCGGATAATTTGAAATAAAAAGTCCGCCACCCGTAAAAGGCGGCGGACGGATTTTGTGAAAACCGTACGGCGGTTTTTATTTTTCGTTTTTTATCTTGTCGGTATTGGTCGCTATATTGCCCGCGGCGTATTTGGGATCGGCAGCCTTTCCGCTGCGGCGCTCGAGCTCGGCGAATATATCCGAAAGTGAGACGTCCTTGTCCGCCATGAGGACGAGCGAATGATAAAAAAGATCGCAGAGTTCGCCGATCATCTCCTGCCTTTTATCGCGGCAGGCGGCAATGACCGTTTCCGTCGCCTCTTCTCCTATCTTCTTGCATATCTTTTCGGTGCCTTTGGCGAGCAGATAATTGGTATAAGATCCTTCTACGGGACGCTCTTTGCGTTCCCGAACGGTGTTCTCCTCCCCGAAAACGGTCTTGTAATCGGGCACGTGTCCGAATTCTTTGAGCGTACGGTAAAAACAGCTCCTGTTGCCGGTATGGCAAGCCGCGCCCGTCTGTTCTATTCGCAGAAGCACGCAGTCAGCGTCGCAGTCGTACGCGACGGATATCACCTTTTGCAGATGTCCGCTGGACTCGCCCTTTTTCCAAAGACATTTGCGCGAGCGGCTGTAATAGTGCGCCCATCCGCTATCCAAAGTCTTTTGAAGCGCTTCCGCATTCATGTAAGCCTGCATAAGCACTTCTCCGGTATGCGCGTCCTGAGCTATGGCGCATATCAACCCCTTGTCGTCGAATTTGAAATCTTTGACTTCCATATCCTTTCCTTTCCGAAATTTTTCTATTTTCTCACGCAGATACCGCGTGCCGAAAGATACTCTTTCAACTCTCCTATCCCGAGTTCTCCGAAATGGAACAGCGACGCCGCGAGCGCCGCGTCCGCCTTTCCTTCGGTCAAAGCCTCGGCGAAATGCTCGGGTCTGCCCGCTCCTCCGCTGGCGATCACCGGCACGGAAACGGCTTCGGACACCCTGCGCGTGAGTTCCGTATCGTAGCCGTTTTTGGTACCGTCGCAGTCCATACTCGTCAGAAGGATCTCGCCCGCGCCCAGTTCGACAGCCCGCGCCGCCCATTCCACGGCGTCGCAGCCCGTGTCGATCCTGCCGCCGTTGAGCCAGACGTTGAACGATCCCTCCGCGTTGCGCTTGGCGTCGATCGCGACGACCACGCACTGCGAACCGAATTTCAAAGCCGCCTCGGTGATGAGTTCCGGCCGTCTGAACGCAGCGGAATTGACGCTGATCTTGTCCGCGCCGAGCGAAAGCAATTTTCGAAAATGGTCTACCGAGCTTATCCCTCCCCCGACAGTCAGAGGAATGAATACCTGCTCCGCCGCCTTTGCTATCACGTCGTACATGGTATTCCTGCCCTCGTGGGTCGCGGTTATGTCGAGGAAAACGATCTCGTCCGCGCGCATATCGTTGTACGCTCTCGCCGCTTCCACGGGATCGCCCGCGTCGACGAGATCCACGAAATTGACTCCCTTTACGACTCTGCCGTTCTTGATATCCAGGCAGGGGATTATCCTCTTTGCCAGCATTTACGCCTCCTCCGCGAGCGCCAACGCTTCGGGCAGTCTGACGTTGCCCGTATATATCGCTCTGCCGAGTATCGCGCCGTAAACGCCCGCTTTCGCAAGCGCGGATATATCGTCTGTCGAACTTAACCCGCCGCTCGCTATTATGTTCATGCCCGTCTGCTCGCCCAATTCGACCGTGGCGCGCACGTTCACGCCGGTCAACGCGCCGTCGCGCGATATGTCGGTATATACGACGGTGTCCGAGCCTCTCTCCTTCATCGCCAAAGCCGCCTGAACGGCGGTCATCGAACTGTTTTTCACCCAGCCTTTGACTGCGACGAAACCGTCCTTGACGTCTATACCCGCGACCGCTTTGCCGTAAAACCGCGAGCATATCCTGTCCGCGGCGTCGGGATCGAGCGCGATCGCCGAACCGAGTATCACCCTTTCCGCGCCCGCTTCTTCCAGATAATAGGCGGCTTTGTCTACGGAATTTACGCCTCCGCCCACCTGTACGGGCAGCCCCGTTTCCCTGACTATCTCTTTGATGACGGCTCCGCTGTTTCCGTCGCCGAACGCGCCGTTGAGATCGACCACGTGCAGAAATTTCGCGCCCTCGTCGCGCCAGCGCACGGCGGTTTCCACCGGAGAGCCGTAATCCGTGACGTTTTCCCTCCTGCCGTAAAGCAGTCTGACCGCTCTGCCGTCCAGGATATCGACCGCGGGGAAAAGTATCATGCCATACCTCCGAAATTCTTCAACAGTTTCAGCCCCGCTTCGCCGCTCTTTTCGGGATGGAACTGCACGCCGTACACGTTATCCCTGTTGACCGACGACACGAACGTACAGCCGTAATCGCACACCGTTTCGACGCAGTCTTCCGCAACGTCCGCCGCATGATAGCTGTGTACGAAATAGAACGTCATGTCCTCTGCGCCCGCAAACAGCGGCGTTTCCTTGACCTTGCGGACCGTATTCCAGCCGATGTGCGGCACTTTGAGGTCTTTTACCGCAAAACGGCGCACCTCTCCGGGTATCAGCGAAAGCCCTTCGTGTTCGCCGTCCTCGAAGCTTCTGTCGAACAGAAGCTGCATCCCGAGGCATATCCCCAAAAACGGTTTGCCCGCCGCCGTCTGACGTTTTATCTCCCCGTCCAGTCCCGTGCGGCGCAGAGCCGCCGCCGCGTCTGCGAACGCGCCCACTCCGGGCAGCACTATGTGAGACGCGTCGGACAGCAACGACCTGTCCGAGCCTATCCTTGCGTCCAGACCGAGATACTGAAAAGCTTTCTGCACGCTGCGCAGATTGCCCATTCCGTAATCGACGATCGCGATCATTCGAGCATACCTTTGGAAGACGGCACCTCGTCCGAAACGATCTCGACCGCCTTTGCGATCGCTCTTGCGAACGCCTTGAACACCGCTTCCGCTTTGTGGTGATTGTTCGACCCGTAATGCAGGTTTATGTGAAGCGTTATACCGCCGTAAGTGGCGACCGCCCTGAAAAACTCCTCTATGAGTTCCAGATCGAAATCCCCAACCTTGTCGCAGGAAAAATCGGCGTTGAATACGAGATACGGTCTGCCGCTGAGATCCACGCTGACCGTAGCGAGAGCTTCGTCCATCGGGATCGTCACCGTCGCGTAACGCGCTATGCCCTTTTTGTCCCCGACCGCCTGCGCGAGCGCCTTGCCGAGCGCTATGCCGACGTCCTCGACCGAGTGGTGTCCGTCCACTTTGGTATCGCCCTTGCATTCCAGTTCGAAACCGAAACGCGAGTGATATCCGAACAGTTCCAGCATATGATCGAAAAAGCCTATCCCGCTGTCGACCGTGACCTGTCTTTCCGTCTTATCGGGATCGAGATCGACGAACAGCTTAATGTGCGTTTCCTTGGTATCGCGGCATAACTGCGCGCTTCTCTTAACGGTTTTAGCTTTGTCTGTCATCCTGCACTCTCCTTTTTATCGTATTTGCATGGGCGCCGAACCCTTCGCTCTCCGCTATCGCGACGATATCGTCGGCGGCGGCGAGCAGATCCTCGCCCGAATATCTGATATAACTTATCTTCTTCATGAACGTATCCACGCTCAGCACCGAGCTGAACCTTGCGCTACCGCTGGTCGGGAGCACGTGCGAGGGTCCCGCGAAATAGTCCCCGAGCGGTTCGGGCGAATAATTGCCCACAAACACCGCGCCCGCGTCGGTGATCGCGGCGGCGACTTCGTCCGCGTCGCGCGTACACACTTCCAGATGCTCGGGAGCGACTCTGTTGGCGATCGCGACAGCTTCTTTCATATCGGCGCATACGATGATCGCGCCGTTGTTTTGCAACGACTTCCCGATTATTTCCTTTCTCGGCAGCCGCGCCGTCTGCGCGTCTATCTCCGCGGCGACCGAGGCGGCAAACGCCTCGCTGTCGGTCACCAGTATGCTCGCGGCGGACTCGTCGTGTTCGGCCTGCGACAGCATATCCGCGGCGACCCATGCGGCGTTCGCTCCGTCGTCGGCTATGACCAATATCTCGCTCGGACCCGCGATCATATCGACCGCGACGTCGCCGAACACCTGTTTCTTCGCAAGCGTGACGTAGACGTTGCCCGGACCTGCGATTAGGTCGACGCGGGGCACGCTCTCGGTGCCGTACGCCATCGCGGCTATCGCCTGGGCGCCTCCCACGCGGTATATTTCCTTTATGCCGCACTCCGCGCACGCGGCTGCGATCAAAGGATTGTTGAGATTGGGCGTACACACGACCAACTCTTCCACGCCCGCGGCGAGCGCGGGGATCGCGGTCATGAGCACAGTGGACGGATAGCTCGCCTTGCCGCCGGGCACATACAGCCCGACCCTGCGCAGAGGTCTGTATCTCCACCCCAACACGCTCGACTTTCCTGCGGCGTGATATTCGTCCGCAAACTTTTCCTTCTGTCTTGCGTGATAGTCGTAAATGTTTTTTGCCGCTCTTTTCAGACTTGCGGCAAGTCCGGCGGGGACCTCGGAGCAAGCCGCCGCTATCTCCCGTTCCGATATTCGCACGTTCGTCTTGTCGAGCGTCGTCTTATCGAACTTTTCGGCATAACCGAACAGCGCTTCGTCGCCGCGCGCCCTCACGTCCGCAACGATCTGAGCCACCGCCGCCGCACGCTCCTTATCGCCGAGCTGCGTGCGCCTGAACACCTTGTCCGTATCGTCCTTTCCGTATCTCAAAACGGGTATCATAACATCCTCTTTAAGTTTTTGTACGCTGTATATCGTACCTGCGCGCCGTTCGGCGCCGTAGTATCTGTTTTACTTTTTAATTTCCGACTTCCCGGCCCCTGTCTTCCTTAGCCGCCTTACGCGCAGCGACCGCAGCGTTTATCTTCTCCACGAGCGGTATGAGCGCGGACGATTTCGTTTTGAGAGCGACCTTGTTGACTATCAGTCTTGCCGAACAGTCGCATATCTCTTCCAATACCACAAGTCCGTTTTCTTTCAGCGTTTTACCGCTCTCCACTATGTCGAGAATGATGTCCGACAACCCCACTATAGGCCCGAGTTCTATCGACCCGTGCAGGGGGATTATGTCGGCGTTCAGTCCGCGGCTTTCGAAATAACCGCGGGCAAACGCGCCGTATTTGGTAGCGACTTTCAGACCGTTGCGCGCGGCCTTGACGTCAAACCCGGGATAACCCGCGAGCGCAAGTTTGCATTTCGCGAATTCGAGATCGGCGAGCTCGTAGACGTCGACTCCCGATTCCAACAGAGTATCCTTGCCGACCACCCCGATGTCGGCGACGCCTCGTTCCACATACACCGGCACGTCGCTGGGCTTTACGAATATGAACCCGTATGCGCCGCTCGCGTCGGTCAATATAAGCTTTCTGGTCGGTTCGAGAATATTCGCACAGTCGATGCCGCACTCTTGCAGTATCTCGGCGGACTTCTCCGCAAGCCTGCCTTTGGCAAGCGCGAACGTAACCGTTTTGTCCATATTGTTTTTTCCTCTCGTCACAGCCTTATCTCCTCGCCGCGGCGATAATATATCCTTCTTTCGGCAGCCGCCGACGCCACCGACTCCTCTTCGCATTCGCCGAGCAGTTCCACCGTTCTGCCTTCCGAAGAAAGTTTTGCCGCAAGCGCCAGCGCCGCTCCGACCGAACGTGCGTCGCCGTCGCAGCCGACCGCCGCATACACTCGGATATCGTCCGAACTCGCGCTTCCGAGAGCCTCGGTCAGCACGTCCACCCCGACCGCGAACCCCACAGACGGCACCCTTCTGCCGAACGCGTCGCAGAGCCTGTCATATCTTCCGCCCGAAAGCACGGGAGAGCCCGCGCCCTCGCACAGCCCTTTGAATACCAGTCCGCTGTAATACGACATCTCGCCTACGAGAGAGAGATCGTAACTGATCCTGTCGCCGTATCCCGCCGCGACCAGCGCCGCGTCCAACGCTTTGAGCTCGCTTACGGAACGGCGCATCGCGTCGTTCATGCACAATCTTTCCGCTTCGTCCAACACCTTGCCGTCGCCGAACAGCATCGGCAGGCGGGACAAAAGTTTCATGATTTCGGGATCGAGCCCTTCGCGCGCCGCAAAAAGACTCTCTCCTATCACGTCTTTACGCTCCACAAGAGCGGCGAGTTCGTCTCTCTTTTTGGGATCGAGCCCGAGCAAGTCGAGTATACCGCCGAAGAAACCTACGTGACCGATGTCGATTATAAAGCCGTCGAGTCCGCACGCCCGCAACGCCTCGATCGCCAAAGCCACCGCCTCTGCGTCGAAAGCCGTGCCGGGGCAGCCCATATATTCGACCCCCGCCTGCGTGAACTCGCGCAGACCGCTCCTCGGCGCAAGACGGAAAGTCTTTCCGAGATAGCACAGCTTGTAACTGCCCGGCTCGAACTTGGTCGCGACTATACGCGAAATGGGCATGGTCATGTCGGGACGGAGCACGAGCAGATTGCCGTCGGTGTCCGTCAGCTTGAAGAGCCTGCGCAGTTCGTACCTGCCCGCGCCCGCATACATCTCCCCGTATTCCAATACGGGAGTATCGATCTGACGGCAGCCGTACGAAGCGAACTTCGCGAGCAGGATCTCTTCCGTTTTTTTCTTTGCGATGCATTCCGTCGGAAGCGAATCTTTAACGCCCGACGGCTGTTTGAATTTCTCTATCATACCTTTGTCCGGATCCGTGATAGAACAATTATAAACCAAACCCGCGCGGCAAGTCTATCGATTGCCGTATAAATTAATAAATAAAATTTTCGCGCAAAATAAAACGACATCTGTGTATTTCAAGGTCGATTATTATAAAAATGGCGTTATTTTAGAATACTTTCGCCCCGCTTTTCAGTTCATACTTATATTTTTCGCCTTATCCGAGAACTGTTTGATCCTATAATGTTCAAGCAACGCCTCGTTGCCCGGAGCAAACAAAGCTTCCGCGCACCGCTTGCTTTCTTTGAGCAAAGCCATATCTATCCTGAATCCTGAGCCTCCGCTCTGTCTTACGCCGAGAAAATCTCCGAACCCGCGCTGCACGGCGTCCTCCTCGGCGAGCTTGAAGCCGTCGCGCTCCTTTTCCATGATCTTCAGCCTTTCGCAATCTCTTTTTGAAGTATGAAGAAAACAATACGACTTCATCCCCCTGCGCCTTCCGACTCTGCCTCTAAGCTGATGTAAAGACGCAAGTCCGAAGCGGTCCGAATGAAGTACCGCCATCACTGCGGCTCCCGGACAATCCACGCCCACTTCCACGACCCCCGTAGCGATCAGAACGCTTATCTTGCCCTCGGAAAAAGCCTCCATCGTCTCGCTCTTGCGTTTTTCCGCCATAGATCCGTATACCAATCCCACGGAAACGCCCGCAAGCGCGCCGCCGGACAGCTCTGCATACACGCTTTTCGCGGAAACGAGCTCGATCCCTTCGCTGTCCTCGACGCGGGGACAAACTATATATATCTGATCTCCGGCAAGAGCGCGTTCCCTGATAAACCCGAACATCGCGTCAAGTTTTTCATCCGTTATCACGTAAGTGGAAGCGTATTCTCCGTCGGACTTGCGGCTCTCTATCCCGCTTACGAAAATGTCGCCGTATTCGGCAAGCGCCAACGCACGGGGTATCGGCGTAGCGCTCATGACGGCGACGTCCACGCCGTAAGATTTATTTTCCAGCGTACTTTTCTGCCTTACGCCGAATTTATGCAGTTCGTCCACGACGGCATATCCGAGGCTTGCGAACTTTACGCTGTCCGACAGCACCGCATGTGTCCCTATGAGTATATCGACGCCTCCGCTTTCCGTAAGGGCGCAGACCTTCCTCTTCTGCGCCGCCGTCGAGCTTCCCGTAAGCAATTCGCAGCTTATGCCGGAGCCTTCGAGAAGCCCTGTCGCGGTCTTATAGTGCTGAGCAGCCAATATTTCGGTCGGAGCCATGAGCACGCTCTGCGCACCGCACCTTGCCGCATACGCCATCGTCAGCAGAGCGACCACCGTCTTACCCGACCCCACGTCGCCCACTATCATGCGGTTCATCTTGGAATCCGACCTCATGTCCCGCACGATATCGTCTATGGCGGCGCGTTGACTCTCCGTAAGTTCGAAAGGCAATTTCTTTACCAGATCGTCCATAACCGAAAACGGCAGATCGAATCGGTTTTTCTTGACCTTGTCCTCCCTGCTCTTCTCTAACCTGTACGCCGCAAGACGCGCGGTCAGCTCTTCCAGAGCTATTCTCCGCAGTCCGTCGTACGCCCTCTTTACATCGGTCGGCATATGCGCGGCGCGATACGCCTCGGCAAGGCTCATGCCCGAAGCGACGTCCGCAAGAGGAGGCACATACACCCTGTCTACGCATTCCGCAGTCAGCTTGCGGATAAGGCTCTGACCTATCTGTCCTTTCGCGGGATAGATGGGCACGATACCTTTCAGTCTGTCGCCTCCCGAGCCTTCGAACCCCGGATTGATAAATTCCCTGACGCCTTTCTTTACGGTCAGCTTGCCCCACAGCGTGATATCCGCGCCCTCTTCCAGATTAGAGCGCAGATAGGGCGCGTTGAACCATACCGCCTTTATCGCGCCGCTCGGAGTATCGACGGTCGCCGCAAAGAAGTTAAGACTTCCTCTCCGTACGAGTTTTGTCAGCTTGCGCACCCGCCCTTTGAGAAGAAGATATTCCCCCTCTTCCGCAAGCGAGAGATCCCCCTCCTTCGTCATGTCCCAATATTCGGACGGCAAAAAGTCGAGCAGGTCGTATACATCGTATATGCCCAGCCCGTTCAGTTTTGCAAGCGTTTTATCTCCTACGCCTTTGAGTTCGTCCAACCGCATGGTTTTTCCTCTATGATTTTTCCTCTGAAAAAGCCGCGCCCGCATTTTGCGGAGACGCGGCTCGACTCTTACTGCCTTTTCTGCCTCACTCTACGGATATCATGTAGAAATAATGAGGCTGTCCTCCGTAGTAGCAGACCACGTCGTAGTCGGGATATTTTTCCTCGATAGACGCGACCATCTTCTCCGAATCTTCTTTGGTCACGTCCGCGCCGTAATAGACCGTGACGACCTCGCTGTCGTCCGACACGAGTTTGTCCACAAGCCCCAGCGTAGCTTTTTCGAGATTCTTGGCGTGAGAAACGATCTTCTTGGAATCCAGCCCGATGTAATCCCCGACCTTTATCGAGAATCCGTCCAGTTCCGTCTTACGCACCGCACAGGTGACTTCTCCGCAGTTCGTGCGCGAGAAAGCCTCCTTCATCTGCTCAACATTGGTATCCGCGTCGAGAGAAGGATCGAAAACGATCGCCGCGCTGATACCCTCGGGCACTTCCGCGGTCGGCAGCACGTAACAATGCTTCTGAGTCAGTTCCGCCACGCGCTCCGTCGCCATGATGATGTTCTTGTTGTTGGGCAGTATGATCACGTTGTCGGAATTGACCTTCTCCACGGCGTGCAATATGTCGTCCACGCTCGGATTCATCGTCTGTCCGCCCTCGATTATCTCGTCCACGGACAATTCCTTAAACAGAGAAGCGAATCCTTCGCCCGCACAGATAGCGACCATACCGAGAGGTTTCTTGTTCGCCTCGCGCGTCTTGACCAATGCGCGGTGCTGTTCGAGCATATTTTCGATCTTGATCTTATCTATCTCGCCCAGCTGCAACGCGTAGTACAACGCCTTGTTGGGCGTATTGGTATGAACGTGCACCTTGACAAGACTTACGTCCCCGATGACGATCACGCAGTCGCCTATCTGCATCAACTTGTCGCGTAGTTTTTCGATATCTTCTTCGGTTATATGTTTTTTCAGGTTGATTATAAAGTATTCCGTACAATACGCGAACTTGATATTGTCGAGATCGTGTTCGTCGCTGCCGACCGCGTCGAATTGCGGAAGAACGGGACGGGTATGCTCCGCCTCGGTTTCGGTATCTGCGATCTCCTTGCCGGCAAGCGCCATCCAGAAGCCCTGGAATACATACAAAAGCCCCCTGCCTCCGGCATCGACGACGCCTGCCTTTTTGAGGACGGGGAGCATATCGGGCGTTCTCTGAAGAGTTTCTTCGCCCTTTGCGAGCAACGCCTCGAAAAACGTCAGGAAGGAAGAATTTTTCGACGCCAACGACGGAGCGTGTTCCGCCATAGAGCGTATCACTGTCAAGACAGTGCCTTCTTTCGGTTTCGTGACCGCGCTGTATGCGACGTCGCGCGCGCTTGCGAGCGCCTTTGCGAACGCCTTTGTGGTGATCTGAGGCTCGTCGCCCAGATATCGGGCAAGCCCCTTGATTATCTGCGATAAGATGACGCCGGAATTACCTCGCGCTCCTTTGAGCGCTCCTCTCGCAAACTCCGTCAGAAGCTGCGCACAATCCCCCTCCGTCGATTCTATCTCCTTTACCGCAGAGGCGAGGGTCAAAGACATATTCGTGCCGGTATCTCCGTCGGGAACGGGGAACACGTTCAGCGAATCGACTTCCGCCTTATGCGCAAGCAGATTTTTATATCCTCCGACAAACATCTCCTTTAATTTGATGTTATCGATTACTTTCATCGGTTTTCTCCACTCAGAGTTTCACTCCGACGACGTTGACCACGATCTCGCTGACTCTCATACCGGTGAAAGTTTCCACAATATATTTTACCGTGCTTCTCACGGAATCGCAGATCGCTTCTACGTTAACGCCGTCACTCAATACCACGTACAATTCGAGGTATATTTTATTATTTACGGTCTCTACGACTACGCCTTTGGCGGTCGGAGTTCCCTTGAACAATTCTATTATACTGTCGGTCAGTTTGCGGGATACAAGATCGACAACGCCGTAACATTCGGACGCGGCGTAATGCGCCGTCATCGCTATCGCGTTGTCGGTTATCGTGATCTTGCCGAATCTGTTCAATGTTTTGACTGACATATCCTCGCCCTGTACCGCGGCGTGCGTCCGCACGTCTATACGCTATTATATTACACGATGAGCGCTCTATTTGCAAGCGTTTGCCCGAAAATACGCTGCCGCCCGACCGAATTATAACCTTTTTAAGGAAAAATTTATAAAAATCGTTGTCGAATAGCTTGCTTTGGCGCAAATTTAGTGCTAATATAGATAAGCACGAAATATACAGGAGGTCATCTCTATGTCGAAAGTTTGCAGTATATGCGGAAAGGGACGTTTGAGCGGCAATAAGGTCAGCCACTCGAACCGTAAATACAGAAGAGCTTGGGGTGCCAACGTTCAGAAGGTCGATCTCGTAAGCGAGACCGGCAAGACGACGAGGGCTTACGTCTGCACCAGATGTCTTAGAACGATGGACAAAGCCGTCAACAACGACTAACTGAAAGCGTACACAACGTTGCGGGCGCTACGGCGTCCGCTTTTTTTCGCCGATTTTTTACCGAAACAAGACCGAAAACCCGATCCGACGAAAGCCGTTCTCTCACCGCGCACTTTCCCGATCGAAACCGCACCGATCATCTGCCGCCGTCCGCCTAAACGCCGCATATGCGAGGCCCCCCGCTCATCGGTCACTTACCGCGCCTACACGATACCCAAATGCTCACGCCATCGAAACGGACGATCGTTCGACATTGACCACAAACAAATATCCGCCGCACGCGCGACAACAAACACACGGTATCGCGCCCCGGTATCGCGCCCCGCGCTTTTTTCTATGCCGACGTCGGCCCGCAAATACCGCCTTGCATGTACCGCATCTCACGGAATATATGGTCCCCGGATCTTTCGGCTCGCGTCACGCCCATTGCAAATCCGCACAATACGTAGTATTAATTATTTTTAATTATTCAATGTCGACGCAATACTCATTTTACAGGGCAAACAAGTATTTGCCCCCGCGAATACTCCGGGGTCATGCGAAACCCCATGCTTGGTATTAGGTGTGGACGCCTTAACCGACGCGGCAGCTTATCTGCCGCCGAAAGCTCTCCAAAT
>DVKK01000018.1 GCA_018716085.1 Candidatus Ornithoclostridium excrementipullorum | reverse complement strand
GTCTCGGAGACGGGACAGTCCGAAATCGTGACGCTTCGATCCTCTCCGCTATTCCGTTGCGACCTGTGGTCGCTCCTTACAAATCCGGTCACCTCGACCAAGCCGGAACTTCGCATAGGCGGAGAAAACAAAACGAGGCTAAGCAGCCTCGCTTTTTGTTTATTTGCGGAAATTCGTGCCCGCTATTTCGGTAGCGGATGCCATGAGAGGCATTTGCGCGCGTTTGAAAATCCGAGGCAAGTCAATAATACGGTCATAAAATACGGAGGTGACCGCTATTATGGCAAACAGACAGACGGGGACTAAGCCGAACGCGAAGATCGCGCAGATCGACGCTGCGAGAGTGCCCCACGACGGTAACGTAATGACCACCGATCAAGGCGCAGTTATCGCCAACGATCAGGAGGTGCAGCGCGCAGGATCGAGGGGCCCTGCGCTTTTGCAGGATTTCGTATTCAGAGAGAAGCTCACACATTTCGATCACGAGAGGATACCCGAGCGCATCGTTCATGCACGCGGAACGGGCGCGCACGGCGTATTTACGGCTTACGAGGATATGAGCAAATTGACAAAGGCGGCGTTTCTCAGCGCAAAAGGCAAAGAGACGCCCGTATTCGTACGCTTCTCGACGGTCGCGGGGTTCAGAGGTTCGCCCGACACGGTAAGGGACGTGCGCGGTTTTGCGGTCAAGTTTTATACCGAGGAGGGCAATTACGATATAGTCGGCAACAATATGCCCGTGTTTTTCGTTCAGGACGCGATAAAGTTCCCCGACCTGATACACGCGCTCAAACCCGAACCAAACAACGAGATACCGCAGGCTCAGTCGGCGCACGATACGTTTTGGGATTTCGTATCGAGCAATCACGAGTGCGCGCACAACATGATGTGGCTGATGTCCGACAGGGCGATACCAAAGTCGTACCGTACGATGGACGGTTTCGGTATCCATACGTTCAAATTCGTCAACGCGAAGGGCGAATACAAATTCGTCAAACTGCATTGGAAGAGCAAGCAGGGCGTTCGGTCTTTGATATGGGACGAAGCGCAGAAGATAGCGGGAAAGGATCCCGATTTCAACCGCCGCGACCTCTGGGAATCGATAGAAAACGGCAATTATCCCGAGTGGGAACTCGGCGTGCAGATCCTCGATCCGAACGATGAATTCAAATTCGACTTCGATATCCTCGACTGTACGAAATTGTGGCCGGAGGAGATAATACCCGTCACTCCGATAGGAAAACTTACGCTCAACCGCAACGTCACCAACTTTTTCGCGGAAACGGAGCAGGTCGCGTTCTGTCCCGCAAATCTCGTGCCGGGCATAGAACTGTCCAACGATCCGATGCTCCAGGGCAGACTTTTTTCCTATCTCGATACTCAGCTGTCGAGGTTGGGAGGCCCTAACTTCCACGAACTGCCCATCAACAAGCCGGTCGCGGCGGTCAACAACAATCAGCGCGACGGCATACACCGTATGTCTGTCGACGAAGGCGTGAGCGCGTATTTCCGCAACGCTTTGCAGCACGGTCAGCCTCACGTTGCGGTAAAAGAGTCCGCGCTCGGCGAATCCGTATCCGAGGTGAACGGCTGCGTGATCCGCGACAGAGCCAACAGTTTTCTCGATTTTTATACCCAGCCGTCGATGTTTTACAACAGCATGAGCGATTACGAAAAGGGGCATATCGTCGACGCACTGCGCTTCGAATTGGGCAAGTGTAAGAATATGAACGTCAGGCAGGCGGCGGTCGATCTGCTCGCAAGGATAGACGGATCGCTCGCAAGAGAGGTTGCCGCGGGATGCGGCGCGACGACGCAGGCGGCGGCGGATTTCAAGGCGAGCAAGGCGCGCTCGTGCGCGCTGTCGATGGCAAACCAGCCTCCTTGCGTCAAAGGCGAAAAAGTCGCGGTGCTGATAGCGGACGGATTCGATAAAAAATGCTTTGACGCGGTATGCGGAGCGTTGACTGCGGCGGGAGCCGATATCAAGGTCATAGCCCCCAGACAGGGAGGTATAAAGGCAAAGTCCGGAGAGAACGAAGACAGCGCCGAAACGTTCGCTACGGCGTCCTCGGTGTTGTTCGACGCCGTATTCGTGCCGTGCGGCTGCGCGGAAACGCTGTCGGGTATATACGCGGCGCGAGAGTTCGTTGCGGAAGCGTACAGGCACTGCAAACCCGTCGGAGCCTGCGGCGACGCCGAAAAACTGCTTGCCGACGCATTCCGCGCGGTCGTTTCCACCGACGCGGAGTGCTGCGAAGACAAGGGCGTGCTTACGCTTGCAGACTGCGCGGGGATAGGAAAATTCGCCGAAAAGTTCGTTGCTCTCGTCGGAGCGGGAAGGCATTTCGAGCGCGATCAGACGCGTTTGCTGACGGGAAATAAATAATCGATAAAGCCGATCGACGCGGCAAAAAGTCCGCCGACGTTCCGAAAAGACGCGGCGGACTTTGACTTTGCATTTTATATTCTATACGCCGCTTTGCGTTCCGTCGTTACGGGGGTCGGAAGCGCCGGCTTCGGGATCGCCGTCGGAAGGCGTAGGTTGTTCTCCGTTTTCTTTCGCGCGTTTCTCCACGAGCTTATCGTACTTGCGCACGCGCAGTCTGGAATCGATCGTCTTCATCAAAACGCTTATCGGCTTGTAGATCAGGAAAGTGATGACCGCGCACAGCAATCCCTTGAATATCGTGTACGGCATATTAAATATCAGCAGGCAGTCCCACAGCGTGGCAACGTCCGAGAAGATCGCCTGATACATGGACAGGATCGCTTCGATCGGCATGAAATTTTCGTAGACGGGATAGGCGATGTAATAATTGGTCAGAAGGCTCATCAAGCCCATTATCACCGCTCCGACGACGGAGCCGATAAGCGCGCCGATACGCGTGCGCTTGAATTTATAGATCAATCCCGCAGGCACTACGAACAGCACGCCGAGGATGAAATTGCTCAGTTCGCCCGCGCCCGCGGTGGTGGTCATCGTCACGTTGATCAGATTTTTTATAAGGCAGACCAACACGCCCGATACGGGACCCATGGAAAAAGAAGCGATCAAAGCGGGAACTTCGGAGAAGTCGAGTTTGATAAAGCTCGGCATGAACGGGACCGAGAACGAAAGGGACATGAGTACCGCGGAAAGCGCCGCGAATACAGCGGTATATGCGATATACCTTACACGGGAAAAACGATATTTTGCCATACCTCAACCTTTTCCTGTCCGGACTATACCGTCGGTCGGGGGATCGCACCCCGTCGGCGCCGTATCGTAGATTTGCGGCGTTTGCGGACTATACCGCCGGTGGAGAATTTCACTCGCCCTCAAAGTATGAGATCGGTTTCATTATGAAAGGTTTGCAAAAAAAAGTCAAGCATTGTATAATGCAATCATGAAGATAATTTCGCACGGACCCGAGCAGACTCGGGAGATAGCGGCGCGGCTCGCCGATACGTTGAAGGGAGGGGAGGTCATACTTCTTTCGGGAGATCTCGGCGCAGGTAAGACGACCTTTACGAAAGGGCTTGCCGCCGCTCTCGGAGTAGAAGAGACCGTGACCAGTCCCACGTTCAATTACGTCAAAGAATACAACGGAAGACTGCCGCTGTATCACTTCGATATGTATCGCGTCGCGGACGCGGACGAGGTGTACGAGCTGGGGCTGGAAGAATATTTTTACAGGGGAGGCGTAGTCGTGGTCGAGTGGAACAAATTCGACGACGTGCCGGATCCCATCGAAGTGAAGATAACGCCGCTCGGAGGCGACGTGAGGGAGATAGAGATAAATGACCAACGTATTGGCGATAGATTGCAGCGCTGACGAAGCGGTGGTGTGCGCGGTGAAAGACGGCGTTTTTGCCGAGCGCAGGAGCGGAAAGGACAAAAGGCACAACGGCGTTTTGCTCGGACTTGCGGACGAAGTGCTGACTCAGCTCGGCGCGCGCCCGAGCGACTTCGACGCATTCGGCGCGGTCGTGGGGCCCGGATCGTTCACGGGGATCAGGATAGGCGTGGCTTCGGTCAAGGCTTTGTGTCTGGCAACGGACAAACCTGCGGTGGCGATAGACTCGCTCGAGCTGCTTGCCATGGGGGAGGGGGATTGCTACGCCGCGATCGACGCGAGGAACGGCAATTATTATGCGGCGCGGTTTGCAGACGGAGAGATGACCGACGAGAAGCTGACGTCGGGAGAAGAGCTGTTCGCTCACGGCGCGAAAGTCGTGACCGAGCGCCCGGAAGATATCGGCAGACGTCTTGCCCGCCTTACCGCGGAGCGGGCGGAGAAGGGGGAGTTCGACAACGCGCTCGAACCCAGATATCTGCGCAAGTCGCAGGCAGAGAGGATGAAAGACGGTGACTGATTTTTGCGATATGACACGCGCTCATGCCAAACGCGTGGCAGAGATAGAGAAGGCGACTTTCGCTTCTCCGTGGAGCGAAGCTCAGATAGCCGAGCTTGCGGACAGATACGGCGCTACCGCGCGCGTTCTCGAACAGGACGGAGAAGTAGTCGCTTATTACAGCTTTTACGACGTGTGCGGAGAGGGATTCGTAAACAATCTCGCAGTCGCTCCCGAACACAGAGGCAAGGGGCTTGGGAACGCGATAATGCGCGACATGCTCTATGCGGCTTCGCTTGCCGGTATCACGGCGCTCACGCTGGAAGTGCGCGAGAGCAACGCCGCCGCGCGCGCACTGTACGAAAAATTCGGTTTCAAAGCCGAAGGCGTGCGCAAAAATTTCTATCCGGACAAGGAGAACGCGGTCATTTATTGGCTGTCGGTATAGTCATCGGCAAACGCCGCAAACCGAATAATAGGTATCGAACGCTTGCGCCCGTCGGCTGCGGGCGTTTTTCGTATACCGCGCTTTATCGTCGTTTTCGCACGCCGTTCGCTTTTGCGGAATATATTGTAAGACGGACGCGATGTGCGCCCGTTCGGCGGAAAAATCCTTCGGGAAGAGGTACTGAAAACGTTTTTCGGGAGGTGCGCTATTTTCCGTTTTTATTACCGCGAGGGCAGCGGACAGAATAACGTCCCGATCGTGTTCCTGCACGGCTGGGGAGGCGACGGACATTCGTTCGACGCGGTATCCGGGCGTCTTTCGGAGTTCGACAGGTATTCGCCCGATCTGTACGGGTTCGGTCGCTCGCCGCTGGAACGCGTGATGACGGTGGACGAATACGCCGATTCGGTCGCGGAGTTCTTGCGTACTACGGTGAAAAGAAGGGCGCTCGTGGTCGCTCACTCGTTCGGAGGCAGGGTAGCCGTATCGCTTGCGGCGAGATATCCGTCCCTGATCGCGGGAACGGTCCTGGTTTCGTCGGCGGGCATGAAGCCGCGGCGCAGAGCATCGTATTATTTCAAAGTCGCTCGGTATAAGATCCTCAAAGCGTTCGGGCGTGCGCCTGCGAATGCGGGCTCCGCGGATTACCGCGGTTCGTCGGGGTATCTGCGCGGCGTCATGAGCCTTGCCGTGCGGTTTTACCAGGAAGGACAGTGTAAAAAAATTTCTGTGCCCGTGTTGGTGATATACGGAAAGCAGGACAGAGAAACTCCGCCGTATACGGCAAAGCGCTTTCACCGTCTGATAAAAGGAAGCGGCTTGATCGCGTTGGACGGAGACCATTTTTGCTATCTGCGGAACGCCGCGCTTTTCGCGGAGATAACGCGTGCTTTCGCAAGGGGGATAACGTGACGGTGATCGTTTGTTCCGCGGCGTCCGTATCGGCGCTTGCGATGCCGCTTCTGACGCTGTGGCAGCTTTCGGGGTACAGGATAAGGATTTCCCGCAAGTCCGTTGCGGCGGTCGCGGCGTGCTTTATCGTCGCGGTCGTTTCCGCGGCGGCTTCGGCTGCGCTGTATACGTATGTCGCAGGAGAAGCGGTCTATTGGATACAGCCCGCGCTGACGTTGATATGTGCGTGCGCGGTCGGAGCGTGGGAGATGAGGGCTTTTTCCAAGACACCACCCGTGTTTACCGCGAGGTTCGTAAGACTTTGCGTCGTTACTGCCGTTGCGGGCGCGGCTGCCGGAGCCGCCGCTCGATTCGTTCCGCAGACGGTCGGCGTCGTCGGCGCGGAAGCCGCGTTTATCCCCGTTGCGATATTTGCCGCGCCGCTGTGCGCGCTGTGCGGAAAGGCGCTGACCGCCCCGATCGAAAAGGCGATCGCGGCGTTTTATCTGAACAGGTGCAGACGCGATCTGCGCTCGCGCCGCGGAATGGCGGTGGTCGGTATCACGGGCAGTTTCGGCAAGACGGGCGTGAAGAAATATCTGACGGCGATGCTTTCGCGCAAGTACAGGACACAGTGCACGCCGAAAAGTTTCAATACCCCGATGGGGATATGCAGGAGCGTTAACGGTCTGCCCGCGGACACGGAGATATTCGTCGTAGAGATGGGCGCCCGTAGGAGAGGGGATATCGCGCGGCTTTGCCGTCTTACGGATCCGTGTTACGGGGTGATCACGGGCGTGACCGCGCAGCATATGGAAACGTTCGGCAGTATCGACAACGTGTACGCCGCGAAAAAGGAATTGCCCGACAGCGTTTGCGCGGGAGGGGGAACGTGCTGTTTCAATACCGCGAACGCCCTTGCGGCGCGTATGTATTCCGAGTGCGGAGGACGAAAGATATCGTCGGGACCGAACGGCGACGTCCGAGCCGAGGACGTGAGCGTCGGCAGCTTCGGCAGCGCGTTCACGCTGAGGTTCCCTTCCGAGGAAAAGGTCCGCTGCAAGACGAGGCTTTTGGGCAGAGCCAACGTGCAGAACGTAACTCTCGCCGCGGCGGCGGCTTACGATCTGGGAGTATCGCCTGCGGACATAGCCGACGCGATATCGGAACTGACTCCCGCCGAACACCGTATGCAGCCGATCGTTTCGCGCGGGATGACGATAATAGACGACAGCTACAACGCCAATCCCGAGGGGGTCAGAAACGCGTTCGACACGATAGCCCGTTTCGAGGGGAAAAAGGCCGTCGCCACGCAGGGCATAGTCGAGGGCGGAAAAGACGGCGCAAGGCTGAACGAGGAATTGGGAAGAGAGCTCGCCGCGGTCGCAGACGTCGTCGTGCTGATAGGGAAAAACGCGCCCGATATCCGTCGCGGTCTGACTTCCGCCGGATATCGCGGAACGCTGTTCGTCGTTCGCGGACTGGAGGACGCGAAACACGTGTTCGCAACGGGACTGGGCGGCGTATCGGTATTGCTGATACAGAACGATCTGCCCGACAACTATTGAATCCATCATGCATATAATAGACACAGACAAAGGAATTTCGGAGGATATCGTATGAACGTGGCAATAGTTTACGGCGGGACTTCCTGCGAGAAGGAGGTATCCGTCATCACGGGTATGCAGGCCGTCAACGCTCTGTCGGACAAATACCGAGTGATACCCGTATATGTGACTGAGGAAGGATTCTTTTCGCCGCGCCGCGCAGGAAAAATAAAGACGTATCTGGGGCGCGCCGCGCGCAGCCGCAGGGTCGTGTTCGCGGACGGAAAGCTGTATCGCAAAACGGGCGGCATTCTCGTCAAATATGCGGACGTGGACTGTTGTCTTTTGTGTACGCACGGAGGCGGAGGCGAGAACGGCGAATTGCAGGGCTTTTTCGAAACGCAGGGGCTGCCGTATACGTCGGTCGGCACGGAAGGATCTGCGATCGGTATGGACAAGGAATTGTCCAAGCTCGTATTCGCTTCGATGGGACTGAAAGTCGCGCCGTGGCTGTGTTTCGACGGAGAGGTTCCCAAAGAAGAAGCCGTCGCCGCGGCGGTGAAAGCGGTGGGACTGCCGCTGTGCGTGAAGCCGTGCAGACAGGGCAGTTCGATAGGAGTGGCGGTTTGCGCGACGGCGGAAGAGGTCGGAGAAGCCGTGGACGTGGCGAGATGTTTCGATACGAAGATAATCGCCGAAAAAGCCTTTACCGATTTCAAAGAGGTCAACTGCGCCTGTTTGACAAAGGACGGAAAGACGGTCGTATCCGAGACGGAGAGACCGCTGTCGTGGCGCAACTTTCTGAGTTACGAAGAGAAGTATCTGAAAAGCGGCGGCAAGCTTTCGGGAGGGGGAAGGATCTGTCCCGCGGATATCGGCGCGGAGCAGACGGAAAAGATAAAGCTGTGGACAAAGACCGTCTACCGCGCATTGGGAGGAAAAGGTATCATACGCGTGGATTTCATCGTCGACAGCGACGGCGAGGTCTACGTCAACGAGGCCAACACCGTCCCGGGTTCGTTGGCGGCGTATCTGTTCTCGCCTCTGGGTATGAGTTATGCGGACGCGGTCGGCGCCGCCATAGAAGACGCGGTCGCCCGCAAAAAGGAAGAAAAACTGCCCGAATACGATTCTCCGCTGCTGTTCGAGTACCTCAACGCAAGTTCAAACGCTTGCAAAATCGGGGGCAAGATAATATAATATTTTCCGAAAAACCGCCCGCAGGACCGCTTGCGCGTAACGTAAAGATAAATTTTGGGGCTGTGCCCGAGGAGAATATATGGAAAAAATCGTCATGAACACACCCATCGTCGAAATGGACGGGGACGAGATGACCAGAGTGATCTGGAGCATGATCAAGGACATTCTGATAAAGCCTTACGTCGCGTTGAAGACCGAGTATTACGACCTCGGACTTCCGTCGAGAGAAGCGAGCGGCGACAAGGTCACGCACGAGGCGGCTTCGGCGGTCAAACGGCTCGGAGTGGGAGTAAAGTGCGCTACGATCACACCCAACGCGCAGCGTATGACCGAGTATAATCTCTCGCAGATGTGGAAGAGCCCCAACGGGACGATAAGAGCGGCGTTGGACGGCACGGTGTTCCGCACGCCGATCATGGTCAAGGGGATAGTGCCTTACATACCTACGTGGACCAAGCCGATAACGATCGCAAGACACGCGTACGGAGATATCTACAAAGACGTCGAGGCTTACGTCGCCAAAGGCGAGAAGGCGAGCCTTGTCGTCACGGGCAAATCGTCCGAAAAGATAATGGAGATATTCGACTTTTCCAAGACGGGCGGCGTGGTGCTCGGAATGCACAACACCGACGCGAGCATAAAGAGCTTTGCGAGGAGCTGCTTCAACTATGCGCTCGACCGCAGGCAGGATCTCTGGTTTGCCGCCAAGGATACCATCTCCAAGACATACGACCACCGTTTCAAGGATATTTTCGCGGAAGTGTTCGAGAAAGAGTATTCCAAAAGATTCGCCTCCGCGGGCATAGAATATTTCTACACTCTGATAGACGACGCCGTGGCGAGAGTGGTCAGAAGTTCGGGCGGTATGATATGGGCGTGCAAGAATTACGACGGCGACGTGATGAGCGATATGGTCGCGACGGCGTTCGGTTCTCTGGCGATGATGACCTCGGTGCTCGTATCTCCCGACGGAAATTACGAATACGAAGCGGCTCACGGCACCGTCACCAGACATTATTACAAATACAGAGAGGGCAAGCCGACGTCTACCAATCCCGTCGCAACGATATTTGCGTGGACGGGCGCGCTTCGCAAGCGCGGAGAGCTGGACGGGAACGGCGATCTCGCGCGGTTTGCGGACAAGTTGGAAAAGGCCACGATCGATACGATAGAAAGCGGCTCGATGACGGGCGATCTTGCCGCCATCTGGAAGGGAGAGGTCCCCGCGAAAGCGCTCGGTACCGAAGAGTTCCTCAAAGAGATAGCAAAGAGATTGGATTGACGTATCCGATCGGACGGCGGACGGGGAGCACCCGTCCGTTTTTATGTCCGCGCTAAGCCGACCGCGGCGCGGAAACGCCGTCGTTTCGCTTGCAAATTGTCGGTGAAAACGCAAGTATCGTCAAAAATACGCTTTTTCGCGCGTAAAAAACCGTTTTTTCTCAAAACGTGAAAAATTGGGTATTGTCAAGCCGATACGATTGTGTTATAATGTATTAGGTAAAATACGCAGTAATAAGGAAGTTTACAGATGGAAAAAATAGCTATTATCGATTTGGGTTCCAATTCTCTGAGATTAGTGCTTGTGGATATTCTCGAAGGCGGGTATTTTACGGTCGTCGACGAATTGAAGGAAACCGTACGCCTTGCTCAGGATATGGAGCTCGACGGATTTTTGCAGCCCGCGAGGATGGCGCAGACTATCAAGACGTTGAAGATGTTCCGCCGCCTGTGCGACGCCAATAAAGTCGAAAAGATCTACGCATATGCGACCGCGGCGGTAAGACGCGCCAAAAATCAGCGCGGATTCCTCGACGAGGTGCTCGCCACCACGGGCATAAAGCTGCGAGTGCTCGGCGAGGACGAAGAGGCGCAGCTCGTATATCAGGGCGTGATCAACTCCATGGACGTTCCGCGCGGCCTTATCATGGACATAGGCGGGGGCAGTACTCAGTTCATATATTACAACCGCAAGAATCTGTTGCAGCACGTCACTCTGCCGTTCGGGGCGGTGGTGCTGACCGAGCTTGCCGCAAAGCACGCGCACACTCCGCAGGAACGCACGCAGTTCATAGAAGACTACGTCAAAAAACAGCTCTCGGAATTGGAGTGGCTGGGAGAGATACTCCCCGACACCAAGCTGATAGGAGTCGGAGGTTCTTTCCGCAATCTCGGCAAGATCAGCCGTATGCTCAAAAAATACCCGCTGTCGATGGCCCACAACTACGTCGTCACCACGCAGGAGTTCGGCGGCATCTACAACAACATACGCTCGCTCGATCTCGACAAAACGATGAAGATAAAAGGTCTGTCCAGCGTCAGAGCGGACATATTCCCGTCCGCGCTCGCGGCGATGAACGCGGTAATATCGCATCTCGGATTGGAAGAGGTCGTGATATCGGGCAGCGGTCTGCGCGAGGGCGCGATGTTCCGCTACGCCGTGCCGTCGACCAACGAAAAGCCCATCTCCGACGTACTCGGTCACAGCATCTATTCGCTGCTCAACTTCTTCGGGGAGAACATACCTCACGCCGAACACGTTTACAATCTTTCGATACAGCTGTTCAAGCAGCTCAAGGTCCTGCACAAGCTGCCCAGAGCGTACGTGAAAGTGCTGCGCACGGCGGCGATGCTGCACGACACGGGGAACAGGATAAAATACTACGACCATCACAAGCACTCGTGCTATATCATCCTCAACAGCAATCTGTACGGAATATCGCACAAGGATCTCGTAATGGCGGCGTTCATGGCGTGTATGCACCGCAAGGGCGATATCAATACGATGGAATTCATGCGTTACCGCGATATGCTGACCGAAGAGGACGTGGACGCGATCTTCAAGCTGGGAGTCATCGTGAGGATAGCGGAGAGCCTCGACCGCAGCATGAGCGGCGTGATCAAGACCATCACCTGCGACGTGCTCGGCGACAGCGTCATCATGAAGACGGACAGCGAGGGCGCGGAGTGCTCGCTCGAGATCAAGGACGCCATGACCAGCGTGGGCGATTTCAAGAGAGCTTACAAAAAACAGCTGCAGATACTGTAACGGCTGTATGAGATGATGCGGCGCGCCCCTATTGCGGGGCGCGTTTTCCGTTTCGGACGGAGAGGAGGGCGCACGGCGGTATTTTCGACGGCGAATGACCGCGGACCCGCGCGTCCGGCACGTACGGTCACGCCCGTATGCGTCCGTACGCGCTTCGCGCGAGCGCGCACAAAACGCTTGCGTATGCACGCATATTATGCTAAAATGAATACGTATAATAACCGGCAGTAGGTGGAAAATGGTCGATACGTCTGTCAAACAACTCAAAAAAGCTTCTAAAAAAGATCCGTCAGCCCTGTTTGAGCTGGGGCTCGTTTATTATTACGGAAAAGGCGTTGCGGTCGATCCCGACAAGGCGTTCAAGTGTTTCCGCAAGAGCGTCAAAAAGCTCGATTCTCCCGAGGTTAAATACTATCTCGGACTTTGTTACGAAAAGGGCGTCGGCGTGAAGAACGATTACAAAAAGGCAGGCAGATATTACCGCGCGGCGGGCGACGCGGGACATGCCGAGTCCAAAGTAAGGCTCGGTTATCTGTATCGCTCGGGGCTGGGACGGCGCAAGGACGAAACGGGCGCGTTCGAACTGTTTTTCGCCGCGGACGAATTGGGCAGCGTCAACGGACGTCTGGCAGAGGCGGATTGCTATCTCCGCGGAGAGGGGACCGAAGCGGACGAGAAAAAAGCCGTCGAGATATACAGGTCGCTCGCCGATACCAACGTACGAGCGGCTTACGATTACGCATACTGCTTCCACACCGGCAAGGGCGTGGAGAAGAATACTTTCATGGCGGCGCACTACCTTGTGCCCGCGGCGACCAGAGGCGACGCCGACGCGCAGTGCTTCCTCGCGCAGTGCTTCTTCAAGGGCGACTGCGTGAAACGCAATCTTCCGAAGGCGGCGTACTGGTTCAAAAAAGCCGCGGCGGGAGGCAGTTCCGTCGCGAGGTTCAATTACGCTTACTGTCTTGAAAACGGTCTCGGGGTCGAAAGGGACGCCGCCGCCGCTTTCAAGATATACGAACAGCTCTTCGAGAGCGGTTACGTCAGAGCGGCTTCCGCCACCGCGCGTTGTTATTATATAGGCGTCGGAGTCAAACAGTCGCTCAAGACCGCCGTCAAGCGCGTGAAATTCGGCTGCAAGCACAACGATCCCGAATCTCTGTGCTATATGGGGTGGTTCAGACTCAAAGGCATCAAATGCCGTAAGAACGAAAAGAAAGCTTACCGCTGTTTCGCCAAGGCGTACGATCTCGGTTCCGCGGCGGCGGCTTACGCGATGTCCAAACTCGCGAAAAAGGGCAGATCGCTCGAACGCGCGCAGGAATACGCGGAGTTTGCGTTGAACAAAGGCTATCCCGCCGCTCTTTACGACAAAGCCAAGGCTATGCCGTCGGGCGAGGAGAGGAACAAACTGCTGTCCGCGGCGGCGGAGAGGGATTATATACCCGCGACCGTATTGCTTGCCGTGGAGTGCGAGAAGACCGATCCGCAGCGTTCGTTCGCGCTTTGGAACAGAGCTTACGAATTGGGGAGCCTGCGCGGCGCGTACGGCCTCGCCCGCTGTTACGAATGCGGTACGGGGGTCGCGGTGGACAAACGCAAAGCGTTCGAGATATACAAGCAGGCAGGCAAGTCGGGCTACGCCGACGCGATCGCGGCGGTAGGACGCTTCTATCAGAAAGGGCTCGGCGTCGAATGCAAGAAATATCTTGCGCGCAAATGCTTCGAGGAGGCGGCGCGCAAAGGCAGCACTTACGCACAGTGCAGGCTTGCGCGGATGTACGCGAAGGGCGACGGCGTGCGCGCCGATATGAAGAAAGCGGAAAAACTCTACGCCAAGGCGATAGCTCTCGGCGACGGCGCCGCCGCGTTCAAACTTGCGGAGGCGTACTGTCTGTACGGAGGAAAGAAGTTTGTCAGACGCGCCGTTCCCGTACTGGAAGCGCTCGTAGGCGACGGGGATATGCGCGCCTGCGCTCTGCTTGCGGAGATAAAGGATAAGAATGGCGACGACGAGGATGCCGACGCTCTGCTCAAAAAAGGACTCACCGCCGGCTGTGCGAACGCGTATTATTACGCCGCGCGCCGTATGCTCGCGTCCGATCCCTCCGAAAAAGAATACATAGAAGAGATGCTCGACAAGGCAGTTGCCGCAGGATCGCTCGAAGCGGCGGAAACGAGGGTGAAGCTCTATTCGTCCAAGCGCTTCGCCGACGCGGCGAAACTGCTCCTTGCGAAAGAGGCGCTGTTCGCGTTCGACGAAGGCGACGACTATTATTACGAAGTCGGCAGAGCGTACGAGAGCGGAAAATCGCTGCCCAAAGACGAAAACAAAGCGGCAAGATACTTTGCTTTCGCGTACGACAGAAAAGCGAAAAATGCGGGCAAAGCGGTGTCGAGGCTCAAACATTACAGACAGCGCGGCGACGCGTGGATGAAGAAATCGTCCGCCAAGAAGTCCGACAAAGCCGAAAAGGCGCAGCTCAAAGCCGCCCGCAAGCAAGCGGGAAAAGCCGCCGAAAACAACGGCGCGGAGGACGGCAAAGACAGCGGAGAAGCGGCATGATAATACTCGCTTCGGCTTCTCCGAGACGGCGCGAACTTTTGGCGCGGATATGCCGCGGGTTCACCGTAGAAGTTTCGGACGTCGAAGAGATCACGAGATACAGGAAGCCGCATCTCGCAGTCCAGGAGATCGCGTGCAGAAAATGCTGCGCGGTCGCCGACAGACATCCGTGCGATATCGTGATCGCCGCAGATACGGTGGTGTGTCTGGGCGGAAGGATAATGGGCAAACCGACCGATCCCGACGACGCAAAGCGTATGCTGAAAGAATTGTCGGGAAGGGAACACACGGTATACACCGGCGTATGCGTCAAGGGACCTCACGCAAGAGCCGTGTATTACGAGAAATCTTCCGTACGTATGAACGAACTGTCCGACGAATTCATCGACGATTACGTGGCGTCGGGAGCTCCGCTCGACAAGGCGGGCGCGTACGGGATCCAGGATAATGGCGTCGTCGCGGGATATACGGGAGAATACGCCAACGTTATGGGGCTGCCTCTTGCGAGGCTTGAAACGATTTTGAGGAGTGCGGAATGAGAGAAGCGGAACTCGTTATAGATATAGGCAGTCGGTTCACGACGGTGTGCAGCAGGGGCGCGGGAGTGATAATCCGCGAGCCGAGCGTTGTCGCGATCAGCAACAGAGGGGGCAAGATGGCTCTTCTCGAAGCGGGGAGGAGCGCGGAAAAGCTGTCGAACGTCCGTCAAGCCGACTTTCAGATACTCTATCCGATCAAGGAGGGGGCGATCTTCCATGAGCGCGCCGCCGCTCTGATGTACCGTTATTTCATCGCCAAAGCGGTCCCGTACAAGATCTTTCGTCCCAAGATAAAGGTCATCGCCTGCGTGTCGTGCGGGCTGGGCAATATCGAGAAGAGAGACGTGGAAAAGGTATTGCTCAAAGCCGGCGCGGACGAAGCCGTCATCATCGAATCTCCGCTCGCGGTATTCAAGGGGCTGGGGCGCAGGGACAGCGCTTTCGTCATCGATATCGGAGCTTCCAAGTCCGAGATCGCGATATGCGACAAAGACGGCATCATTGCCGGATGCAGCGTCGATATAGGCGGCGACGCGGTCAACCAGGCGATCGTCGATTACGTCATAGATTCGCGCAGATGCAAGATAAAGATGTCCAGCGCCGAATACGTCAAAAAGCAGATAGCAAGTCTTTACGAAAACGACCGCTCGCCGATAGTTATAAATACCGAACCCGTGCACAGCTCGGAAAAAGTGAGCGTCAGACTTGTCGCGGGCGAACTCAAACCGCCGATCGCCGCGGTCATAGACAAGATAGTCGAAGTCGCGTACAATCTTACCGCGCAGATACCCGAGGCGATCGCGTCCGACATCTGCACCAACGGCATCACTCTGTGCGGAGGCTCGGCATACCTGCCCGGACTTGCCGAGTATATCGACAAAAAGCTCGATCTGCCGGTACGTGTGCCCGATATGCCGGAGAATGCCGCCGCCGTCGGAGCGTTGGGCTTTTTCTCGGACAGAGACGCGTTAGCGGGATTCCTGAACGTGGAAAAGTTGTGAGTTTACGAATATTTGTCCGCCTTCGGGCGGATTTTTTTTGCGCTTTCGACTTAATACGCGCAAAAAACCGTATCTTTTCTCAAATGTGCGCGCGCCCGTACGATATAATGTCTTTCACCAAGGAGAGATTATGGCAAGAAGAATCGTTTTGACTTCCGGCAAAGGCGGGGTGGGCAAGACCACCGTGTGCGCCGCGCTCGGCATAGCTTTGGCGCGTAAAAAACAAAAAACTCTGCTCGTGGACGCGGATTTCGGGCTCAACAATCTCGACGTCGCGCTGGGTATGGAATCGCGCGTCGTTTACGACATCAACGACGCCGCCGACGGCAAATGCAGATTGGCTCAGGCGATATTGCAGGACGAAGCGCTCGAAGATCTTTACCTGCTGCCGAGCGTGCGTTCGGACGGGATAGGTTTTCCCAAAAACGTACTGGCGTCCATGCTCGCGCGCGTCGACGAGGACTTCGATTTCATACTCATAGACTGTCCCGCGGGGATAGACGAAGGGTTCCACCGCGCGGTATGCGTGGCGGACGAGGCTTTGGTGGTCACTACGCCTCATCCGGGCGCGATACGCGACGCGGACAAGGTGCTGACTCTGCTGCGCACGTATCCGCTCAACGCCGTCGGAGTGGTCGTCAACCGAGTGCGCGGCGATCTGGTCGTGGAAGGCAAGACGTTGTCCGCAGACGAAACCGCCGACGTACTGGGACACCCCGCAATGGCGTACGTGCCCGAAGACGATATGGTGACGGTGTGTTCGCAGTTGGGCAGAGCGGGGATGAACTCGCCGTCGTCGCATGCTTTGGCGATGCTTGCGGACAATCTGACCGAGGGATCGCGCAAACTGTACGACTGCACGTACGATTACCGCGGTCTGTTCGGAAAAATAAGGCTTTATTTCAGGAGGCAGCTGTGAACGAGGCAGGCGAAAGGATAAGAAGGATGCTGCTCAAAGACAAGATGTGTCTGAGCGAAGGGTATATGCGCGCGTTGAAAGGCGACGTCAACAGACTTCTGTCGTACTATATGACGCCCGCAGGCGAGTGCGAAGTGGTCGTCGCACCCGAGGGCGACGGATTTTCGATCAAAATAAAAGCGCGCGCCGTCGGGCTGAAATCCGTAGAAGCGGTATAATTTTGCCGCATTTGTAATATCGGCGCCGCGTCCGTCGTAAAATACCATGAACCGCTCAGGCGGAGGAGGTAACCGATATGAAATACGACGAGAGCAGCGTTATAAGCGCGGAATTCAGAAAAAACGATAACGTGCACTTCGGACGCGTAGCCAAGAAGCGCAGGAAGCTCGAACTTCTCGATGTGTTTATAGTGCAGGCGGCGGTCTGCGTTGCGATCACGGTGGCGGTCGCGGTAGCGAGGTTCCTTATCGGCTGATGAAGCTGAAAATACATCCTCTTTTCGTCGCGCTCTGTATTTACTTCGTGTTCACGGGGCGTGCGCTTCTGCTTGCCGGATATACGGTGGCGGTCATAGCGCACGAGGCGGCGCATTCCCGAGCGGCGGCGTGGAGAGGATATTCGCTCGGAACGATAACGCTGATGCCTTACGGCGGCGTTATCGCGGGAGGGGAGAGATATTCGGCTGCGGACAGCGTGATAATAGCGCTCGCCGCTCCGATATTCAACGGCGCCGTCGCGATATGTACGGTCGCGCTCTGGTGGCTGATGCCCGAGTGTTACGCCTATACCCGCGACGTGTGCGTGGCAAACGCGGGTATGTGTCTGCTCAATCTGCTTCCCGTGTATCCTCTGGACGGGTACAGAGTGGTGTTCGCGCTGTGCAAAAACAAAGAGCGCGCGGTCAGGATCATGCGTATCGCAGGCGGAGCCGCGGGCGTTATTTTTGCCGCGCTCGGGGCAGCGACGGTGATCTACGAATTCAATCCCACGCTCGTCCTGTTCGGGTTTTTCCTGATATACGGGGCGGCGTTCGAGGTCAGGGACGCGATGATGATGCACTTGGCGTCCAACAACATATTCTGTAAAAATTTTCGTACCGGTGTAGAAAAAAGGCGTTTTGCGATATCGGAGGACGCCCCGCTTTCGGCGATAGTCCGTCAGCTCAGACGCGATTGTATGACAGACTTTTCGATAGTGGGAAGTTCGGGCGAAGAGCTGTATGTGCTGGACGAAGACGACGTCGGCGCGCTGTGCGCGGAATGCGAGCTGTCGCAGTCCGTGGGAAGCGCGGTAAAACGGGTCTACGGCGACATAACCGACAGTGAAAACGCGCTCTCCGTATAAGCCGCTTTCTCAAATTGTTCGGGCAAAATATTGAAAACGCGCGCGTTCTCTGTTATAATATCTGCGTAACGGAGAGATGACGCATATGATTTACGCAGGCGTAGACATCGGAGGAACCAATATAAAGATAGGGCTTGTCGACGGCGAAGGCAATATCCTGACCGACAATTCGATCAAGACCAACGCGGGAAGACCGCACTCGGAGATACTCGACGACATAGTCGCGGATATCCGCCGCCTGTGCGATAATGCGGGCGTAGATTTTCACGAAGTGGACGGAATAGGGCTGGGAATACCCGGGATCGTGGACCAGCGTACGGGTACCGTGAGCTATTGCGCCAATCTCGGATGGAGGGATATCCCCGTCACGCATCTTATCGAAGTCATATCGGGAAAGCATGCGGAGGCCGCCAACGACGCGAACTGCGCCGCGTGGGGCGAATATATGTACGGCAGCTGCCGCGGTATGCGCAACGTCATTCTCATCACTCTCGGCACGGGAGTGGGCAGCGGTATCATTCTCGACGGCAAAATGTTCGGCGGTATCGCCACCGCGGGCGGCGAAGCGGGACACATGATAATCGTCAAAGACGGTCTGCAATGCAACTGCGGGCTCAAAGGCTGTTGGGAGAGGTATGCGTCCGCTACCGCGCTCGTCGAGCAGACCAAAGCGGCGATAGAGGCGCACCCGTACAGTCTTATGGCGGAGATCGCCCGCAGGAACGGCAAGATCACCGCGCGTACGGCTTTCGCCGCGCTCGAAAAGGGCGACGCCGAGGCAAAGAAGGTCGTAGACCGCTATATAGATTACGTAGTCACGGGACTGATCAATCTGGGAAATATATTCCACCCGAACGCGTTCGTGATAGGCGGGGGCGTTTCCAACGAAGGTGCGCCGCTTATAGCGCCTTTGGAGGACAAGCTCAATGCGGGATTGATCGCAAGCGCACACAATCCGCGCGTGAGAGTTTTGCAGGCGTCTTTGGGCAACAAGGCGGGACTTATGGGCGCGGCGGCTCTGGTCATGGAAAAACGCGACTGAATCATTGCAGAGCCCGGCTTTGCACCGATCCGAAAAAAGGCGCGAAAGCGCAGATATATTCGAGGAATAAATGAGAAGGATCTTGATCGACGTGCACCCCAACAGCACGAAGGTGTGCATCGTCAACGACGGCTTGCTCGAAGAATTCTGGGTCGAACGCAAGAATCTCAACAAGCTGGTCGGAAACATCTACAAGGGCAGGGTCGAGAACGTGCTGCCCGGTATGCAGGCGGCTTTCGTCAACATCGGTCTGGAGAGGAACGCTTTCCTGTATGCGGGAGACGTCGTCGTGGACGGCGAAAAGGTGAGCACGGACGGGGCTCTCAATCTGTGCGCGGGAGAGAGCGTGCTGTGTCAGGTCGAGAAGGACGAATTCGGCACGAAGGGCGCGCGCATCACGATGAACGTCACCATCCCCGGCAGAGTGCTCGTGCTAATGCCCAGACTCGATTATGTGGGAGTGTCGCGCAAGATAACCGACGAAGGGGCGAAGAAGCGGCTCGTGGAACTGGTGGACGGCATCAGACCCGAGGGCTGCGGCGTGATAGTGCGCACGCAGGCGCTGCATTGTTCGGAAAAAGAGATCCGCGCCGAGATGAAATGGCTCGTGCGCGAATGGGAAAAGATAAAGGAAGACAATATCCGCAAGCCCGCGGCGTCGCTGATATACAGGGAAAAGGATCTTGCCGTCAGGGCGGTGCGCGATATGCTCGTTGGAGTTGACGAAATCGTCGTCAACAACGAAAAGGTCTACGAAGATTTCCGCACCAATCTGGTTTACGTCACCGAGGAACATCCCGGGATATTCAAACTTTACAGGGGCAACAAGAACATACTCGCCGCATACGGTCTGATCGATCAGATCGACGCGTTGCTTCGCCGCAAGGTGGTGCTTCGCAACGGCGCGTATCTGATCATCGACCGCACCGAAGCGCTGACCGTTATAGACGTCAATACGGGCAGATACGTGGGGACCAAGAATCTGGAAGAAACCGTATTCGATACGAACAAGATCGCCGCCGCGGAGATAGCAAGACAGCTCAGGCTGCGCAATATCGGCGGGATAATCGTCATCGACTTCATAGACATGGAGAACGAAGCTCACCGCGAGAAGGTGCTCGAGGTGCTTAAAGCCGAACTGGAGAAGGACAGGATAAAGACGTCGTTGGTCGGGATCACGGCGCTCGGTATGGTGGAATTGACGCGCAAGAAAACGCGCAGTATGATAGAGAGCGTTATGTTGCAGCCGTGCCCGTACTGCGGCGGCGACGGATACGTTTTCTCGGACGAACACATGATCATGAAGATAAGGACGGCGGTCACGCAGGCTTTCGAGGGGAGTTCCGCGAAGGCGGCGCTCGTCACGGTGGCTCCGAGCGTGTTCAACAAGCTGTTTTCGCTGAGGTATCTCGAAAACGAGTGCCGCAACGAATGGAAGGATAAGCGTATCTATGTCGTGCCCGACGACAGGATGCATATAGAAAAATATAAATTGCAGACGCTCAATTCGGCGATACTCGATCTGCCGGACAACGCGAGACTGCTGTATTGACGGCGCCGTACCGCCGCACGGAGGATATATGAAAATAGATTTTGCGAATATCGATTTCAAAAAAGAACCCGCCTTCAAGGGCGGCGACGGGGTATTCTCCGTCAAGACCGCAGGCGACAAGGCGTGTAAGATAATGTACGGCAGACTGGAAAAAGGCTGCTCGATAGGTATGCACAGACACGAAGGAAGCTGCGAGGCGATATACGTTACGCGCGGAGAGGGCAGGATGAGCTATGAGGGCGAGGAGCAGATACTGCGCGCCGGCGACTGTCACTACTGCGGAGAGGGCAAAGCGCACTCGTTCCGCAACGACGGGGACGAACCTCTCGAGTTCTTCGCGGTAGTCCCCGCGTTTTCCGAATAAAAGCGCGGCGGATCGCCGTCCGCGTATCCGAGGCGTCGCCGCGATCTCGGTGTACGCCTTTTTTGTTCCACGTTTTCGTACAGCCGATACGATACGGCTCCCGAACGCATTTTCGCAAATGTAACGAACGTGAAAAAAATTTCAAAACCGTCTTTTTTTTGTCAAACGGATATGCTATAATGTAGTAAAGAAAAGTTTCAGCCCGATCCAAACATTCCAAGCGGGCGAAAGGAGGAAAATATGCGTATAGAACTCAATGCACGCAATTACAAGGTCAGCGACAGGCTCAGAGAGATCATCGAGAAGAAAATGGAAAAGTTTTCCAGATATTTCGAAGACGACGCCGTCGCCAAGATCACGATGCGAGAGATCAAGAACAATTACGCGATGGAGATCACGATCTTCTTCGGCGGCGGCAACATGGTCCGCTCCGAAGTCATATCCGACAATATGTACAACAACATCGATCTTGCTCTGCCCAAGATAGAGGGGCAGATACGCAAGCACCGCACTAAGCTGGGCAAGAAGATCCGTCAGGCGGCGCTCGACGAAGCGAGCATCTACGCTCCCGCTCCCGCCCCCGAGAAGAATAGGGAACTGGTCAGGACCAAGACGATAGAACTCAAAAAGATCAACGTCGCCGAGGCGTTGGACGAGATGGAACTTGTCGATCACGACTTCTTTATTTTCCTCAACGACAAGACAGGGCTCGTCAACGTGGTCTACCGCCGCGCGGACGGCAACGCGGGTCTTATCGAACTCGTATACTGACGGCGATGAGCCGAAACGTAAAAGGAGAGCTTCGGCTCTCCTTTTGTATTGCCGCCGGATCGTACTTTCGCGTGCGACGGACCGAACGCGTTTGTACTGAAACGGCAGAGTCGTGCGGTTCGGCAAAAAAACGGGAGCCTGAGCTCCCGCGGCATTTTCGTTAGGTCACGCCAGTTGCTTTACCATGACGTAGTCGTCCATAACGTATCCTTCGCCGATATCGGTCACCAGGTCGCAGCGTTTTTCGAAACCGCGTTTGCCGTAGACGGCTATCGAGGAGGCGTTGTATTTGTTTACGTGCAGCATGAGGGAGGTTTTTCCGTGTTCTTCGGCGAGTTTTTCGGCGAGTTCGAACATTTTTTTCCCGATCCCGAGTCCGCGGAATTCCTTTTTCAGATAGAGTTTGGACAGAAAACACTCTTTTTCGGGGAATTCGAGTCCGATATATCCCACGGGAGCTCCGTCGGCGCAGGCAATATAATATTCCGCTCCGTCGGCGCAGCTGCGTTCGATCTCTTCCGCAGACTGGAATTTGCCGACCATATAGTCGATCTGTTCGGGAGAGAGTATGGACGAGTAGTGCTCGTGCCAGATCTCGTCCGCAAGTTTTGCGACAATACCGTATTGCGCCTTATCGAGCGCGCGTTTCAATTCGATATCCATGACAAAAATTATAGTATTTCGGCGGCGGTTTGTCAACGGAAGACGAATGAAGACAGCCGCGCCGCGCGCCGAGGCATACTTTGCGCAAACCGTTGGCAAAAGCGCCGATTTATTATATAATGATAATTATGAAAAAGACTTTTGCCGCAGCGATCCTCATACTGTTGTGCGCGTTTGCGCTGAGCGCGTGTACGACCGGCGGGGACGAAAGGGTATACGTCGACGTCGCGGAAGGTAAATTCGGCGACGCTCTCGGCTTGTCGGGAGGTATCGGCGAGGACGGTTCGCTCACGCGCACCGTTACTTTCGACACGCGGTTGGAAGGGTGGCATTATCTGGGCATTTCGGCAAAAGCGGGCGAGCCTCTTTATTTTACCGTACCCGAGGACAAAGCGGCGGAAGGGCTTACGGTCGCCGTGGACAGAGCGGCGGCGGACGGAGGCGCGCAATACGTCCTGTCGGAGGCGAGCGCGCAGCTCGTTCCCGACCGTGACGGGATCGTGGAGATATGGCTGGGGGATTGCTCCCGCGACAGCGAGTGGTCGCTTACCGTTACGGGCGGATACTCAGCTTCTTATTACAGACTCGGGATAGACCCTGTATCGACGGTATCGGCGGACGGCATAGTCGACGGCGCGAACGTGCGTCTGTATGCGGGAGGTTTCGGCGAAGAGAACGCGTCCGCAGCGGGCGCCGCCCGTTGGTGGAGATCTCTGGCGGAACTCATCGACCGCTTTACGGGGCTGGAATTCGGCGTGGATTACGGCACGCCGCTTGACATATTCGTGGGGGATTTCGATTCCGTCTCCGCGGATACTGAGAAAAACGCAGTTCTGGTCCCGTCTTCACGCGCGCGGGACGTACTCGATTACGACAGCCTGGTTTCGGGTTCCGCATGGGACGTTATCGAAAAGGTCGCGGAACTCAAACTCGGGGACAATGCGGTCAAAAACAGATGGATCACCGCGCTGTGTTACGTTCTTCTTACAGATAACGCGGCGTCGGGCGGGGGCGCCCCCGAAGGGATAGGGAGCGGCTACGAGTGTCTTAAAGTGACTTTCGACGGCTGCGATCCGAGATACGCGTCCGATTATCTGTTCGCAAACCTCATGCATTCGTTCGGCGCGGAAAAAGCGTCCGAATTTATTCTTGCGTACGACTTTTCGGCACAGGACGTCGCCGCGGAGTTTTATACGACGGCGCTCGAAGTTTTCGGAGTCGATTGCTCGGTATATATGGAGTTGTTCGGTCTGTCCGTGCCCGACGCGATAAGGGATGCGGACGCCGCCGAATACGTGCCCGTTCAGAGCAGTTACGCTCTCGGTGCCAACGCCGACAACGCCACCGGCACAGTCGTGAAGATGGGCGAGAGTACCGCCTTCGATCTCAGAGGCTCCGTCCTGACGTCCGCCGGTGACTACGAAGTCGCGGTGTCGGGCGGCAACGGCGCTTGGGAGCAAAAGGACGGACTGTTCTATTACACTCCCGAGGACGGCGAAAAGGACAATGTGTTCGTGCTCGAAGTGACGATAGACGGCACCGTATACGAATTGCCTTGCAAACTGACTTACGACGCCGAGGTCGCGGGCGTCGCCGTATATGAGGACGTGCCGTACAGGGATATAGACGAAGCGGTGAGCAATTACGAAGACGACGGAACGCAGCCGGCGGCGGTGTTCGCCATAGACAGAGCCGGCGTCGAAAGTCCCGAGGGAGAAGCGGACGAATCGGTCTATACGCTTGCCGTCGGCAGCGGAAGTCTGCAGGTGGAAGAGAGCGGCGTGTACGAGATCCATCTCAAAAGCCGCGGAGTCGTGAGGGTGGACTTCGGCGTGCCCAAATATATGTTCACGATGTTCCGCAATTCCCTTACGATAGACGATTATTTCGGCGAGCTGTATTACGAACTCGAACTCGAAGAGGGCGTGGTCTACGACTATAAGATATACGTACTCGGGACGAAAGGCGATTATTTCGCGGATCTCGGCATAAGACCCGCGGGAAGCGGCGAGCCCGTAGAAGATATCGGCAAGGATATGCTCATATACGGGGGATACGACAAGTCGGGACTGAACGGATACGAAGTGCTGGAATTCAAACCGCGTTCGTTCGACACCCATCCCGCGG
This sequence comes from Candidatus Ornithoclostridium excrementipullorum, assembly GCA_018716085.1. GTDB lineage: Bacteria > Bacillota > Clostridia > Christensenellales > UBA3700 > Ornithoclostridium > Ornithoclostridium excrementipullorum. The sequence continues at coordinate 2,267 of DVKK01000018.1, read as the reverse complement.
AAAGGGTCTACTTTGATATCGCGTATTATACCTCCGTTGAGGCTCCGGGCGACGACGCGGAACAATATCCGGCGCTGTCGGACAACGATCCCTCAACGGTTTATACGCCTCCCGAGCAGTCTGCGGAGCAGAGATATTCGCTGACGTTGGCGACCACGCGGGTCTATTTTGCGGGATTCGACTGCCTTCTCGAGGGCTTGGATTACGTGCTGTATGTCGGGCAGAGCGAGGAAAACGCCCAAGCGGTCGCGTCGGGCAAGACCGTGGTCGGAGAAAATTCCGTCGAATTCGAAAGCAGATCGGCAGGATATATAGGACTGGTGCTCAGCTCGGACGAGCCGTTCGGCGCGGCGGTCTGCGACATTTATACGGGCGTCATGTATCCCGAATGCAACGTCGTTCCGTCGGACAGTTCGCAGGTATTCTATCAGGGGAAATGGGAAAGACAGGGCGGAGTCATCGGAGTCAACGGCGTCATAAGGCGCAGTTACGGTTCCGACGCCGCCGTGGAGTATTCGTTCCGCGGTTCGTATGTGGCGGTCTACTGCGCCGTGGGTCCCGAATTCGGCAATATGCGCGTATATCTCGACGGTATGCTGCAAACGACCGTCGATCTTAATGCCGACGAAAACGAATACGGCGTGAGAGTTTTCGCTCAGACGTTTGCGTCGGGCGGAGAGCATACGCTCCGTCTGGTCGCGGACACTTCCGACGATATAGTGAATCTCGATTTTATCGGCGTGATACCGACCGAGGCGGACGCCGCGCCGCCCGAATACGGCAACCTTTATTATCTCGCCGTTATCCCAGCGGTCCTTGCGGTCGTTTTCGCGATATGCGTGATAATGGACGTAAAGGACAGAAGGAAACGCCGCGCTCATAACACGGGGGACGCGCAAAACGGCGAAAAAAAAGATGAGGAAGACGGCGAATAAAACGCCGTTCGGCATTATTTTTGTTCACGGGCATATTTTGTAAGAGAAACGTATTGACACTTGCCGCATTTAATGTTAGAATTAATTCAGAAAAACTGAAATGTCGGTCGGGATCCGTTTTGGAGCCGTGTTTTCCGACACAGGGGGTGGGGTATGATCAGAGCCTCGAACGAAAATCCTTTTAAACAATATATTTACCCGGCGTTTGTATTCGTCGTTGCTTTTGCGTCGTCTTGCGCAACGGGTATCGGTTTTGCGTGCGGAGTAAATATTTCTTTGATTTCCGCGGCGGCGGCGTTGTTTTTGTATTGCGTGATGCTCATGTACACGTTCTGCAAGGACAGGATCACGAGAAGCGAGCTCGAATTGCCGTCCCTTGCGATAGGGTTCTGCATAATCATATTGGATCTGATAATCAATCTCGACGTCTATCTGGAAACGAGCAGCAGTTACTATTGTTTTGAGCAGGAAGTTCGTTGGATTGCAGGGTATATGATCGTGACTCAGGTGGGGTCGTCGTCCGGTTGGGCGGGCGCGCCCGGATGGGTCGGGGATCTGCGCCCCGTCGATTTTACGGCGTTTTCGCCCGTATTTGCCGTATCTCTGGCTTTCCTGATCGTGTTGGTCGTTGTGCCCGTCATCGTGAACGCGGTGTCGTCGGGCGAGCTTGAAACGCATAAGATATATAAGTTCTGCGGCGGTCTTATGCTTCTGGTCGTAAGCGGAGCGATGTTGATATATGCGGCGGGCGGAAGAGTTATGTTGCTGCAATAGCCTATTCGTATTTTCAATATTATTTTTATAAGTAAAAAACGTTTGCGGCGTTTTCGCGCGGCGATCGTATTTAACGAGCCTTTGTCAATGTAAAATTTATGTAAAATATGTTGAGGGGCTCGGTTTTATCATGCTATGATAGAATCGTGAATAAGGCAGAGCCGACGTCTTGAAGGCGTTGTTAGGGGGACACCGATATGAGGGGTATTACGAGAGTCGATACGGCAAGGCGATCGTTCGGTCGCGTCTTACGATTTATTTCCGAGCAGTATTTTATTGGCAGATATATCTTTATGAGTGATTTTTGCCGTACGTCATCGGGCGGCTTAAAACATATGAGATATATTAGTTATACGGCGGCGAGATCGATCGGTCGGGCGGAAAGTATATCCTCGCTTTTCGCCAACGGCTCGGCAAACGCTCCGCTAAGCTTACGGAGCATATGCTTCACGTAGTCAGGGCAACGTACATATAAATTAAAACGACGCGACAAAGTGCAAAGGAGGGAGATATGGAGTATCCGATAAAATTGAAAAGAGCGGTCGCGCCGAGACTGGC
>DVKK01000017.1 GCA_018716085.1 Candidatus Ornithoclostridium excrementipullorum | reverse complement strand
TAACGCCCGCAAGCCCCTGAATGCCTTGTATGCCTTGCGCTCCGGCAGGTCCCGTCGGCCCCGTGGGACCCGTCGGCCCCGTAGGTCCTGTCGCTCCGGTTGCACCGGTCGCGCCGGTCGCTCCGGTAGCGCCCGCGGGACCCGTAGGCCCGGTCGCTCCCGGAAGCCCCGCAAGCCCTTGAACGCCTTGAAGTCCCTGTACGCCCTGGGGGCCCGTCGCACCGGTCGGTCCGGTGGGTCCTGTCGGTCCGGTCGGCCCCGTCGGACCTCCGGAAGGTCCTACCGGTCCGGTTGGCCCTGTGGGACCCGTTATGACGTAGAAAGGCGGCATGCCCCAGCCGCAGCGGGAGTTGCCGCAATTACAGAAATTGCATCCGTATCCAAACATAAAACTCTCCTTGAAGCAGTTCTATCTCAATATATGAGATAAAATGCGGAAGGGTGTTTGCCGTGCGTTCCGCAGAACGAGAAAGTCGGGAAGTGCCGCCTGTCGCGCGAACGATCGGATCGAAACCGACGAGCAGCGGTGCGATCCTCGTTTGTGTTTTCGGATATCCGCGGACAAAAAACGTCGGAAAAACCGTTGACAAAACGCGCGCTCGGTAATACAATATCAATGTAATTGCAATGCCGCGAGGCATACGCAGGGACAAGCGCATCCGAAGCGCGCCACAGAGAGCTCCCGAGGCTGAGAGGGGAGCGCGTGAGCACGGAAGGCGTACCACCCGGCGAAAAGCACGCCCGCCGTGCGAAACGGCAGATCAAGTGACGGCGCAAGCCGTAAATAAGGTGGAACCACGCACGAGCGTCCTTATATCGTAAGATAAGGGCGCTTTTTTAACGGAGGCAGATATGATAAAAGTTACTTTGAAAGACGGCAGCGTACTGGAATGCGAAGACGGCGCGTCCGTTTTCGATATCGCGGCAAAGATCTCGGAAGGGCTTGCCCGCGCGGCGCTCGGCGCACTCGTGGACGGTAAGGTCGTCGAAACGAATTACGTTCCCGCAAGGGACTGCTCGCTGCAGATCCTTACCTTCAAAGACGAGGAGGGGCGCAGAATATACCGCCATACATGTTCCCACGTACTGGCGCAGGCGATGAAGAGCGTTTATCCCACGGTCAAACTGGCGATCGGTCCCGCGATCGACGACGGTTTCTATTACGATTTCGATTTTACCACCCCCATTTCGCTCGAAGAACTCGACAAAGTGGAAGAGGAGATGGCAAAGATCATCAAAGCCGATTACAAGCTCGAAAGATTCGTGCTTCCGCGCAAAGAGGCGCTCGAACTCATGCAGAGTTACGGCGAGCCGTATAAAGTGGAGCTGATCAACGATCTGCCCGAGGACGCCGAGATATCTTTCTACCGTCAGGGCAATTTCGTCGATCTGTGCGCCGGACCGCATCTGCGCAGCACCGGCATGATCAAGGCGTTCAAGCTGACTTCGCTGACGGGCGCCTACTGGCGCGGCAACGAGAAGAACAAGATGCTATCGCGCGTTTACGGCACCTGTTTCGACAAGAAGAGCGAGCTGACCAAATATCTCGCCGCGGTCGAGGAGGCGAAGAAGCGCGATCACAACAAGCTGGGCAGGGAACTGGGCATATTCATGACCGACGAAAAGATAGGACAGGGGCTGCCGCTGTTGATGCCCAAGGGCGAGAGGATATTCAGAACGCTTACCAGATTCGTAGAGGACGAGGAGGACAGGCGCGGCTACGTGCGTACCAAGACTCCGTATATGGCAAAGTCCGATCTGTATAAGGTTTCGGGACACTGGGATCACTATAAAGAGGGTATGTTCGTCATAGGCGACGAGGAAAAAGACGACGAAGTGCTTGCGCTGCGCCCGATGACCTGCCCGTTCCAGTACACGATCTACAACAACGGACTGAAAAGCTACCGCGATCTGCCGATAAGATACGGCGAAACTTCGACTCTGTTCCGCAACGAGAGCAGCGGTGAGATGCACGGACTTATACGCGTCAGGCAATTCACGCTCAGCGAAGGTCATATCATATGCACTCCCGAGCAGCTCGAAGAGGAATTCAAAGGTGCCGTGGATCTCATCAAATTCATGCTCAGATCGATAGGTTTGCAGGACGACGTGACGTATCGCTTCTCCAAGTGGGATCCCAACGACACCAAGAAATATATCAACGAGCCCGAGATCTGGGCGAAAGCCGAAGACGCAATGAGAAAGATCCTCGATCATCTCGGGATAAATTACGTGGAGGCTGTCGGCGAGGCGGCGTTCTACGGTCCCAAGCTTGACATCCAGATCAAGAACGTCCACGGCAAAGAGGACACCATAATCACGGTCCAGGTGGATATGTTCCTTGCAGAAAACTTCGATATGACCTACATCGATGAGAACGGCGAGAAGCGCCGCCCGTACATCATCCACCGCAGTTCGATAGGCTGTTACGAACGTACGATAGCGCTGTTGATAGAAAAATATGCGGGCGCTTTCCCCGTATGGATCGCCCCGACCCAGGTCAAGATACTGTCGCTTACCGACAGGACCGTCGAAAAAGCGGAGGAGATCGCAAGACAGCTCGAAGCGTTCGGCATCAGGTGCGAAACGGATACCAGAAGCGAGACCGTCGGATACAAGATACGCTCGGCTCAGCTCGAAAAAGTGCCTTATATGCTGGTCGTAGGCGACAAGGAAGCGGAAAAGGGCGTCGTGTCTGTGCGCCGCCGCGGAGAGGGAGTGCTCGGCGAGATGACTTTGACCGATTTCCGCGACAGAGTGCTCAAAGAGGTCGCGGACAGAAGGCTCGACTGATCCGGCAAACGGTAAAAATACGCGGCGCCCGTCGGGCGCCGCTTTTCTTTGCGGT
>DVKK01000016.1 GCA_018716085.1 Candidatus Ornithoclostridium excrementipullorum | reverse complement strand
TCCGGCTTTATCGCGCAGAGCCGCCGGGCTCGAAGCGTTTCCGAGGAATCCGTTGTAGTGAGCAAGATAAAGAAAACGGCTTGCAATAACAACGGCAAAGTGGTAATATATAAAGGCAAGGCAGTCGGATAAACGCTCGCTTGCGAGAGGAAAGTCCGGGCATCATACGGCAGAGTGCCGGCTAACTACCGGTGGAGGCAACTCCAAGGACAGTGCAACAGAAATAGACCGCCCGCAAGGGTAAGGATGGAAAGGCGAGGTAAGAGCTCACCGCTCTTCCGGCGACGGGAGAGGCTCTGTAAACCCCACTCGATGCAAGAGAAAAGGACATATCGGTTGCCGGCCGCGTCCCTCAATCGCTCAAGCCGTACGGCAACGTTCGGCTCAGATAGATGTTTATCCTCGACAGAACCCGGCTTACAGACTGCGCTTGTTTATCCCGCCGAATCGGCGGGTTTTTTATTTTTCCGATATTTACGCGTCGGATTCGACCGAAGCGTTGACTTTTTCTATCAAGAAGATTAAATTAATAGTAAGCAGAGAAACTGTGCGGCTGTGAATTATGTGTGAAGTCGCGGCGGCATATCCTTGCAAAAAACCGCGTTTTGCAATATAATTAGATAAAAAGACCGAAAGGAGATCGGATGAGACATATCGGACTCGATCTGGGCGACGCGAGGATAGGCATAGCTACCTGCGGGGAGAGCGAAATGTTCGCTTCCCCCGCAGAAACGTACAGATGCCGCGGCAGAGAAGCCGATCTGAAATATATCGCCGAATACTGCGCGGCGGCGGGGGCGAAGAGGATCGTCATAGGACTTCCGGTCAATATGGACGGAACGAACGGTCCGAGAGCGGAAAAAGTTATGGCTTTCGGCGACGCTTTGGCGGAACTGACGGATGCGGAGATAGTCTATCAGGACGAGAGGCTCACGACCGTAACGGGCGAGCAGATGCTTATCGGGGCGGGGGTAAGACGCGAAAAGCGCAAGCAGGTGATCGACAAGATAGCCGCGGCGATAATTTTGCAGACTTATCTGGACACCGAACACGGAAAAACAAAAAAATCCCGATAAATAAGGAGATATCTATGAAAGACGAAAAGAAATGCGGCTGCGGACGCGACCACGAAAACGACGAGCATTGCGGCTGCGGTCACCATCATCACGACGATGAGTGCGGCTGCGGACACGATCACGACGAGTGCGACTGCGGTTGCGACGACGAGTGCATACTCACTCTGACCGATCAGGAGGGCAACAGCCGCGATTATTACGAACTTGCCGTATTCGACGTTGACGGCGAGGAATACACGATCATGCAGCCCGTCGAGCTCGACGAAGGCATGGAGGACAACGAGGTCCTGATTTATCGCGACGTATACGACGAAGACGGTAATTTCGTAAATTACGATCCCGTATTCGATCCCGAAGTCGGCGACAAGGTGGTCGAAACTTACAACCGCATGCTCGAAGAGGGGCTCGAAGAAGAGGACGGCGACGCGGTACTTGATGACGACGACTGCGGCTGCGGAAACGACCGCTGAGGTTTTACCGAAAAAGTGCGCGCAATCGTTTGCGTGCGCGGGAAAGGTATGCTATAATCGTTAAGGCAAAAAAATAAACACCCGGATCAGCCCGAGGCTGCCAGCTTGTACAGTCGCCGAGGACGAAAATTCGGGAAAAGGAGTAAAAATGGCAGTAGTTACTATGAAGAGCCTGCTCGAAGCAGGCGTGCACTTCGGTCACCAGACCAAGAAGTGGAACCCCAAGATGTCCAAGTACATCTATTCGTCAAGAAACGAGATCCACATCATCGACCTTCAGATCTCGGTCGAGCACGTGGAAAAAGCTTACGCTTTCGTCAGAGATATGGCGAAGCAGGGCAAGAGCGTACTTTTCGTAGGTACCAAGAAGCAGGCTCAGGACGCTATCAAGGAAGAGGCGGAGCGCTGCGGAATGTACTACATCAACAAGAGATGGCTGGGCGGTACTCTCACCAACTTCAACACGATCCGCACCAGGATCGACCGTCTCAACAAGATCAACCAGATGGAGATCATCGGCGAATTCGATCTTCTTCCCAAGAAAGAAGTCGCTCTTCTCAAGCAGGAGAGAGATAAGCTGGAGACCAACCTCGGCGGTATCAAGAATATGACCTCTCTTCCGGGCGTCATGTTCGTCGTCGATATCAAGGCGGAAGAGATCGCCGTCAAGGAAGCCAGAAAGCTGGGTATCCCCGTAGTGGGACTGGTAGATACCAACTGTGACCCCGATCTCGTGGATTACGTGATCCCCGGCAACGACGACGCTATCAGAGCGATCAAGCTCATCGCGAGCATCATCGCCAACGCGGTCATCGAAGCCAACGAAGGCATCGCTTATTCCGTAGAGGAAGAAAGCGCGGAGCAGACCGAAGAGGAAGCGCCCGCCGAAGAAGCCGCGGCGGAACCCGCTGTCGAAGAAGCTGCCGAGTAAGGAGAAGATATGAACTTTACCAATAAAGACGTAATGGATCTGCGCGCCAAGACGGGCGTAGGCATGATGGATTGCAAGAAGGCTCTCATCGAGGCGGACGGCGATATGGACAAAGCGGTGGACATCCTCCGCGAGAAAGGTATGGCGACCGGCGCGAAGAGAGCGGGCAAGATCGCTTCTCAGGGCATAGTGGACGCATTCGGAAAGAACGGCGTTTACGCGCTCGTCGAAGTCAACTGCGAGTCCGACTTCGTCGCCAGAGGCGACCAGTTCAAGGCTTTCGTCAGAGAGATAGCCGAATACATCGTAGACGCCGCTCCCGAGAACGCGGAGCAGATCGTCGCGGCAAAAGCGGACCTTCTCAACGAAACCGTCGCCAAGATCGGCGAAAAGATCGTTGTCAGGAGATTCGCCAGATATGAGACCGCCGCAGACGGAAAGGTCAGCTCTTACATCCATATGGGCGGTAAGATCGGCGTTTTGGTCGAGACCGACGACAAGGCGAGCGACGAAGTGGCGCACGATCTCGCGCTTCAGATCGCCGCGGCAAGCCCCGACTACGTGACCGCGGATCAGGTACCTGCGGAAGCGGTCGAAAAGGAGAAAGAGATACTCAAAGCCCAGGCTCTCAACGAGGACAAGCCCAAGCCGATGAACATCATCGAAAAGATGGTCGAAGGCAGGATCAATAAGTTCTACAAGGAAGTCTGTCTGCTCGAACAGCCCTTCGTCAAAGACCAGGACAAAACGGTCAAGGCTTATCTCAAAGAAAACGGCGGCGCGTCGGTAAAACGCTTTGTCCGTTTCACGATGGGAGAGGGACTCGAGAAGAAAGAAGAAAACCTTGCAAACGAGGTCGAAGAGCAGATCGCAAAAGCGAAGGCAGGAAAGTGACCCGACGGGGGACGGTTTCGTCCCCCTTTTTTTACACAAAATCAATAGGGAGGACTTTATGGACAAAGCTGCTTACAAACGCGTGATAATCAAACTCAGCGGCGAAGCGCTTTCGGGCGACAAAGGCATGGGTATCGACGAGGAGATGGTGTCTTACGTCGTCGATCAGATAAAGCGCGTGGTCGAAGAGGGCGTGCAGGTCGGTATCATCGTCGGAGGAGGCAACTTCTGGCGCGGCAGACAGGCTAAATCCATGGACAGGACCGCGGCGGACCACATAGGGATGCTTGCGACCGTGATGAACGCGATCGCGTTGCAGGACGCGCTCGAAGCGGCGGGAGTGCCCACGAGGGTGCAGACCGCGCTCACGATCACACGAGTCGCGGAGCCGTATATACTGCGCAAAGCTCTGCGCCATTTCGAAAAAGGCAGGGTGGTGATATTCGCCTGCGGCACGGGCAATCCCTATTTCAGCACCGATACAGGCGCCGCTCTCAGAGCCGCGGAGATACACGCCGAAGTGTTGCTGCTCGCGAAAAACATCGACGGAGTCTACGACGACGATCCGCGCAAGAATCCCGCCGCGAAAAAGCTGGACGAGATATCCTATATCGACGTGATACAGCGCGGATTGCAGGCGATGGATACGACCGCGATATCTCTCTGTATGGAAAACAAGATCCCGATAATCGCGTTCGCTCTGCACGAAAAAGACAGCATCGTCCGCGCCGTAAACGGGGAGAAGATCGGCACTATAATAAAATAACCGCCATCATACGAAAAAGACGGCTTCTTGCCGTCTTTTTTCGTGTCCGCAAGAGGAAAACGCAGCCGGTTGCCGCCGCGCGGCGATAATTGACCCAAAAATATTGTAAAAACGCGCATTGTTTGATATAATGCTTACAGCGGCAAACGCAAATACAAGAGGTGCATAATGGTAAATACTGACAAAATCGAAGTGCTCGAACTGTTCGACGAATTCGAGACCAGGCTCGAAAACGGCGTAAACAATCTGCATGGCGAATTCGCAAAGCTCAAAGCCGGTCGCGCGAATCCGCATCTGCTCGACAAGATCACCGTAGATTACTACGGTACGCCCACTCCGATCAAGCAGGTCGGCAATATAAGCGTGCCCGAGGCGCGTCTTCTGGTCATAAGCGTCTGGGACAAGAGCATTCTCAAAAACGTCGAAAAGGCGATCATAGCCGCCAACATCGGCATCACGCCCAACAACGACGGCAACGTGATAAGGCTTGTTTTCCCTGAACTCACGCAGGATTCGAGAAAGGCTCTTTGCAAAGAGATAAAGGCGATGAGCGAGAACGTCAAAGTATCGCTTCGCAATGCGAGACGCGACGCCAACGACGCCATCAAGAAGCTCAAAAAGGACGGGCAGATCACCGAAGACGAAGCCGCTTCTTACGAAAAAGAGGTCGATAAAATGCTCTCCGAAAAGACGGGCGAGATCGACTCGATGACCAAAAACAAAGAAGACGAGGTAATGACCGTTTGAGTGCCGGGGACAGAGGCAAACTTCCTTCCCACGTCGCTTTCATAATGGACGGCAACGGCAGATGGGCGAAAAAACGCATGCTGCCGCGCAAGATGGGACACAGACAGGGAGTAAAAGCGCTCGAACGCGTAGTGGACGCCTGTGCCGAAAGGGGCATAGGAATGGTCACGTTTTACGCTTTTTCCACTGAAAACTGGGCGAGGCCGCAGGAAGAGATCGACGCGCTCTTCGATATGGTCGCGGAATTCGCCGACACGAGGATGACCGAATACGTGCGCAGAGGATTCCGCGTCATGTTCATGGGGGAGCTGTCCGCTCTGCCGGATAAGACGAAAGACGCGATCGCACGTATTTCCGCCGCGGCGAAAGACAACACGGGAATGATCGTCAACATCGCGCTCAATTACGGCGGCAGGGACGAGATACTCCGCGCCGTGCGGACCGTCGTCGGTTCGGGAGTAAAAGACGTAGACGAGCAGACTCTTTCGGACTGTATGTATACCGCGGGGCTTCCCGATCCCGACGTGATAGTGCGTTCGAGCGGGGAGAAACGGCTGAGCAATTTCATGCTTTGGCAGGCTGCTTATTCGGAATTCGTGTTCATGGACGATATGTGGCCCGACTTCGGCGCGGAACAGGTCGACGCCGTACTGAAAGAATACGCTTCGCGCGACCGCCGCTACGGCAGCGTAAAAAGGATAGGTTGATATGGTTAAAAGAATCGCTACGGCGTCCGTTCTCATAGTCGTACTGCTCGCTTTGGTGCTGTTCGGCAGACTTTTGACAAGGCTTTTGCTCGATTTCGTGGTTTTCGCTTGCGCCGCAGTCGCCGTCCACGAAACTTACGGAGTGTTCAAACGAGCGGGATATTCGCCGATAGGCGGGGCGCTGGTCGCCGCTACCGTATTGATGGTGCCGCTGACGGTGCTTCTCGGTCCTTCGGGGCTTATCGTCACCGTTGCGGTCGGAGCTCTTACGGCTCTGTCCGTTTTTACGATGAAGCACAATTACGAGCTGAAAGATATGCTCGCGACAGCGTTCATACTAGTCTATCCGCTCGCGCTGACAGGTATTTTCTCTCTGATCAATCACGGCTACGGCGGCTTGCTCGGTATTCTTCTCGCGATCGTCGTCCCCGTAATGACGGACACTATGGCGTATTTTGCGGGAATAACCATCGGAGGCAAAAAGCTGTGCCCGAACATAAGCCCGAAAAAAACCGTTGCGGGAGCCGTCGGCGGGATAATCGGCGGAATTCTCGGCGCATTCCTTATATTCGTACTGTTCGATTGGACGGGCGCGCTTGCGGACTTGTCGGAGGTAGACGCGCTCTTGCCCGATAAATGGCTGTCTTTGGCGGTATATCTCGTGATAGGCTATCTCGGCGGTTTCATCTGCGAGATGGGCGATCTCGCCGCAAGCTGGATAAAGCGCAAGGCGGGTATCAAAGATTTCGGGAAGTTATTCCCGGGACACGGCGGGATAATGGACAGACTGGACAGCATATTGTTCATGCTTCCCGTCGTCTATGCCCTGTTTGCACTGCTGGGCGCGCTCCTATAAAGAGGCGGAAATGAAGACTCTGACGATACTGGGCAGCACGGGGTCGATAGGTACGCAGGCTCTCGACGTGGTGCGCAGTTACCCCGAAGAATTCAAAGTCAAGTGCCTTTGCTGCGGCTCCAATACCGCGCTGCTGCAAAAGCAGATAGACGAATTCCGACCCGAAACCGTCGCCGTCGAAGACGAGACCGCCGCACGTAAGCTCAGGCGCGGAGAGTATCGGCTGATAGTAGGCAAGGACGCCGCGCGAGCCGCCGCCGCAGAGGGGGCGGACGTTACTCTCAACGCGCTCGTCGGCATTAGCGGACTTTTGCCGACCGCCGCGGCTATAGAAGCGGGCAGCGACATTGCTCTTGCGAACAAGGAAACTCTGGTAGCGGGCGGAGAAGCGATAACCGCGCTTGCCGCGGAAAAGGGCGTGAAATTGCTTCCCGTGGACAGCGAACACAGCGCTATCTGGCAATGTCTGAACAGAAGAGCGGAGGACGCCGCAGGCTGTTCTTCGTTGATCCTCACCGCGTCGGGCGGTCCGTTCAGAGGCAGAACGCGCGAACAGATAGCCGACGCCACGTTGGAACAGGCGCTGAAACATCCGACGTGGAATATGGGCGTAAAAGTCACGGTGGACAGCGCCACTATGATGAACAAAGGCTTCGAAATAATCGAAGCGATGCATCTTTTCGGCGTTCCCGCGGACAGGATAGAGGTCGTCGTGCATCGTCAGAGCGTAGTGCATTCCATGATAGCGTTTGCCGACGGCAGTATCATCGCTCAGATGAGCTATCCCGATATGCGCCTCCCGATCGAGCTCGCTCTGCTTTATCCGAAGCGGGGCGACAGGTGTTTTTCTCCGCTGTCGTTCGACGCTCTTTCACTCGATTTCGAAAAGCCGGATACGGATACTTTCGAGTGTCTTGATCTAGCGCGGCAATGCGCGCAAAAGGGCGGACTTTATCCTGCGGTGCTCAACGCCGCCAACGAAGTTTTGGTCGATAAGTTCGCGAAAGGTATTATAAAATTCGGCAGAATACCATATCATATCAAAGAGGCGCTGGACGCTTTTCCTTCGGGAGGGGATAGCCGTTCTTTGGAAGACGTGCTTGCTCTCGATCGCGAAGTCAAGGCTTTCGTCTCAATGAGAACGGAGACAACGGTATGACGCTTTTGGCTGTGGACGCCGCCGAGGTATTCAGGTGGATAGACTATATCCTCGTCGCGATGATCTGCTTCATGTTCATGATCGTCGTGCACGAGCTCGGACACTATACGGCGGGAAAACTGCTCAAATTCAAGATAAACGAATTCGCGATCGGTTTCGGTCCCGCGATCTTCAAGCATAAAAACAAAAAGACGGGAGAGGTCTTCTCCGTGAGGTGCATACCCGCGGGAGGTTTTTGCGCGTTCGAAGGCGAAGACGAGGAGGCGCAAAGTCCCGAGGCGTTCAACGCTCATCCCGTATGGAAGCGCATTATCGTGCTCGCGGCGGGCGTGACGTTCAATTTCATAAGCGCGATCGTCATTCTCAACTTTTTCTTCATGGGTTACGGCGAAGCCATGCCTCAGGTACTGGCAACATACGAATACACCGACGGAGCCGATCAGCTTTTCGAAGAAGGCGACGTCATATATTCCGTAGACGGCGAAAGGATGTACAGCCTGCTCGACGCATATAAACTCAACGGCTCCGTAAGCGAGAACGGCGTGCATGAGATAGTCGTCATACGCGGAGGAGAGTTCGTTACGATAGAGACGTCCAGGCACGATTACGAAACGACTGCGACCGACGATTACGGCAACGAGGTCACGACTTCGGCTCACGGGCTCGGGATAAGTTACGCCCTGACCCGCTACAAGATGGGATACGGCGAAGCGCTCGGAAGAAGTTTTACTTTCAGCGGGGATCTGGTCGTACTGACCGTAAAGTCGATAGGACAGCTTTTCACCGGAACCGCCGAAATAGGCGATACCATGGGCGGTACGGTCACGGCGGTGTCCGCGCTCGTTCAGCTCACGCAGTCGGGACTGCCTGCGGTCGCTTACGGAGTGGCGGTGCTTTCGCTGTCGATAGCGTTCCTGAATATACTGCCTCTTCCGGCGCTCGACGGGGCGCGCATACTCTTTGCCGTTATCGAAGGCATAAGGCGCAAACCGCTCAACCGCAAAGTGGAAGCCGTGATACACACGGCGGGGCTGTTCGTATTCTTAGGACTTGCGATACTGTTCGACGTATTGCATTTTTTCGGATAGAGGTGACCGTATGACGCGGAAGATAAAGATAGGAAAGATAACGATAGGCGGAGGCGAAAGGATAGCCGTTCAGTCGATGACGAATACTCCGACCAAGGACGCCGACGCCACGCTGGCGCAATTATCGACGCTCGAAAAAGCGGGCTGCGACATAGCGCGCTGTTCCGTTCCCGACAAGGAGAGCGCGGAAGCGCTCAAAGTCATAACCGCGAACTGCGGTATGCCGATAGTCGCGGATATACACTTCGACTACCGCCTCGCGATCGCGGCGGCGGACGCGGGAGCGGCAAAGATACGCATAAATCCCGGAAACATAGGCGATAAGAGCAAGGTCGATTATCTTGCGCGCTATCTCAAAGAACGGAACATCCCGATACGCATAGGAGTCAACGGCGGTTCTCTCGAAAAGCAATACGCGTCCATGCCGCTCGACGACGCTATGGTCGCCAGTGCGCTCGGACACGCGCGTCTGCTCGAAGAATGCGATTTTACCGACATAGCCATATCCGTCAAATCAAGCGACGTGCGCACGACGATATCCGCGTATCGTAAATTGTCGGCGCAGTGCGATTATCCGCTGCACATAGGCGTGACGGAAGCGGGGATATACGAAAAAGGGCTGATAAAGTCCGCGATCGGCATAGGTTCGCTGTTGTGCGACGGCATAGGCGATACGGTGCGCGTGTCCCTTACGGGCGATCCCGTCAGAGAAGTCCACGCCGCGCGCGAGATATTGAAAGCCGTCGGGCTTTACGAAGGTACTTACGCCGAGGTGGTATCTTGCCCAACCTGCGCCCGCACCTGCATAGACGTCGCCGGGATAGCTTCGGAGATGCAGGAGTATGCCGAAACGCTGGACAAGAAGATAAAGATCGCCGTCATGGGCTGCGTCGTCAACGGGATAGGAGAATCGCAGGGCTGCGACGTGGGCGTAGCGGGAGGCAAGGACAAGTCGGCGATATTCCGCGGCGGCAGGATAGTACGGGTCGTACCCAACGGTGAGATAATAGCCGCGCTCAAAGAAGAGATAAACGCTTTGTGACCGTTTGCGCGGGCGGCGCAGGTTGACTTTGCGGAGTTTTTGACGTATAATATTGCCCATGCAGGGTAATTCGGAATTTCTGAAATACTTGAATTCTCTTTACGACGACGGCAGGTACGACTGGTTGAGGATACGGCGTGCGGACGTGGATATCGACGCGGATTCGCTGATCGTCGAATTTGTCGTTCCTTACGAAAAATACGACGGATTTACCGATGACGACAGAAACGCGGTATTGTCCGCGCTCAAAGAGATATTCCCCGATGTCAAAGACGTGCGCGCCGTGTTCCGCAAGAACTATACGTCCGTGGAGGCCGTCGCGTATCTCGTAAAGACGTTCATCGCGGAAAATTACCGAGCTCTCGTTTCGATAATCGGCGATTCCAATACCGATATAACGATAAACGACGGCAAAGTTTCCGTCGTGTTCCGCGTTACGCCCGCCACGTCGGCGCTGATGGAGGCGAGCGGATTCAACAAAAAACTCAAGGATTATCTCGATTCCAATTATACCGACGAAACGTCCGTTTCCACGGAATTCGCCGAGGCGGTAAGCGTCAATCAAAACGCCGAAGAGGATCTGCAGACCGTGGTCGTGGACGATCATACGATAGGATACAAACTCGGGCACAAGATATGCGGCGGGGAGATAAAGCAGATCCCGCGCTATATATCTCATTTCAAAGAACCGTCGGACGGAGTATGCGTCGTCGGAGAAGTTTCGGCTTTTCAACGCCGTATCGCCAAACAGTCGAAAAACGTGTTTTACAATTTTTCGCTCGGAGACACCACGGGCATAATGAACTGCTGTTATTTCACGCGTTCGCAGACGAGCGGAGCGCTCGACGTGCTCAAAGACGGCGACAGCATAATAGCGGCAGGCGATCTGCAGACGGACGATTACAGGGGAGGGCTGTCGCTTAGGGTCCGCACCGTGTGGACGTGTACGATCGATTATTCGACCATCATCAAAAAGGAAAACGTGAAGAGGCGCAAACCTTACCGCCCGATCACGCCCAAACCGGTGGATACGGTCGGACAGCAGAATCTGTTCGAAATGGACAAACCCGTGCCGAGTTTGCTCAAAGGAAAGACTTACGTGGTGTTCGACCTGGAAACGACGGGGCTGGGCAGCGACTGCTCGATAATTGAGATATCGGGCATAAAGGTCGTGGACGGAAAACTCACTTCTTCGTGGACGACGCTGATAGATCCCTTTATGCACATTCCGGAGAGTTCGACGGAAGTGCACGGAATAACGGACGCCGACGTAGCCGACGCTCCGTATGCGGAAACCGTATTGCCGGAATTCGCAAAATGGGCGGGAAACGCTTGTCTTGTGGCGCACAACGGCAATATGTTCGACTTCGGGGTCTTGAACGCGCAGGGCGCGAAATACGGTGTGTCTTTCCCCAACGAGCATATGGACACTTTGGTCATGGCGGCTCGCTATCACGACAGGATAGGACGCAATTCCAAACTGAATCTGACTGCGCTCTGCAAAGAATTCGGGATAGAGTTGACCAATGCTCACAGCGCATATTACGACGCGTTGGCAACGGCGCAGCTGTTCGTAAAACTCTGCGAAGAACTCGACGGATGATCTGTGGGCGGGCGGAGGTCTTTTTCTTTTTAATTTATATTATAAAATTCTTGCGCTTG
>DVKK01000015.1 GCA_018716085.1 Candidatus Ornithoclostridium excrementipullorum | reverse complement strand
TCATCCCCGTTGTGATGACGATCTATGCCGACAGGTCTTTCACCTTCGTCCTCAAGACCCCTCCCGCTCCCGTTCTGATCAAGCGTGCTTGCAAGATCGAAAGCGGCAGCGCGAAGCCCAATAAGGACAAAGTCGCGAAACTCACTCTCGCGCAGGTCAGAGAGATCGCCGAACTCAAAATGCCCGACCTCAACGCGGGCAGCGTGGAAGCGGCGATGGAAATGATCAAAGGCACGGCGCGCAGTATGGGCGTCACCGTAGAGGAGTAAGGAGGTCGAAACCATGAAAAGAGGAAAGAGATACACCGAAGCGGCAAAGCTTGTCGAAAAAGGCAAGGCGTACGAAGTTGCCGAGGCGATGAAGACGGTCGTCGAGACCGCTTCCGCGAAGTTCGACGAATCCGTCGAAGTCCACGTCAAACTCGGCGTCGACTCCCGTCACGCGGACCAGCAGGTCAGAGGCGTCATCGTTCTGCCCCACGGCACCGGCAAGACCATGAAAGTGCTTGTCATCGCCAAGGGCGTCAAAGCCGACGAAGCGGCGGCCGCGGGCGCCGATTACGTAGGCGGCGAGGATATGATCAACAAGATCAAGAACGAGAACTGGTTCGACTTCGACGTATGCGTCACGACCCCCGACATGATGGGCCTTGTGGGAAGGATCGGTAAACTGCTCGGTCCCAAGGGCTTGATGCCGAACCCCAAGTCCGGCACCGTCACGATGGACGTCACCAAGGCGGTCAACGAGATCAAGGCAGGTAAGGTCGAATACAGACTCGACAAGACCAACATCATCCACGTTTCGATCGGCAAGAAGTCGTTCGGCGCGGAGAAGCTGACCGACAACTTCAACGCTCTTTACGAGGCTATCCTCAAGGCGAAGCCGTCGGCGGCGAAAGGTCAGTACGTCAGGAGCGTTACCGTCGCCAGCACGATGGGTCCCGGCGTGAAAGTAGCCGTAAAGGCGTAATAAGCTAAAAACCGTTGACATACCGCCGCGTCGGTGGTATACTGTCAGCGTAAATAACGACCCGAAGCCACAGACAGCAAGTGCGCAAGCTCAATATCTTGCCGAGGCGGAGAAGAAAAGACGTATTGCGTCCCTCCGTGTCTGTGCACGGAGGGAATTTTTTCGGAGGTAAAAATGGCAGAGAAGAAGATCTCGGAAGCGAGACAGCAGAAGGCCGCGCAGATCGAAGAGATAAAAGCGAAGATCGAGAAGTGCAGCGCTTTCGTCGTCGTCGACTACAAGGGTATATCCGTTGCGGACGACACCAAGCTGCGCTCCGACTTCCGCAGCAACGACGTCGAGTATCGCGTCCTCAAAAACCGCCTTGTCCAGAGAGCTCTTGACGAACTCAAAATAAGCGGTTTCGAGGGGCATCTCGAAGGTCCGACCGCTATCGCTTTCGCCAACGGCGATCCGCTCGCCGCGGCTAAGGTGATCAGCGAGAACAGCAAAACGGTAAAAGCTCTCGAAGTCAAGTGCGGCTTGATGGACGGCGCTTATATCGACGCGGCTACCGTGGAAAAACTTGCGGCGATCCCGTCCAAAGAGGTATTGCTCGCTCAGTTGCTCGGTTTGCTCCAGAGCCCGCTCAGCGGCCTGGCAAGAGCTTTGCAGCAGATTGCAGAGAAAAATCAATAATCAATACAGTATATCAATCGGAGGAAACTAAAAATGGCAGATATCGCAAAGATGATCGAAGAAATCAAAGGCATGACGGTCTTGGAACTCAACGACCTCGTCAAAGCTATAGAGACCGAGTTCGGCGTAAGCGCCGCGGCTATGGCGGTTGCGGCTCCCGCTGCGGGCGCTGCGGCTCCCGCCGCCGAAGAGAAGACCGAGTTCGACGTCTATCTCAAGAGCGTCGGCGGCAACAAGATCGCCGTCATCAAGGTCGTCAGAGAGATCACCGGTCTCGGACTCAAAGAGGCTAAGGATCTCGTCGACGGAGCTCCCAGCAAGGTCAAAGAGGCAGTCAGCAAGGAAGCTGCCGAAGAGATGGAGAAGAAGTTCAAGGACGTCGGCGCGGAAGTCGAACTCAAGTAACTTTTACTTTTCGATCGGACACGGACGGCATTTGCCGTCCGTTTTCTTTTATTCGGAAAACGCCGAGATGCGATCGCGGACGCCGGCTCAAACGTGTGCCGTTCCGGCTCGTCAGGCAACAAGGATCTGTGCGCGATATGCGGGATGCCGCCCGTTCCGCGCGCGGATATTTATTTTATACGAAACAAACGCGCGCCCGAGGATCGGAGCGCGCGTTTGAAAAAGTAAGGAGTATGATGAGTTATAGCGATACGTTCATTTCGCGGCATACGACGTCCAGAAAGCCGCTCTGTTTCAACGGACGGAGCATGCTGCCGTCGCGCAGCAGCGCCGCGGACAGGTTTACGATACCGAGAAGTTTTTGCGGGGTTATATAGTCGCCCAGCCAGAAGCCGACGTCGTCGTAAAGTCTGCGGAATCGGCGTATAAGCGTTTGCGGGGATGGGATGACGCCGTTTAAAATATCCGCCAGTTCGGAGCGGTATTCGCGCAGTACGAACATCTTGCGGATGCAGTCCGGATCGCGCGAGAAAGCGGACGTCAGCGTCAGCATATCGAGTCCGCACAATTTGTCGAGCATACGAAAATCCTCCGTGAATCCGCACGGCAGAAACAGATCGGACGGAGCGTGTTCGAGATAGCAGCCGTACAGCGTGCGTATAGCGGCGAACGCGAGCATCATATCTTCGCCTATAAGGCGTTTGCCTCCCATATATGCGGACAGCGTCAGCGCCGCAGTATATTCTTCTCTTTGCAGATAGTCGGGCGAGGGGCAGCACTGTTCGGTCAGTCCCGTTCTGATAAGCGCCCTTGCGATGCGGGGCGCAAAATTCTCGCACGACGTTTCTTCGAAAAAATGTCCGAGGTTTGCTTCGAGAAGGTCCGCCGCGGGATCGTCCTTTCCGTCGCTAAGCTTTTCCGATCTGAGCGAGAAGAGCACCAGCAATTTGGAGCACAGCGTGCCGAATCCCGCCGCAGTGCAGCGCGCCGGAGCGGCGCAGATCACGGCGTCGTCCGCGACGACCGCCGCGGGAGGAGTGCATCTCTGCACCGATCTTGCGCCGTTTTCGAAAAATTCGGCGTAAGAGTACAGCCCGCTGTCGGTGGACGCGCACGTCATTACGTATATCCAGTCGGAGCCTCGCACCGATGCGGCGTGCTTTACGGCGTTCGCCGCGCTTCCGCCGCCGACGGCGATGAGCAAGCGGTCGTCGTCGCGCAGATTTTTCTCGTCGAGAGATCCGTCTTGCACAGGATATTCGTCCACGAAGTATCCGGCTTTGCGCAGGATATCCGCGGCGACCGATGACAGTCCGTCCAGACCTTCGCTCCGACAGAGCGCGATCCTGCCCGCAGGCATTACGTCCGCCGCCGCTTCGGCGAGTTTCGTCATGGCCTTATCGCCGCATATCACTTTCGAAGTATAAGCGCGTACCGTTCCGCCCGCGGTCTTTATGCAAGGAGGCTCGTAGTTATCCAATCTTATAGGCTGTCGTTCCATGCAGATATGATACCGCGGCAGAGCCGTCGCAAAACGGCGCCTTGCGGCGAAAATAAACTTATTTTGTCGATCCGTCATAGCGGCTTGTCGGGGCGCGTAATGCGCGCGTATAAAAACGAAAACGGCCGTTTTATCGACCGTTTTATATGAATAACGAACACAGGCGGGGAATTTTACAGTTTTCCTTTGAGCAGTTTCTTCACTTTGTCCAATAGAACGTTCATTTGCTCGGGAGTACCTATCGTGATACGTACGAAATTATTTATCCTGTCCGCTTTGAAGTGGCGGACCAGGACGCCGTTCTCTTTCAGACTGAAATATATCTCGCTTGCGGGTATCTTTTTATGGCCGGCGAAAATGAAATTCGTGCGCGAGGGCAGCACTTCGAAACCGAGTTCACGCAATGCGTCGGAAGTCGTTTCGCGCTGCCTTACTATCTTGTCCGCGACCGCGGCGTAATACGGCGCGTCTTCCAGCGCGGCAACGGCGAGTTTTTCCGTGACAGCGTTGACCGTGTAGGAATTGAACGAATTTTTTACGGTGTTCAATCCGGCGATCAGTTCGGGCGAGGCGAGCGCAAACCCGCATCTCGCGCCCGCAAGCGCGTACGCTTTGCTCAGCGTTTTTACGATGACGAGATTGGGAAAGTCGTTCAGGTATCCGATCATGCTCTCTTGAGCGAAGTCGCAGTATGCTTCGTCCGCTATGACTATCTTATCGGGATTGGAGCTTATTATGTTTATCAGATCCGCGCGAGGCATAGGCATACCTGTCGGCGCGTTGGGGTTGCAGATCACGATCCCTTTCACCTTGGAGGGAAGAGAGAGGTAGTCTTCGGCGGAGATCTTCAGTTCGTCGTTGACGGGCACGACGTGCGATACCAGTCCGAACGCGTGCGCCCACACCTTGTAGAAAGTATAGGTAACGTCCGCGAAAGCCACGGCGTCGCCCTCATCGAAGAATGTGGGAAAACACAGAGCCAGCACTTCGTCGCTGCCGTTGCCCACGAACACGTTTTCCCTTTTCAATCCGTATTTTTTAGCCACGGCGTCTTTGAGCGCGGCGTTGTCGGGGTCGGGATAGAGCCGCAAAACGCCCGCGTCGAAGTCTTTCAGCACTTTTTCGACCGCGGGAGAGGGCGGATAAGGACACTCGTTCGTGTTGAGTTTTACGAAAACGGAACCGCGAGGCTGTTCGCCCGCGACGTAAGGGGTCACCGATCTGCATCTTGCCGACAAATAATTCATAATTACCTCATGCAAATGATAGCATACGGCGCGCGGCAAGTCAACCTCAGCGCGGTCGCATTGCAAAACGGCGGTATAAACGGCGCCGATCTGTCAACAATCTACGCGTCGGAGGCAGAAATGAAGAAATTCGCATTGTTGGTATTCGGAATATTGCTCGCTTTCGTTCTTGCGGGCGCTCCCGCCGCGGGAGAACACGGCGAAAACGGCGGTATAAACGCCGCGTTATCGGTCAACAATCATTGCCGACGGACCTGAGAGTACATAAATTCGTAGGCGCAAAGGCTGTACGAAAAAAATAAATCGGAGGTATTTATGAAAAAAGTAAAGCAAGAAGGCGGTTCTACCAACAGAGTTGCGATGTTCTTCAAGCGTAACATCTACTTTGTGCTTATGATTGTATGTGTGCTTGCGATCGGAGCGATCATAACGGTAGCTGCCGTAGTCAATTCAAACGACGACAACGTCGTGGATCCGCCCACCGTGGTCACGCCCGGAGACGATGACGACGACACCGACGACGATACGCCGACCAATCCCGACGACGGTGACGACGACGTCGACGACGATGACGGTTCGGACGATAATAAACCGCAGAAGACGTTTACGCTCGACGGCATCCTGTCCGAATACACCGTCGATATCGGTTTCAGCAATACCGAACTCGTATTCGACCCCACTCAGAAGCATTGGGCTACCCATGAAGGAGTGGACCTGATAGCCGAGGCGGGCGAACAGGTAAAATGCTCGTTTGACGGCACGGTCAAGTCCGTGACCACAGACAGCTTCGACGGTACGACCGTTGTCATCACTCACGACGGCGGTTTCGAAACGACGTACAAACTTCTCGACGGAGTTACGCTCAAAGCGGGCGATTCCGTTGCCGAAGGGGATGTGCTGGGCACCGTGTCTTCGTCCGCTCTGTCCGAAATAGCTCAGGGCACGCACATTCATCTCGAACTGACCAAGGACGGCGAAAAGATAGATCCCACGGCTTATATGACCGGAATATCCGACAAATGAGCGACGGAACAAAGTCGACGCGATCCCGCTTCTGCGGGATCTTTTTTATTGTCGTTTTATTGTCGTCGGTTACGGAAAAAACAGCCCCGGCATATAATATCCTGATCCGCAAAGCGTTGCGCGTAAGCGGAAAATGCGCAAACCGTTGACATATACGGGTTTTGAGGATAAAATAATAATATAAGGGAATCGGCGAGGTAAAGAAATGAAAAAAAGTTTGAAACTCATTGAGGATCTGCGGCTCGTTTCCGCGATATTCTATGTCGTGGCGGCGTTTATTTATCTTATATTCCAATCCGTCGTCATCGGCGCTTCCGACTCCGCAGGCGGCGCAGCGGTGTTCGCGCTCGTGTTGGGATGGCTCGTATTCTGCGCGGCTGTGGTCCTTACGATACTGCTGATCAAGCAAAGGCTCGACGGCGGATACGGCATGACCGACGAGAAAAAGCTCGTACAGAACCTTTGGTTTGCTTTTGCGCTGTCGGTAGTGGGGCTGTTCGCCACGGTAGGCGTGAACCTGCTGATGATATTTATCTTCATCCTGTGCCTGACCGAATATTTTATCCGCGACGCGCTGAATAAGAACGGACAAAATTCCGACGGCGATCGCGAAGAGCCCGTTCAGCTCCCTCCCGCGGCGGAGGAAAACGAGCCCGAACCCGCTCCCGAGGCGCCGAAGGTCAAACTGGTCGCTCCGATAAGGAGAGGAGATCCGACGGACGGCGAAGAGGAATAACGGCAATACGTAAACAAAGACGGCCCCGATGGTAGCTACTCATAAAACAGCATCAACAATCAACTGAAACAGGGTAGCTGCCATACGGATTGC